>DATCOZ010000154.1:0-23101 GCA_036564345.1 Candidatus Dormiibacterota bacterium | reverse complement strand
CCTCCGGTGGGACCGGTTCGGCCGCCAGCCGGTCAAGGCACCAGAAGAAGGCGGCCAGCGTCTTGCCGCTGCCGGTGGGCGCGGTCATCAGGGTGTGGCGGCCGGCCGCCACCTCCGGCCACCCCCGCTCCTGGACCTCGGTCGGGGCTGCGAAGGCGGACTGGAACCAGGCGCGGGAGGGCGCTGCGAAGAGGTCGAGGGAGGGCATCCTTGCCCGCTAAGTATTGGCCTCCGGAGGCTCCTCGGGTGGCGGTGGAGTTGGCGCGGGCGGGGGCGGCGGGGCAGGCGCGGCCGGCTGCGCTGCGGGCGCCGCGCCGGTGGCCGGCACGAAGTAAGGCGAGCGGTTGCCCCAGGCGAAGAAGTCGCCCTGCTCGGTTCGGGTGCCGAAGCGCGAGCCGAGCGCGGCGCCGAGGGCGATCGACCCGCCGATCAGCCCGAGCGGGATGCTCACCAGCGGAACGAGGGAGAGGACGGCGAATGCCGCGCCGCCGACGATGACGGCGAGGAACGGCTGCGCCTTCTGGTCGGCGGCCGCGAGGAGGCGGTTGCCCACGATCAGGTAGATGGCCGCCCAGCCGAAAACCCAGGCCAGCAGGATCCCGATCGCGAGCACGAGGCTGACCGGGATGAGGATCACCGTGATCGCGAGCAGGATCGCGAGCGCGAAGCCGCCCAGGATGCCGACGCAACCAAGGCCGAAGCTGGCGACCGGCCGGGCCTCGACCAGTGAAGCGGTCACCGCCAGCTGGCGGGGGAAGAGGGCCAGGGCAAGTGCCGCGAGCAGGACGAGGAGAGCGCCGGGAAAGATGGTGCCGAGTTCGGGACCGCCGAAATTGGGCGATGGCGTGAAAGTGCCGCCCCCGGGGAAGCCGACCGCGGTCTTGTCGCGGCCTACTGTCGCCCCGGGGTCCACCGTGGTGGTGCCGCCGACCACGGAGAGGTCGCGAGCGACGGTGGCCTTGGGGCCGAGGTGGAGGTTGCCGCCCATCACGAAGACATCGCGCCCGACCACCGACGTGATGTCGGCGCTTCCGCCCAGCACGACCAGGTCGCGCGTCACCGTGCCCTCGGAGACGACCGAGCAGCCCAGGCAGAACACGTCGCGGGCGGTCTCGCCTGCCGCGATGTGGATGTTCGACCCGAACGACACCCGGTCCTGCGGGTTCGCGTCGATCACCGGTGGCGGCGTGTTGACCGCTGCCGACGGGGAGGGTGAGGCATCCGCGGCGGCGGGAACAGCCGCCGGCAGGCAAATGGCCAGCGCAACGAGGAAGCCGAAGAAGAGCCTGCGGATCACCGCGCGAGCCCCCGGGGCGCCCGGCCGAGGTCGCGATAGAGCAGACCTCCGACCGCAAACGAGAGGAGGGCCAGGCCGGCGAGTCCGGCAAGCCCGACCAGGTTGCCGAGGAGCAGGTCGCGCGGGCCGGCGAAGACAACGACCGCCGGCTGCAGGTATCCGGCCGCGCCGGCCAGCAGCCCGGCCTCCTGCGTCGCCAGCGCATAGGCGGCGGCGAAAACGAGGACCACGGTCGCGGCCGCGACGCCGGCCGGCTGCGCCCACCGCCGCCACCCGAGGCGCGCCGGGACCCAGCTGCCGAGCACGCGGCGCCGCAGTCCGGCCGGAGCAGCCAGCGCCTCGGGGCGGGCGGCGCGGAAGAGCTCGACGAGCGGGTCGTGCTTCTCCAGCCAGGCGGCACACGCCTCGCACCCCTCGAGATGGGCGTCGGCGGCCGGGTCACCGGCCAGGAGCAGGGGGCGGGCTTGGGCGCAGTTCATTGGGTGATCTCCATTGTCGAGAGTTGGCCCGCAAGTGCCCGGCGGGCGCGGTGAAGAGCGACTCGTGCCGCGCCATCGGTTATGCCCAGCGACTGGGCGACCTCCTCCATCGGACGGTCCTCCCAGTAGCGGAGCACGAGGAGCGCGCGGTCGCGGGCGGGGAGGCGGGAGAGCGCCCGCCGGACGCCCTGCGCTTCGAGGTTGCGAATCGCGTCGGACTCGGCGTCGGGCTCCGGCGTGCCCACCCGGGGATAGGCGGCGGAGGCACGCGCCCGCGAGCGGAGGATGTCCAGGCAGCGGTTGCGCACGATCCCGTGCACCCAGGCGCCGAACGGCTCGCCCTCCCGGTAGAGGTCGAGCCTCGTAAAAGCGCGCAGGAAGGCGTCCTGGGCGGCGTCCTCGGCCGCCGACGGCTCTCCCAGCATTCGCAACGCCACGTTGTAGACCTCCTTTTGATGTCGTTCGAGCAGCGCTTCTGCGCCCCTGGGGTCGCCCTTTTTCACGAGACCGATGGCCTCTGGTTCATCCAAGCGCTCTGACCGGCTTACGTCCACGGCTCAGGTGACGTTACGGCTGTAACGCGGAAACTCGCCGCCACGTAGTGGGGGCATGGCTGATATGAACGTCCCCGCCGATCCCGCGCTGCCGCCGTCCAGTCCATCGCGGGACCGCCGACCGCTTTTCTGGCCGGTCGTCCTGATCGGTCTCGGCGTGGTGGCCCTGCTCTTCAACGTCGGCTGGCTGGACTGGGACAAGGTCGCCCGGCTCTACCGGCTATGGCCGATCCTGCTGATCGCGCTGGGAGTCGCCATCCTCCTCCGCGGCCGGCTGCCGGGCCGCCTGGCGAGCATCTTCGGCGCCGTCCTCCTGATCCTCGTCCTGGTCGCGGTCGGTGGCGGCATCGCCGCCGTCCCGGGCACCCTCGCCGGCTCCTCGGGCCCGGTTGTCACCTCGCGCTTCTCGGCTCCCACCGGCGAGGTCTCGACACCCCACCTGCAGCTTTCGGCGGGTGCCGCGCAGATCACGGTGCGCGCCGGCTCCATCGGCGCCGACCTCTACCAGGCGACCATCCAGGCACCCTCGGATGAGAAGCCGGAAGCCAGCGTCGACGCCGCCACCAGCACGCTCACCGTCAACCTGCCTGGTCGGTCGGGCCTTCACTGGGGCACCGTGAACGACCGCCGGTCGGTGGACCTCATCCTCAACGACCAGCTGCCCTGGGTGGTCGCGCTCAGCACGGGCGCAGCACAGACGAGCCTGGACCTGTCCAACCTCAAGGTCTCTTCAGTCACCGTCGAGTCGGGCGCGAGCTCGGTCAAGATGATGCTGCCGAAGCCCACCGGGACAGTCCCCATCCGAGTTTCCGGCGGCGCCATGCACCTGTCCATTCAGCGGCCGGCGGGAACTCCGATCCGGGTCTCCGCCAGCGGCGGCGCGACCTCGGTGGACGTCGACGGCAACAACTTCGGGGGCCTCTTCCAACGGGGCCAGGTGTACGCCTCGGCAGACTATTCGACCTCGGCCGACCGCTACGACATCAACGTCGAGAGCGGGGCCAGCAACATCCAAATAAGCTGAGGCCGAATGTTCGCTGCCTGGGGCCGCTTTGTTTTTCACCGCAAGTGGTGGGTGCTCGCCGCGAGCGTTCTGCTGCTCGCCGGCATCGCCGGGGTGGGCTTCAGCCTGAAGGGGCAGCTGAACAACACCTCTCACGTCCACTTCGAATCGCAGCGGGCTTCGGACCTCCTGACCTCGCAGTTTCCCAAGACGACGGGAAGCGGCGGCTCGAGCTTCGAGGTCCTCTTCAAGAGCTCGACACTGCAGGTGAGCGATCCCGCCTACCGGGCGGCCGTCGAGAAGACACTTCAACCCCTGCTGGCGGATTCGCGCATCAAGGACGTCCAGACCGTCTACAGCCTCCCTGCCACGGAGACAGCGGCCGTCACCTCTCGCGACGGCAAAGAGACGGTGGCCTTCGTCGACGTCAAGGACAGCCGCAACACCGCTCGTACCTATTTCACCGAGATCCAGGACAAGATCAAGCCCGCCGGCGGCCTGCAGACCTACGTCACCGGCGGCCTGGCCATCGGCAGCGACTTCGACACCTACCTGGCCGACGACCTCCAGCGCGCTGAGCTGGCCTCGATACCGCTCTCGGTGATCTTCCTTCTACTCGTCTTCGGCACCCTGGTCGCGGCGCTGCTGCCGGTCGGCGTCGGGGGCGCGGCGGTCGTCGCCGGCGTCGCCGGCACCCTCTTCCTGGCTCGCTTCACCGACGTCTCGACCTACGCGATCAACATCGTGACGCTGGTCGGTCTCGGCGTCGCGATCGACTACAGCCTGCTCATGGTCAACCGCTTCCGGGAGGAGCTCCTCGCCGGAGCCGGTACCGAGGAGGCGATCCAGCGTTCGATGGCCACGGCCGGCCGCGCGGTCACCTTCTCGGGCCTTACCGTTGCGATCGGGTTGGCCGGGATGCTCTTCTACCCGGGCACCTTCCTGGTCTCGATGGGAGTGGCGGGCTCGATCGTGGTGGCGATGGCCGTGATCTTCGCGCTGACCCTCCTCCCCTCCCTGCTGACGCTCGCCGGCGGGGCGGTCAACCGGGCCCGCATCCCGTGGTTCGGCAACCTCGGGCGCGGCGGCTTCTGGAAGAGCATGGCCGGCTGGGTGATGAAGCGGCCGCTGCTCGTGCTGCTTCCGACGCTGGCCGTAATCCTGCTCGCGGCGTCACCCTTCGCCCAGATCAAGATCGCGAACGGTGACGAGCACATGCTGCCTCCCCAGGCAGCCTCCCTGCAGGGTGCCGACCTGCTGGCGAAGGACTTTCCCGGCCAGGACCAGAACACCTTCACCGTCGTGGCCTACTACCGCGACGGGCTGAGCCTGAGCAAGGATCGCGTCGACCAGCTCTACGACTACGGCCAGCAGCTCTTGAGCAAGCCGAACGTGATCCGCGTCGACAGCCCGGTCACCTTCAGCCCCGACATCAGCAAGGCCCAGTACGAGGCGCTGCTGGCCGCCTATACCGCCGACCCGGCGGCCGCGGCGAGCCTTCCGGCCGACGCGCAGGCGCTGCTCCAGCAGTCGCTGGCCAAGGACATCGCCGTCTTCTACGTTCGCACCAACCAGCCGACCCAGAGCGACGCGGCGATCACCACCCTGAAGTCAATCCGCGACGGCGCGGCGCCCCCCGGCGCGGAGGTGCTCGTCACCGGGGCCACCGCCTTCAACCAGGACTTCATCAACCTGATCCTCCAGGACTCGCCGGCGGCGATCACCTTCGTGATCCTGGTGACCTACGTCGTCCTCTTCCTCCTCGTCGGCTCGGTGGTGCTACCGCTCAAGGCGGTGCTGACCAACCTGCTCTCCATCTCCGCCTCCTTCGGCGTCCTCGTCTTCGTCTTCCAGCAGGGCCACCTGAGCGGTCTTCTCAACTTCACGCCCCAGGCGATCGACCCGACGGTCCCGGTGATCATGTTCTGCATCGTCTTCGGCCTCTCGATGGACTATGAGGTGATGCTCCTGACCCGGATCCAGGAGGTCTACCGGAAGACCGGCGACAACGCCGGGGCCGTCGCCGAGGGCCTGGAGAGGAGCGGGCGGATCATCAGCGGCGCGGCTGCGATCATGATCGCCGTCTTCCTCGCCTTCGGCCTCGCCCAGGTCCTCCTCATCAAGGCGATCGGGATCGGGCTCGCCACCGCGGTCCTGATCGATGCGACGCTGATGCGGATGCTGATCGTGCCTTCGGTGATGAGGCTGGTCGGGAACCTCAACTGGTGGGCGCCGAATCCGCTTGCACGGCTCCACGGCTGGCTGAGGCTCGGCGACGAGGATGCCGGCGCTCCACGGCCGGGCGTCGTCGGCCGGCCCGAGCCCCAGGTCCCATGAAGATCCGTTCGGCAACCGAGGCCGACCTCGGTACGATCGAGGAGCTGATCCGCGCGCTCGCCTCATACGAGCGGATGTCGGACGAGGTCGTGATGGACGCGTCGCTGCTCATGAAGAGCCTGTTCGGCGACCGGCCCTACGCGGAGGTGCTGATCGCGGAGGTGGACGGTGAACCGGCCGGCTTCGCCCTCTTCTTCCACAACATCTCGACCTTCGTCGGCCGGCCCGGGATCTACCTCGAGGACCTCTTCGTCAAGCCCGAGCATCGCGGCACCGGCCTTGGCAAGGCACTGCTGAAGCGGCTCGCGGAGATCGCCGTCGAGCGCGACTGCGGCCGCATGGAGTGGGCCGTGCTCGACTGGAACGAGCCGGCGATCGGCTTCTACAAGAAGCTCGGAGCCCGGCCGAACGACGAGTGGACGGTCTTCCGGCTCGCCGGCGAAGCGCTCCACGACCTGGCCCGCTGACTCGGAGGTGACTCCCTGTCGGTGAGCGTCGAGATGATCCGGGCCAAGCACCGCCAGGCGCTCGGCCTGATGCGCGAGCACGGGATCGATAGCTGGCTCATCCAGTTCGCTCGTGAGACCGGGCTGCGGCCCGACCCCCTCGACTACCTGGTCGGAGCCAGCGTCACCTGGCCCTCCGCCTTCCTGCTCAACCAGGACGGGTCGACGGCGGCGATCGTGGGCTCGGGCGACGCCGGCACCTTCGAGGCGACCGGCCTGTGGACTGAGCTGCGCGCGTTTCGCAACGGTCCCCGCGAAGACCTGCTCGACGTCCTGCTCAAGTGGGACCCGAAGACGCTCGGCGTCACCTGGTCGGACAGCGACGACACAGCGGATGGGATCACCCACGGCATGTACCGGCTGCTCGAGTCGATGCTCGCCGGCACCCGGTTCGCCGACCGGCTGGTGTCCGCGGGCGAGCTCGCCGGCGACGTACGCGGCATCAAGCTCTCCGAGGAGGTCGAGGCGATCGCCCGCACCGTCCGGCTCACCGAGGAGCTGCTGGAGCGGATCGAGCGCCGCCTGGAGCCCGGCATCACCGAGATCGGCCTCCAGCGGGAGGTTCACGGCTGGGTTCACGAGGCCGGCTGGAGGTTCTCCTGGGATAACGAGTTCTGCCCGATGGTCAACTTCGGTCAGCCCGCCTTCCTCGGGCACGCCGGGCCGACCGAGCGGGAACTCCAGCCCGGGGACGTGATCCACGTCGACATCGGCCTGATCGTCGACGGGTTCGCCTCCGACCTGCAGCGGACGTGGTACTGGCGCCGGCCCGGGGAGACCGCCGCGCCCCCCGAGGTTCGGCGGACGTTCGAAGCGGTCAGGACGGCGCTCGACGCCGGTGTTGCCGCGATCAAGCCGGGCGCGAAGGGTTTCGAGGTCGACGCGGCCTCCCGCGCCACGGTCGAGGAATGGGACTTCGCCGAACCCGGCTTTGCCTTCGGCCACGGCTGCGGCCGCGTGGCCCACGACGGCTCCGGGGTGCTGGGGCCGGAGTGGGAGCGCTACGGGGACCGTCCCCGCTTCACGATCCGGGAGGGCAACGTCTTCGCGGTCGAGATGGACCTCGAGGTGCCCGGCCAGGGCGGCGTGATCGGCCTCGAGGAAGAGGTGGTGGTCACCCCCGATGGGGCGCGTTATCTCTCAAACCCACAACGGGAGTTGAAGCTGCTGGGCTAGATCTAGGCAAGAACACCCTCCCCATGAAATGGGGAGGGATGGGGCGGCACAGCGGCCTTTGTACCGCCGTCCCCGCTGCATTTAGGCCTGCCCTTGGCCCCACCCTGCCCTCCCCACACTGTGGGGAGGGGGAAAACAGCCCATTAGAAGTGCTCCAGCAGCTGCGCGAAGCTCTCCAGGACCAGTAGGCGCTCGCTTTCGATTACCTCGGCCACCTCGAGCGTCCAGGTCCTGGGGTGCGGGATGAAGACCGCGCCCAGGCCCGCGTCCAGCGGGGGGTTGATATCCGACCTGGGCGAGTTGCCGACCATCCAGGTGGCGGCGGGGTCGAAGCCGTGCTCCGCCACCAGCCCGTGGTAGGCGGCGACGTCCTTCTCGGGCGTCACGACGACGCGATCGAAGTAGGGGGCGAGCCCGGACCGGTCGACCTTGAGCGTCTGCTCTTCATGCTCCCCCTTGGTGAAGAGGGTGAGGTCGTGGCGCGGCGCGAGGTCCGCGAGCGTCTCCTCAACTCGCGGTCTCAGCTGCATGGGCTGGGAGACGACCTGGCGGGCGAGCTCCATCAGGTGCTCCAGGTCCTCCGACCGAACGTGGCGCTGGGCCAGCCGGCGATAGGTCTCCTGCAGGTTCCGGCCGAACGCGGCGGAGCCGTAGCCGTGATTGGCGATGTTCAACCGCTCGACCTCGTCAAGCGCCGCCCGGACCTGCTCGCGGGTGAGGCTCGAGTGGTCGAGGAAGTCGATGAACGCCTCCGCGGCGTCTTCGAAGAAGATGTTGTTCTCCCAGAGCGTGTCGTCGCCGTCGATGACGAGGTGCTGCCGGGACCGCATCTCGGTCAGTCTGACAAAGACCCCTGACCGTGCCGCCCCTCACCGCCGGCGAAGCGCGCGGCGCCCTCGCCGCCCTCACCCGAGGCGAGGGTCTCGAGGCCGCGACTCAGCTCGTTGGCCATTGCGTCGCCTTCCGACATGCCCCACTGCTCGAGCACCGACAGGCGGTCGTTGCGAAGTCCCGCCTGGGGAAGGGCGGCCAGCCGGTGAGCGAGCTCGAGGGCGGCGGCAAGCGCCTGGCCGGGCTCGGCGAGCACGTTCACCAGACCCATCGACTGCGCCTCCTCGGCCGTGACAGGACGGCCGGTCAGGATCAGGTCGAGCGCCCGGCTCTGCCCGATCAGCCGCGGGAGGCGCACCGTGGCGAGGTCGATCAGGGGCACCCCGAACCGGCGGTTGAAAACACCGAGGACGGCACCGCGGGCGGCAACCCGGAGGTCGCACCAGATGGCGAGCTCGAGCCCGCCGGCAACCGCATGGCCCTCGATTGCCGCGAGCACCGGCTTGCCGAGACGCATCCGGGTCGGGCCCATCGGTCCCTCACCCTCTTCGCTGACCGTCAGCCCTCTGCCCTCGGCGATCGCCTTGAGGTCGGCGCCGGCGCAGAAGGTGCCGCCGGCACCGGTGAGGATCCCCACCGCCAATGCAGCATCGCCGTCGAAGCGGCGAAATGCCGCAACCAGCGCCGCCGCGGTGGCCAGGTCGACCGCATTGCGGCGCTCGGGGCGGTCGATGGTGACGATCGCGACCGGTCCGTCGACCTCGAAGCGGACGGTCACCGATCCTGGCGCAGGCGCGATTCCCAGAAGACGATCCGCCGTCGAAAGCGATCCACCTGCGCGTCGAGCAGCGACTCGTCGGTTTTCGCCATCTCGTCGCGTGCATCGGGATCCATGGCTGTCATGTCCCTCCGCAGGTCGACCAGCAGATCGCTCTTGGTTTCCAGCATCTGCCCGTAAACGAGCAGCCAATGCTGGGCAGTGGCCACGTCGGTGGCAGCCGAGTCCTCGCCCTCGAGCAACCGGTCGGGATCGGCTGCTGCGCGCCGCAGTTCGTCGTTGTTCAATTGCCGCTTTCCTTCCGCTACCCGGGAGACGGGTTGGCCGGGTCCGCGGCCGCATCTCGCCGGTCGGCCCAGGAGTCGCGGCGGCGGCGGAGCTCGTCGATGAGAGCCCGCAGCGGCTTCAAGTTACTCGACTCGATCTCCTCTCGCGCTGCGTCGGAAAGAGGGTTGGCGAGCCTTGCCATCTGCTCGAGGATCGTGGTCTCGAACCGGATCAGCTCCTCGTAGTGGGCGATCCGCTCGAGCGCGTGGGTCGCCGGGGAGGAATCCTCCGCGCGGGGCTCGTCCGGCACGCGCTCCTTCCAGCGCCCTGCATCAGCCAACGTCACCCGTTCCGGGCTTTGTCCACTTCCTCGAAGGTCAGCGCGTAGCCGCGCCGGCGCTCGCTGTGAATATCGCAGTGGGCCTCGGCCTCGCGCAGCCGGCGCCGCAGCCGGACGACGTAGGTGCGGACCTGCTCGGAGGCCAGGCTCGGATCGTTCCAGGCCCTGGCAGCAAGAGTTCGGGTGTCGAAGTACCGTCCGGGATTCTGGAGCAGGAAACGAAGCAGCTGGTCCTCCCGGCGCGTGAGGGGGACGACGTTGCCCTTCGGGCTGATGATGCCGAGATGGTCGTCGAGGTCGACCGGAGCGAGCTCGGCGTGGCGTCGCTGCCAGAAGGCGAGACGGCCCCGCAGCCGGGTCATCTCGATGAGGACCACGTGCTCGTCGGCCTGGAGATCGCCACCGCTGCGGTTGCCGTGGTCATTGCCGTTGTTGCTGGTCCTCGACCGGACCCGCTCCAGGAGCTCATCCTTGAACTCGATCAGGCGCGAGTAGATCTCGATCCAGCGCCGAGCGTCGGCGGCGCGCATCGTCCCGGGGTCCTCACCTTCGATGAGGGTTGCTTCGGTCTTTGTGGCGAGTGCTTCGGTCATCAAGGATGTCCTTCAGACGTAATTTTTGCCGAGGCTGGTCAGGTTCGCAAACTGAATTGCGGTGCCTTTTGCGCGCGCGGGCTCTACACGGTAGGCGCAATTGCCCCGGATTGCCGGAAAAACCCCGACTCCGCGGCGCTACTTCAGCTCGGTTTCCTCGGCTTCCATGCGCCGCCGCCAGAGCTCGAGGCGCCTGCGAAAGTCGACGAGCAGCTCCTCGAGGGGTTCGAGGTTGGTCTTTCTGACCGCCTCCTTCTCGCCGGCGGTCATCCCCGCCGAGAGCTCCCGCATCGACTCCAGGATGCCTTCCTCGTAGCCGATGAGCTCCTGATAGAAGGCCGTCCAATGACGTGCCCTCTCCGGCGATACCGCCTCGGTTTCCTCTCCCTGTGGGCCCTCGGCCCGCTGATCTCCCATACCTGTTGAACTCTCCCCTGCTCCGCTTCGAAGGCCTCAGAAAAAACCTTTCGCAAAAACAGCGGCACTAGTTTTGCCGATTTCAGAGGCCAACGCGTAAAGGGAACCGTTTAACCCATTCTGCGCGCAATCGAGCCGAAACGGCCGACCGAAATCGGCCCGAGTCGAGCCCAGCTCTAGAGGACGGTGGTGATCTGAGCGGTTGTCCGGGCTCGGCGAAGGCCTCTGCGAACCCGGCGGATCCGCCGTCCGAGCCGGCCTGGCAGGGTGTCGGCTGGATAGGTCACGAGCTTCAGCAGGTTGTCCAGCCAGGGGATCATCCGCGGTTCAACGGGGAACCCGCCACGAGGGTTACGGGCGAAGTTCTCAGCTCAAGCTGTCCACCAACCGGAGCCAGTGATCGAGCCGGGCACGTACCCTTTCGATCTCGCCGACGACCAGATCGACGTCGGGACGATAGTGGGCTTCGGACCGATCCCCGTTCTTCCCGTCGACGATCAGGACCCGCATCCGCTCGAGCGCGCTCTCGTCAACGGCAAGGAGGTCGCGGTAGATGTTCATCCAGAAGAGCGCCTGCTCCAGGGTGGGCGTCTGGGTTTGCACATATCACCCTTGCGCCTGGGGCCGTAAGAAGTGCAGCAACAATTATCGGAGGAGGGCGGAACGTAGGTACGCGCCGGCCGCGGGCGCGGCCACCCGGTTAGGCCGCCTGGCCGTCCCCGGCCGGGGCCTGCCGGCAGCGAGATGACGCCGGATCGAGCGCAGAAAAATGACGAGATGACGGTGGTCCGTCATTACCTGTGGGCTGGAGGCACAGACCCCGATGATTGCCAAGAAGCCCAGCCGACCGCATTCCGACGGACCCGACCTGCAGACTCAGCTGGAGTCCCTGCTGGACGAGGTCTGGCGGTCCGAGTCGACATGGCGGCTTGACGACCGGATCGCCCTGGCGGTCAAGGTCGACAAAGCCGGCGGGAACAAGGCGTCAGGCTCAAACGGTCACTGAACCGTTTGACCTCCTCCGCGCTCAGACCGCCCCCGTCCTGAGGAGGACGTTGCCGGCTTCGGTCGCCGAGTGGAACCAGTGAACGGCGCTGAACCCCTCCGCGACCACGGCGTCCGCGGACCGGGGCATCTGCTCCCACTGCTGCCCGACGACGCCCGGATCGACCTGGCGATCGACCCGCGCCCGGTTCCGTGCGAGGCACAGCTCGAGGGGAAGGCCGAAGACGAAAGCGATCGCGGGACGCCGGTAGCGCTGGGCCAGCCAGAGCACACGCTGCCGGTCGGCGGGTCTGACGTTGGTGGCGTCGACCACCGTGAGCCGGCCGCGGCGGGCGCGGCGGGCGGCGATGAAGTAGAGGACGGCGAATGCCGACGCGCTCGCACTTTGATCGCCCGCGTCATCGGAGACGAGAAGCCGGCACTGGTCCGAGGAGAGGATTTCGCTGGGCCTGAAATGTGCGGCCGCGAAGGTTGTCTTCCCCGCCCCGGCGGGGCCCACCAAGGCGACCAGCGAGGCTGGCGGCAGGACGATCTCCGGGCTCACGCGAACGCCGGTTGGCGCGGTCAGAACTCGGCGACCGCGGGGATCACCTTCTGGCCGATGATCTCGAGCTGGCGCAGACCCCAGACGTCCTTGACGCTGCCGATCGCGGTCTGGATGCCCAGCTTCGAGAGCTGGCGCAGCCGGCCGATCGTTTTGCCCACGTTCTCGCCGTTGGCGCCGACGTCGAAGTTGAACATCGACGTCTTCTCGATCTCGTCATAATCGCGGCCCTCGGCCTCGCAGTGGGCGCGAAGGACCTCGAGCTTGCGGGGCAGTTCGGGCGTCGGGAAGAGGTTGCAGGCCTGGGCGTAGCGAGCGACGAGGCGGAGCGTCTTCCGCTCCCCCATCCCTCCGATCAGGATCGGCGGGTGGGGCCGGGTCAGGCTCTGCGGGGAGTTGAGAGGCCGCTCCAGGCGGTAGTGCTTTCCATTGAACGGGGACTCGTCGCCCGCCCACATCTGGAGGCAGATCTGGAGCGTCTCCTCGAGCCGCTCGAAGCGTTCCGCGAGGGGTGGGAAGGGGATTCCCAGGCCCTTGGCCTCATCCTCGTTCCAGGCCGCTCCGATGCCCAGCCAGGCCCGCCCGCCGGACAGCACGTCGAGGGTGGTGATGATCTTGGCCAGCATCCCCGGGTATCGGTAGACGGCGCCCGTGACGATCGTGAGCAGCCGGGCCTTCTTGGTGTGGGCGGCCAGGTAGCCGAGCGTCGTGTAGGCCTCCAGCATCTCTCGCGTGGGCGAGCCGACGGAGCGGATCTGCCAGAGGTGATCCATCACCCCGATGAACTCGAACCCCGCCGCGTCAGCGGTCTCGGCGACCGCGGCGAGGTGCTCGCCCAGCTTCGGCGGGCCCCCCGGCCAGGTGAAGTCGGGTAGCTGCAGTCCGATCTTCATTCTTTTTTCAGTGCCCCTTGAAGGCCTCCTCGAGCCACTCGGCGACCACCGTCGGTACCACCTTAGCGTCGATCAAAAGCGACTTGCCCCGGTCGCCGGCCAGCCATCGGGTCGCCGGCGCCAGGTCCTCGGGACTCCGGACCGTGAGCGCCTCCAGGCCGCAACCCCTTGCGATGGCGGCGAAGTCGGTGTCCGGGAAGCGGACGATGTCGGTCGGCCGGTGCAGCGTTGCGAAGTGGTGGACCTCGGCGCCGTACGCCGCGTCGTTGTAGACGACGAGCAGGAGGTTGAGGCCGAGCCTGGCCACGGTCTCCAGCTCCGGCAGCGACATCAGCAGCCCGCCGTCGCCGAGGGCCGCGACGGTCAAGCGATCGGGCCTCGCCACGGCGGTGCCGATCGCCGTCGCGAGGCCGAGCCCGATCGATTGGAAGGACTGGGTGAAAATGAACCCCCGGTCGGCGGGGATTGCCAGGTACATCGGCGCCCAGCCCATGAAGTGGCCGGAGTCGACGACCAGCGTCCGGTCGGAGGGCAGCAGCTCGTCCAGCGCGATCGAGAGTGTCCTGGGATCGATCTGGTCCGCCGCCCCGGCTTCCTCGTAGGGCTGTTGCGACCACCCGCTGCGGGCGATTCGCTGGGCAAGCTCGGCTGACCGCCAGCCTTCCGCGGAGTGCTCGCGGCCGGCGAGCTCGGCAGCCAGGGCACGGGCGGTCAGCGTCGCGTCGCCGACGATCCCGGCGTCAGTGTGAAGGTGGCCGCCGATGGCGTCGGGATCGACATCGACCTGGACCACGACCGCTTCGGGTCCGACCAGGTGCCCGTGCCGGGTCGACCACATGTTCAGGGTCGCCCCAAAGGACAGGAGGAGGTCGGCCTGGGTGATCAGCTCGGCCGCGAGTGGGGTTGCGAAGCCGCCGGTGATTCCGAGCGACCAGGGATTGCCCGAGAAGAGCCCGCCGGCCACCGCCGAGGTGGCAAGGAGAGCGCTGGTGGCGTCGGCGAGCTCTTCAATCGCAACCCTCGCTCCGGCGCCGAGCGCGCCCCGCCCGCCGAAGATGACCGGCCGGCGCGCCCGGGCCAGGAGGTCGGCGACTTCGCGGACGGCGGCCGGCTGCGGCTCCGGTGGCAATGCCGCGACGTATGCCGGAGGCGGCGACCCGGCGGGACACTCGGCGGCCTGAATGTCGAGGGGCAGCATCAGCACCACCGGGCGGCGCTCGTCGCGGGCACGCTGCAGAGCGGCGGCCGCGTCGGCGAGCGCGGTTTCCGGCCTGCCCAGGCGCGCCACCACGGCGCCGACTGAGGTCACCAGACCCTCCTGGTCGATCCGGAAGTTGGAGCGGGTCGCGGCGGCGGCGGTTTCGGCGGCGAGCAGGAGCAGCGGGGTCCGGCTCTTGGCCGCCTCGGTCAGCCCGGTCAGCGTGTTCGTGAGGCCAGGGCCCTGGTGCACCGAGCAGGCTGCCACCTCACCGCTGACGCGGCCGTAAGCGTCGGCCATCGTGATCGCCCCGCCCTCGTGGCGCGAGGCGGCGAAGGCTGCGCCCGCCTCGACCATCGCCAGCGTGACGTCGAAGTTCCCGCTCCCGATCACCCCGAAGACCTGGCGGACGCCCCGCTCGACGAGCAGCCTTCCGACCGCGTGGGCGACCTTCACCACCGGCCCGCCCGTCAGCGGGCCACGAGGGCGAGGACGCGGGCCGGGCTCCCCGAACCACCGACGATCGGCAGCGGGCCGACGATCAGGACCGCGCCGGTGATCGGCAGCCGCTCCAGGTTGGCGAGCTGGGTGAGGCCGTACTTGCCCGCGCCGAGCATGAAGGCGTGGCAGGGAAAGGGCGGGTCGAAGCTGTGGGCCGCACCGGCGTCGGTGCCGACGGTCTCCACCCCGATGCCGAGGATGGGGGCTGACTCGGCCAGCCAGCGCGCGCAGTCAGGTGCCAGGCCGGGCGTATGGGGCCCGGTCTCGTTCGCGTTGAGGAAGCGGCCGGCGTCGCCGGCGCGGCTTGCCCAACCGGTCCGGTAGAGCAGCCAGCCACCATCCGGGAGCGGCCCGTGCTCCGCCTGCCAGGCCTCGACGTGCTCGACCGTCAGCAGGAAGTCGGGGTCCTCGGCGCACTCCCGGCTCTTGTCGATGACGACCGCCGGTGCGATCAGCTGCCGGGCGGGGACCTCGGCCACGTCGAGACCTTCGCGGCCCGTCACCCAGTGAACCGGAGCGTCGAAATGGGTGCCGACGTGCTCGCCCGTTGAGATGTCGTTCCAGTACCAGGCGGGACCGCGCTCGTCGTAGCGGCTCACCTCCTCGAGCGCGAAGTGCCGGGTGTTGGCGAAGGGGGGCGGCAGCTGGATCACCGGCGTGGCCTCCGAAAGAGGTGCCGTCAGGTCGATGACCTCGACGCTGCCGCCCGCTATGCCGCTCACGAGGTCGCTCAGCACCGTCATCGGCTTTTCTCCTTTCCCCAGCCCAGCTGCAGCACGCGGAGGTGGCCCGGGCCCGATCTTACCGCCGCTCCCGTTCGAGGTAGAAACGAAGAGGCGGCGGGCATCCGGTCCGCCGCCTCTTTTGGAAAACAACCGAGCCTAGCGACGCGCTTCCGCGAACTCCTCGTTCGTCTCGTGGACGGCGCCGATCTGCGCCATCACGTGTGGAGATCGCGACCTGACGATGAAATACCAGATGAAGCCGACGATCATCCAGGCGACGAAGATGGCCGGCCAGAGCTCTCCCGGCCAGGGCGCGGGTTGGTTATCCGGAAGGATGCTGATGTAGTAGACGTAGAGCATCACCGCCGCTCCGATGATCCCGACGATCAGCGGTGCAACGAATGACTCACCGCGCCGGTAGAGGTAGAGCGGGGCCGCGATCGCCACCAGCAGGTAGGCGAGCATGAAGCCGAAGGTCGCCGTGGTGCCCATCCAGTTGATCACGTCGATCGGTGTGTGGCCGAGGAGGATGATCACAAACGGGCCGAGCAGCATCAACGGCACGATGAGGTAGATGCCGATGTGAGGCGTCTGGTTGCTCTCGTGCGAGCGCCCGGCCGACTTCATGATCACGCCGTCCTGGCCCATCTGGTAGAGGATCCGGGAGCCGGCGTTGATGCAGGCTAAGGTGCAGGCGAAGTTGCTGGCCGTGATGCCGAGGTTCATCGCGAAGCCGATCCACGACACGCCCATCAGCCCGGCGAGGTCGAAGAGCGGAGCCGGGGCTTTGTCGAGCCCGATCTTGGCGCCCTCGAACCCGGTGGTCTGGGCCAGGGTGCCGAGGATGTAGAAAACGCCGACCAGGACGGCGCTGATGATCACCGACCTGGGTACCGAGTGATAGGGGTTCTTCGCCTCGAGCCCGAGCGATGCCGCGCTCTCGAAGCCCACGAAGGCGAAGATCGCGATAACGATGCCGGGACCGATCCCGGCGCTCGGCATGCCCTTGAGGGCCAAGGCGTCAGCCGAGATGCCCTTGCGCGCGAAGACGATCACGAAGAGCACCAGGATGATCGTCATCGAAACCGCTTCCAGCACGAGCGACACGCGGGCCGAGAGCCCGATGTCGCGGTAAGCGAACCAGGTCGCGACGGCGATGTCGACCGCGATCATCAGCAGTACGGCGACGGTGCTCCCGCCCGGCAGCCCGATCTGGGTCAGGAACGCGCCGAGGTAGATCGCGACGCCACAGGTCGTGGCCATCGCGGTGAAGACATAGCCCAGTACCAGCGCCCAGCCCGAGGCAAACCCGCCGGCGGGGCCCAGGGCCTTCGTGTTGTAGACGTAGAAGGAGCCTGCTGACGCGAACCGGCGGGCGAAGATGCTGACCGAGTATCCGATCAGCACCAGCGAAACGGTGGCGATCACGAACGTGAGCCAGGCGCCATTCCCGGCGTAGATGAAGGCGATCGCCGGCAGCACTGAGACGGCGGCACTCGGCGCCGCGTTGGCCACCGATTGGGTGAGGACCTCAGGCATCGAGAGGATGTTTCTGCGCAGCCCTGCCCCACCGCCCGACGGGGCGGATGGCGGGCCTGCAGGCCCCGATGGATTGGCGACGTCGGACATTTACGATCCCCCTCTAGTGGCCGTTGTGGTGGGCGTGGTGCGCCGGATGTGAAGACGCCACGTCCAAGGACGGGTTCCCATCGAAGAAGCCGTGTGGCAGGAGGTGGAACCCGATGTACTTCACGGGCATCACCGGCCATTCCTCGGGCCGCACCGCGTGGTGCGCGCCCATCGTGTACCAGAGAACAACGTCCTCGTCCTCCAGCTTACTGTCGCTCTTCACGAACTCGGGCAGGCCGGCGCCTCCCGCGTGCTGGTTGGGATAGTCGCCCGCGGCGAACATCTCGGCGGGGTCGTACTTGGTCACCCACAGGTGCTTGGTCGTGAACTGCGCACGCTGGATCGCGTAGGCGTCGGGCTGGTAGAAGGGAAGCACGTTGTCGCCCGGCATCAGCTTGTAGGCTACCGGTTCGCCGACACCGTTCCGCTTGCCGCTGTTGGCGATCTTCCAGTAGCGAGCGGCCAGCGGGTTGATGATGCTCTGAGCCTCAGACTCGCGCTTGAAAGGCGTCTGCTTCACGATCCAGGCGTTGCCGTGCGGGTTGTCCGGCCCCGGCGGGAGACCCTCGCTGTCGCACTCGTAGACGGTGTTCTTGAGACCGTCCACCATCATGTCGAGGCGGACGCTGAAGAAGTGCTGGTGGTGCGGACCGTAGACGCCCGGCGCGACCAGCGCGCCGTGCTTGGGGGTCTCGCCCTCGGCTATCGCGCCGTTGGACATGACGCCGGTCATCTTTATCTCATAGCCGATGCCGCCGTCCTGGTTGAAGTACCAGTAGTAGCCGTACTCGTAGTTGCCGATCGTGGCAACCGTCGAGAGCACGAGCCGGCGCGAGCGGCGGACCTCGGTCTCTCCGGTCCGGAAGTCCTGGTGCTTCCAGAGCATCCCGAAGTCCTCCTCGTGGAGGCAGATCGCGTTCTTGATCGGCATCGAGCCGCCGTCGTTGTCGTTGACGATGCCGTCGAAGTAGCGGATCTCACCGAGGCAGTCGCAGCCGAGCTCCAGGCTGTTGGTCATCATCCCGACGCCGTACTCGCCCATGTCGAACACGTTCTTGCGGTAGTGGTTGGGCGCCGGGTCGCCGTAGGGGATGAACATCTCGGTCAGGGAAGCTCGGTACAGGATCGGTCGCACCTGTCCCCTGTCGTTGTAGGTGACGGTGTAGACGACCACCCCTTCGCGCGGATTGAAGCCGATCCGGAAGTTCCACTTCTGCCAGCTGACCTGGTTGCCGGCGACCTGGAAGCTGGTCCCCTCGGGCTGCGTTATGTCAAGCGGCTTCAGGTCCTTGCGCACGCCGTCCGGGAAATAGGGCACATTGTTCGGGTCCGCGATCTGGTCCGCGGCATAGTTGGCCTTCTTGGGCGGGATCGGCACGACGCCGTGGTCCTCGACCTCAACGACCTCCATCTTGTCGAGGTCGAACTTCACGATCAGGCCCTCGATCGGTCGCGCATAGACGTGCTCTCCCGGTCCTGGCCTGATCCACGTCAACGGCCGACAGAAGCGACCTTTGCCGGCTGCGTCATCGTCCGAGTAGTAGCCGGCCGACCAGGCATCCGTGATCGCCATGTCGAAGTCAGTGACCCCACGCTTGCGGAGCGCCTCCTGCCAGCGGGGATCCTTGCGGACGACCTCGTCCACGGTCATGAACTCCTCGAGCATGATCGAGGCCTGGACGCCCTTGATCTCATCCCACCTGACGACCTTCTCCTGGGTGAGGGAGACCACGGCCTCGATCGTCTTGCGGTTCGGGCGATCGCGGAGGACGATGAACGCCTGGCGGTCGACCTGGGATCCGTTGCCGGGCTTCCAGGCGAGCACGTCCTTCTTGGCCGGCTCGTTCAACATCACGTAGACGAAACGATGGCCGGCGTCGAGGCCCCGCTCCTTCTTGAGGATCGCGGACGCCGCCTGGACCTCTTCGGCCGTCAGCGGGTCGAGCGGATGCCTCGTCGTCACGACCGCTGGTTCTACGGTCTGCATATCTACCTCCAGATCGCCGGGGCTCCTCAGGAAATCGATTTCTTCCGAAAACACCGCGCCAGCCCCCTGGAGCGCGGTACCCGCTCAAAAGTAGTTCGCCCCCCACCCTGTGTCAATTCCGGCGATGTCACGGAAAATAGCCAGCTGAGTTGGTGCGGAGCGGATTGCGGCCGGATGAGCCGGTCCGGTTGCCGGATGTCTCCCTGGAGCTTCGCTGGCGGCTGCCGCCAGAACGCTGGGACCTGGCCGGCGGGGTCCTGACGATCGAAGCCGGCGCACGCACCGATCACTTCGTCGACCCGGCGGGGACTCCGCCGGTACGGAGCGCCCCGCACCTGCTGGCCGAGTCGACCGGGGACTTCCTGCTCAGCGCCCGGGTGACGGTCGACTTCCGCGCCCGCTTCGATGCCGGGGCGCTCTTCCTCTATATAGACGAGGACTCCTGGGCGAAGCTCTGCTTCGAGTACGCCCCGCTCAACCGGCCGACGGTAGTGTCGGTCGTGACGCGGGGATTGTCCGACGACTGTAACTCCTACCCGGTGGAGGGCAACTCGACCTGGCTCCGTGCTGCCCGGCGCGGGCCGGCCTTCGCCTTCCACTCCTCCACCGACGGCGAAAGCTGGCAGCTCGTCCGCCACTTCGCGTTGAGACCGGTCGATCACCTCGCCATCGGCTTCCTGGCCCAGTCGCCGGAAGGCGACGGCTGTACCGTGAGCTTCGACTCGATCCGCCACCGCCGAGAGCACCTCCGCGACCTGCGCAACGGCGAGTGACGGCCTCGGTTCGCCCCGCCGCCGCCGAGGCCACAACCAGCATCTGACCGGATCGGCAAGCGATCCCTTGCCGGACTCCAGCAAAAGGGTGGCGATCCGACGGGGACATGACGCGCGCGGAAGGGCCCGGTGACGGTCTTCGAGGTCAACATCCAATTCCGTGAGTGTTGCGACCGAGCCGGGCGCCGGCCCGCTCTGGACGCGATCGGACGGCGGCCTTGTCCTGGCGGGCGCCGCCGGCGTTGCCTTCGCGCTCTTCACGATCTGGCTGGCGCTCGGCATCGGTGGGCTCAGGACGACCGTGGCGGTCGACGACATCGGGGAGGCCGTCGCAGCCGCAGTCGCCGCCGTGGCGTGCGCGATCGCCGCGAGACGGGCCTCGAACCGGAACCGGCTCGCCTGGAGCCTGCTGTCCTCCGCTGCCCTGAGCTGGACAGCCGGTGAGGTTGCCTGGTCGATCTACGAAGTCGGATTCGGCGACGCCGTACCCTTCCCGTCGCCTGCCGACCTGGGCTTTCTCCTCGCCGTTCCCCTCGGGATCGCCGGCTTGCTGGCGCTTCCCCTGGCCCCGGCCCGCGCCGCAACGCGAGCCAGGTCGATCGTCGACAGCGCCGTCGTCGCCCTTTCGCTCCTCTTCGTCTGCTGGGCGTTCGTGTTGGGACCCGTCTTCGGATCGGCGAGCTCGGGTCCGATCGCGCAGCTGATCGGCCTGGCCTATCCCGTCGGAGACGTCCTGACGGCGTCGGTCGTCATCATCATCGCGAGCCGGGCATCCGGTCCCGAGCGAGCGCGTTTCCTGCTCCTGCTGGGGGGCTTCCTCGCCATCGCGGTGGCCGACAGCTCCTTCGCCTACCTCACCGGCTTGGGTATCTACACCGAGCGGGGGAGTCTCCTCGACGCCGCCTGGGTGGCCGGATTCCTGCTTATCGCTCTGGCTGCGCTCTGGCCGGCAACGGACTCCTCAGCTACCGAGGAAGGGCCGATCAAGTCCTGGCAGGTTGCCCTACCCGGGATGGCATTTGCCGCAGCCACGACCAGCGCGTTCGTGCTCGCCGTCACCGGCCGACCGCTGGCAACCAGCCTGACCGTCCTCGCGGCCACTCTCGGGTTGCTCCTGGTCTGCAGTCACCTCCTCTCGCTGGCGGACGCCGCGCACCTTCTCAGCGCCAACCGCCTCGCCCAGGCGATGCTGCAGAGGCTGGAGCTGTCCTCCGACGGTGTCCCACTTTCGACTTTCGCGAACGACGCGCAAGGCTCGCTGCTCCACCGCCTGCAGAGATTGGACGAAAAAGAGACCCCGCTTGGGGCATCGGTCCCAGAGGAAGGCATCGCCGGCGAAGCGTTGCATCGGTGGGTGAAGCAGTCGGAGATCGACGGCGGCCGCCATCGTCCGGGAACCAGCACCGATGAGACCCTCCGCATCGCCGAGCTGGAGCGCGAGGTCGGGGAGCTGCGGCGGGTCAACGGTGTTCTCCAGAAGGTGGCCGGCTTCTCGCAGCCGAGCCCGACGGCCGACACCACCGCATAACCACGACGGCGAGGTGACGGTGGCCCGATCGACAGCCGCCCCCGCACCGCCGTGGCGCCGGCATCGCGATGACTGCGGTCGACGCCAGTCTGATGACCATGAACTTGCAAAGCCTTCTGGAGTTGGTACAGACCGGCAGGGTTGATGGGAAGGCCGCCGACCAGGCTGTCCCCGAGCAGAGCATGCGGGTGTCGGGCGGCATGTTCGGCCCGGACCGAGCCATCAAGGAGCGGTTCTGGCATGTTCGGCCCGGACCGAGCCATCAAGGAGCGGTTCTCCTTCTATGGGAAGTCCTCCTTCTCGATGAACTATCCGGGGCCACGCTCGCCACAGCCCTGAGAGCACTATTTGAACCTCGGAATCGGCTAGCTCGACTGGCGCATCGCGCGCTCCCGGGTCCGCCGGGCGAGCGTTCCGAGATTGACTTCGCCGAGCAGACCGGCATTGATCAGGGCGGTGACGTGTTTCAGCGCTTTCACCTCCACTGGCGTCAGCACGTCGAACACGAGGCGGCGAACCTCCCGGAGATGGATCGGCCCCGTCGCCATCAGCTTCCGGTAGCCCTCGTCGGTGAGTTCGGCGTACATTGCGCGACCTCTGGTCCTGCTCCTCCGGCGTACCCAGGCCCGCCCCTCCAGCCGCGAGATCACATGCGACAGGCGAGAGAGGGAGCCGTTGGCGAGCACGGCCAGGTCTTTGAGTTGAACGCTCCGGTCCGGCTGCCGGGAAAGCGCCACCAGGACTTCGAACTCGAAGTGACTCATGCCGGCGTCTCGCTGCAGCTCGGAGTCGAGGGCTGCCGGCAGCAGCGTGAAGGTGCTGACCAGTTGAAGCCAGGCGCTCCACTCACGATGGCTTAGCGAGCGGAGCGAATGGGCTGACTGGGTGCTCGGATCCTGTCCTGGAATAAGTTGACGCTTCAAGCGCTTTTAGGGTACCAACTTGAAGCTTCAACTTTGAGAACTTGAACACTGGAGGGTACTGAAATGAACCTTGTAGTCCTCGGAGCCACCGGCCGGACCGGCCGTCTCGTGGTCGAGAAGGCGCTCGCGGCCGGCCACACCGTCACCGCGCTCGTCCGCTCGCCTCAGAAGCTGACCACAGGCCACTCCAACCTTCGTCTGGTCACGGGTGAGGCGACGGATACGCTGGCCGTCTCCAGCGCGCTGGAGGGTGCCGATGCCGTCATCAGCGCGCTCGGCGGCAAGGGATCGGTTATCGCGGATTCAACCCGGGCGATCGTCGCAGCTGCCCGCAAGACCGGACTCAGCCGGGTCGTCGTGCTCTCAACGTTTGCCGCCGAGCGCGATCGCCTGGATGCCGGGACACGGCTGCTCACCGGCATTGGCATGGGCGCGATGCTCAAGGACAAGAGCGCCGGCGAGGAGATGCTCCGCCGAAGCGACCTCGAATGGACCATCGTCTACGCGAGCATGCTCACCGACGGCCCGGCCAGAGGATCTGTGGTGGTACTTCCCGAGGGATCCAAGCGTGGCCTGTCGCAGAAGATCTCGCGCGCGGACCTGGCGGCGTGGATGCTCGATGCGGCCACCGGTGCTCAATACAGCCGCCGCGCCATCGGGATCACCGGCTGAGCAAGGACCAACGAGCGCGTCGTACCTCGAGGTATCGAACAGTCGTTCGGCTTGGTCGGGGAGACAGTGGTCGGGGAGACAGGATTTGAACCTGCGACCACTTGACCCCCAGTCAAGTGCGCTACCGGGCTGCGCTACTCCCCGA
>DATCOZ010000145.1:0-2705 GCA_036564345.1 Candidatus Dormiibacterota bacterium | reverse complement strand
TGAAGCCGGGCGGCCCAACGGGCATAGTCGGCGTACTTGTCGGTCGAGTCCTCACCCTGGCCGGAGATGATGAGTGGAGTCCTCGCCTCGTCGATCAGGATCGAGTCGACCTCGTCGACGATCGCGTAGTTGAGCTTGCGCTGGAAAAGGTTGGCGAGCTCGGTGGCCATGTTGTCGCGGAGGTAGTCGAAGCCGAACTCGTTGTTGGTCCCGTAGGTGATGTCGGCGGCATACGCCTCCTGCCGGGTGACCGGGCGGAAGTGCTGGAGGCGCGGATCGGTGTGCGCCTCGTCGATGTAGTCGGGGTCGTAGAGGACCGAGGTGTCGTGGGCGATCACGGCGATCGAGAGGCCGAGCAGGTGGAAGACGGGACCCATCCAGCCGGCGTCGCGGCGGGCCAGGTAATCGTTGACGGTGACGAGGTGGGCGCCCTTGCCGCTCAGCCCGTTGAGGTAGAGAGGGAGGCTTGCGACGAGCGTCTTGCCTTCGCCGGTCTTCATCTCGGCGATCTTGCCCCGGTGGAGGACGATGCCGCCGACCATCTGGACGTCGAAGTGGCGGAGCCCGATGGTCCGCTTGGCGGCCTCCCGGACCAGCGCGAACGCGTCGATCAGGAGGGCGTCGAGGTCCTCCTCCGTGGCGCGCTCGCGAAGCTCGTCGGAGCGGGCGCGCAGAGAGGCGTCGTCGAGGTCGGCGAGCTCTGGCTCGAGCTCGGCGATGGCACGCGCGACGGCAAGGTGCTGCTTGACCTCGCGCTCGTTCGGGTCGAGCAACCTTGAGAAAAACGCCAACTGAAAACTTCGCTCCTTAGGTTATCCAGGGCTCGATGATCGCCACCGATCCATCGCCCCGGCGGTAGATCACGCGGAGATCGCCGGTGTCCTCGTCCAGGAAGAGGTGGAAGAGATGCCCGTTCGCTTCCAAGGCGTCCATGGCCTGGCTCACCGATTCGGCCTTCACCCGGGTTATTACCCGTTCGGGGCCCTCGGTAACCGTAGCCGGAGCCGGCGCCGGCGCGCTCTCGGTGGCTCCTGAACGGTGCCGGTCGATGATCTTGCCCTTCAGCTTGAGCACCTGCCGGTCGATCTTCTCGAGGGCGAGATCGAGGGTTGCCTGCAGGTCGCGGCCACGTTCCTCCGCGGCCAGCACCGGTTTCTTACGCCCGTCCATGTGGACCAGGATCTTCACCGCCTTCTCCTTCTCGCCGCCCCGCTGGGCGACGGGCGTGAAGTGGACCTCCGCCTCGAGGACGCGCTCGAAGTGGCGGCTCAGCTTTTCCAGGCGGCGCTCGGTATAGGCGCGGAGCTTGGGGACGAGCTCCTCCGTCCGGTCATGGATGACAACCTTCATGTACGCCTCCCGCTAAGGGCTCGAGCCTGAGTTTAGGACGCCCCCGACCCAGATGCGGCGCGAAGGCCGGGTCGTTGGGGTCCCACGAAGTGGGATGTCGCCCGGCCGTTTGAGTTATTGCCTCGACACCAAGCGCCGCGCTGCGATGGGGGGTTCTGGAAGGGGGGCCTGCCCCCCCTTGCCCGTATTACCGCTTGGCCATCATCCGGGGGTCGGGGAAGAGCACCTGGATCTCGGCGGGCAGGGCGAGGCCCATGGTGAACATGCGGTCGAGGATCTTCGGCCGGATGCCGGTGGGCTTGAAGTTGCCGATGATCTTGCCGTCGGGGCCCGCACCCTGGGATTCGAACACGAAGATCTCCTGCATCGTGATCGTCTCGCCCTCCATGCCGGTGATCTCGGTGATCGAGGTGACCCGGCGGGAGCCATCGCGAAGCCGGCTCAGCTGGCAGAAGATGTTGATCGCGCCGGCGACCTGCTGGCGGATCGCCTTGACCGGGAGCTCGATGCCCGACATCAGGACCAGCGTCTCCAGGCGGGCCAGGGCGTCGCGCGGCGTGTTGGCGTGGATGGTGGTCATCGAGCCGTCGTGGCCGGTGTTCATCGCCTGCAGCATGTCGAGGGCCTCGCCGCCACGGCACTCACCCACGACGATCCGCTCGGGCCTCATCCGGAGGCTGTTGATGACGAGGCGCTGGATGGTGACCTCGCCCTCGCCGTTGATGTCCTTGGGTCGGGTCTCCATCCGGCAGACGTGCTCCTGGTGGAGCTGCAGCTCGGCCGCGTCCTCGATGGTGACGATGCGGTCCTCGGCCGGGATGAATCCGGAGAGGACGTTCAGGAAGGTCGTCTTGCCGGTGCCGGTGCCGCCCGAGACGACGATGTTCGCCCGCGCCATGACGGCGGCCTTCATGAACCCGAAGCCGCCCTCGGTGCAGCTGCCGAAGCGGATGAGGTCCTCGACCTGGAACGGGTCCTTGGCGAACTTGCGGATCGTCAGCAGCGGGCCGTCGATCGCCAGCGGGCGGATCACGGCGTTGACGCGGGAGCCATCGGCAAGGCGGGCGTCGGCCAGCGGGGTGCGCTCGTCGATCCGGCGGCCGACCGACCGCACGATGAACTGGATCACGTTCAGGAGCTGGTCCTCGTCCTGGAACTTGATCCCGGTGAGGACGACCTTGCCTGCCATTTCAACGTAGACGTGGTCGATCCCGTTGACCATCACCTCGGTCACGCGGTCGTCCTCGATGACCGGCTGGATCGGCCCCAGCTGGGCGTAATACTCCTGAAGGTCGATACCGGGGATGCGAACTGCCATTGAACCCTCCTGGGATTAGTGCGGGGTCACTATAACT
>DATCOZ010000123.1:0-26845 GCA_036564345.1 Candidatus Dormiibacterota bacterium | reverse complement strand
TCGGCAGTCCGTCCTCGCCAGGCGGGCTGTTTCTGGAAGGTGCGGAGTGATTCGAGGTCGCCCTGGGCATCCAAGACCCGCTCCACCGCGGCCGGCCCGAGGGCGCGGATCAGCTCGTCCTCGAGGTCGGCGACGCACACGTAGAAGCCGAGTCGTTCCATGTCGGCGCGAGTCAGGTTCGAGCCAAGGCCGGCGAGCTCGAGGGCGCGGCGGAAGTCGTCCTCCTCGCCGGCGTCGCAGAGGCCCGCCAATCTGACGTCAAAGCCCCGCGGCCCGAACACATCCAGAGCCCTTCGGATGTTCGTCGCTCCCCCCATGGGCACGATCGACACGCCCTCCGCATCGAGGTACCGGCCGCGCCTCTCAGCCAGCGCTTCGAGGGCGAGCTGATCGCTGACCCCTTCGACGAGTACGACCGCTCGGGCCGAGAAGACCTTGGACGCATCTCGGCGATAGAAGTCGGCGTAGACCCGTGACCCCTCCTCGTGAGTCATCTCCATGCCAAAACAAGGTACCGAGGTCCGTAATTCGCCGGAGCGCTCGGGATGAAGCCGAGCTACGTCCCTGCGATCAGCGGCGCGATCAGCTGCGCCGCCCTCAACGCGCCGCCCGTCTCGACCGGTGCGTACGCCACCGCCGACCGAAGGCGCTCGCGCATCTGCTCGGCCAACCGCTCCGGTGTCGCTTCGTGGTACTGCGTCGGAGGCGGCGCCCCATACCGTCGGAGGCGGTTCGCGACGTGGAAGTTCTGCTCGAAGTGGTTGCGGAGCGGGATCGAGATGAACGGGCGGCGGTTTGCCACCAGCTCCATCGTCGTCGAAAGGCCGCCCTGCACGACGGCCAGGTCGCAGCACGCCAGCGTCCTGAAGAGGTCGTGCACGTAACCCACCACCCGCATCCCCGCCACGGCGGGAAATGAGCCAGGGTCGATCCGCGGACCGCAGACGAGAAGCAGGTCGGCATCCGGGAGGTCGGCCCGCAACAGACGAAACGCCTCGACGATGCGACGCAGGAGATGAACGCCGACCGCCGAGCCGCCGACCGTGGCGACGATCAGTGGACGATCAGGGTCGTAACCGAGCTCTCGGCGAAGCGACGCGGTGTCCGCCAGGTCAGCTGGATCGAAGGGCAGCACGTAGCCCGCGAACTCGAAGTGTCGCCGAGTCCACTCGGGGATCGACGGAAGGCCCGGTCCGAACCGGCGTCGCACGACATCCCGAGGCTCGCCGATGAAGATCGAGAGGTCGCGCAAGGCCGGGTTCCCCTCGACGTGCGAGATCATCTCGACGTTGTAGTCGGCGGTCAGGTGTGCCTCGCGCCGGCCGCCCGACGGCATCGGCAGGTAGCCCACGAAGTCGCTCATCCAGACATAGGGCGACGTCTTCAGCTCTGGGTTCTCGTGCAGGAAGTGGTCGATCTCCCAACCCTCGTCCGCGATCCAGACGTCGAAACGCTCCTGCCTGACGAGGTCGTCGAAGACCATGAAATTCGCGCAGAGGATCTCGTCCAGCCGGCGCAGCATCTGGAACGCGTGCAGCTCGTGCTCGCCGCACTCGGCGTCCACGTGCTTGGACTCGGGTGCGAGGTCGGCGCTGGCCGGGTGGACGACCTCGCCGCACGCCTCGAGCAGCGTCGTCAGCGGCGGTTGGGCGAGCCACTCGACCTGTACGCCGGGAACGACCCGGCGCAGCTCGCGCGCGATCGCGACATCTCGCCAGGCATGCCCCAACCCGATGGGCGAGCTGACCAAAAGGGCGCGAGGCGTCCGGCGGGCGCGCCGAATGGGCGAGCGAACCGGAGCCGCAGAACCAGCGAACTCCCGGATCAGCCGGTTCACCGGTACCGGGTGCCGAGCCATCGGGATGTGACCTGAGCCGGGGAGCGTCACGTGGCGGGCGCCCGTCAGCTCGGTAAAGGCGAGCCCCCGATCGAACGGTTGGCAGTTGTCCAGGTCCCCCTGGATCACGAGAACCGGGCAGCGCACCTGCCGGCAGAGCGCCTCCACCTCCTCCTTGGTGGCCGCGACCGGCACGACGTCCATGAGCTCCGTCTCGACACGGCCATCGAGCGCGTAGGCGACGGCGTCCTCGAGCTGCTTCGTGGAGTGCGGCTCGGGGAACATCTCGCCGAAGAAGAACTCGAGGAATCCCCTGTAGTTCTTCCGCACGTAGTGGCGGTTGTGCTTGAACCATCCCTTGTTGCTCTCGAGGACCTGGTCGAAAACCTCGACCGCGGCCGCCCGGAGTGGGTGCGGCGGAGTGAGCAGAGGGACCCCCGGCGCGATCGCCACGATGCCGAGGACGCGATCCGGATCGGACGCGGCCAGCTGGACCGAAGGGAACACGCCGTCGTGGCAGATGCCGACCAGTACCGCCGCCTCGGTACCGGTCGCATCCATGACCGTGCGGCAGTCGTCGGCCCACCACCTCCCCAACCACTTGCCGGACGGGTCGGGATGGTCGGAAAGGCCGCTGCCCCGACCGTCGTAGGCGACGACGCGAAAATGCCGCGCGAGGTAATGGACCTGGGCCTTCCAGATGCGGGAATGGGAGATCGGGTTTACAGACAGGAGAACGATCGTTTTGGTGCCGCTTCCGAAGACCTCGTAGTACAACCGGAGACCGTCTGGCGTCAGCGCAAACCCGGACGAGTCAGGTTGCCTCGCGCGCGTGCCCGTTTCCGTTACTGGCATCTCGACCTCCCAAGTCTTGGTGAAGGCGGGCGGCAACGCAACCGCCCGCCTCCGCGGGCCTCCCCCTCAGCTGAAAGTCATGCCCGGGCTTCGTAGACGGCGTTGAACGGGGTTTCGGCGATCCGGCGGAAGCGGGTGAACCCTGCCTCCGTCGCGACGTCGCGGATCCGCTTCTCGCCCGCCTGGGCGCCGAGCGCGAGGCCGACGTCCTGGGAGAGCGAGCTCGGAGTGCAGAGGAAGGTCGAGAAGGCGTAGTAGGCGCGGCCGACCGGGTTCAGGTTCTGCTCGAGCGCATCGCCCGCGATCGGCTCGACGATCAGCCAAGTTCCGTCCGGCGCCAGCGCCTGGCGCACGTGCCGCGCGGCGCCCACCGGGTCGCCCATGTCGTGCAGGGAGTCGAACACGGTGATGAGGTCGTAGCCGCTCCCCGGGAACGCCTTCGCCGAAGCGACCTCGAAGCGGAGCCGGTCACTCAGGCCGGCGGCCTGCGCCTTCTGTCGGGCCAGGTCGATCGACTCCTTGTGGTAGTCGAAGCCGGTGACCCGCGAGTTCGGGTAGGAGTCGGCCATCAGGCGGGACGACGCCCCGAGGCCGCAGCCGACGTCGGCAACGGTCGCGCCCACGCGCAGCTTCTCCTCCACGCCTTCGAGCGCTGGGATCCAGGTCGAGACGAGGTTGGCGTTGTAGCCGGGACGGAAGAAGCGCTCGCAGCCGGTGGGCACCCCAGGGTCGTGCTCGTGCCAGCCGAAGCCGGCCCCGGTCCGGAAGGCCTCTTCGATCTGGGGCGCCGCCTTCAGCGTGGCGGTGGCCAGCTCGAACGCTCCGCCGACGAAGGCGGGGCTGTTCTCGTCGGCTAGTGCCATTGCCTGCTCTGGGGGCAGGTTGTAGCGCTGCGTCGCCGGTTCGTACGTGACGTAGCCACCCGCCGCCTGGGCGTTCAGCCACTCCCGGACGTATCGCTCCGTGGTTCCGGTCTTCTCGGCCAGCTCGGTTGATGTGATGGGGCCTGCGCCTGCCATCGCCTTGTAGAGACCGAGCCGGTCGCCGACGACGATCAGGCCGGCGTTGACGGTGGCGCCAAGCTCACCGATCACCTGTCCGAGAAACGTCATCAGCTTGTCCATGTCGACGGCTGGGGATGTAACTGCCATTTCGGCACCTCCTGAGTTTGGGATGCCCCCCAAGCTATGCACACCTCGACGGCATCGCATCAGGGCACCCCCCTAAGCGTTCGGGCGCCGGAGTCCATGACATCCTTGGCTGGTGCTGCTGGGCCGCACCCTGGAGCTGGCGCGGATCGAACAGGCGCTGGCGGAGGCGCGGCTCGGGCGCGGCTCGGCGCTGCTGATCCACGGCGAGCCTGGCATCGGCAAGACCGAGCTGCTGACCCACGCGATCCAGGCGGCCGGCGATATGTCGGTGCTGTCCGCCCGCGGCGTCCAGTTCGAGGCCGACGTGCCCTATTCGGGACTGCACGAGCTGCTCCTGCCGGCCTTCGGGCTGCTGGACCGCCTGCCCGCTGCCCAGGCGGCCGCCCTGCGCTCCTCGCTTGGCCTCGGCGAACGGATCGAGGCCGACCGCCTCGTCATCGGCGCGGCGACTCTTGGCCTCATCACGACGTTCGCGGAGCAGAAGCCTCTGCTGGTGGTGGTCGACGACGCCCATTGGCTGGACGGCGCATCAGCCGAAGCCCTCGCCTTTGCGGCGCGAAGGCTGGCCGCCGACGCGATTGCGCTCCTGGTGGCCCTCCGCACCGGCGAGGCCTCGCCGTTCCCGGCCGCGGTTCTTCCCGTCATGCTTCTCGAAGGACTGGACGCCGCGTCGGCCGAGGCGCTCCTCCGGCGTGGCGGCGCCGAGACCATCGCCCCCGACGTGGCCGCCTGGGTGGTGGCGGCGACCGCCGGCAATCCGCTGGCCCTGCTCGAGCTGGGCGCGGAGGGGGCGCGCCTGAAGCCGACGGTGGCCGACACGCTGCTGCCGATCTCGACCAGCGTCGAGCGCGCCTATCTGCGTCGCGCCTCGACGCTGTCCGATGATGCTCGGCGCGCACTCCTGCTGCTCTCCGCGCTTGGCACCGCCGACCCTGAGCATGTCGCCCTCGCTGCCGTGAACCTTGGCCTCCGGGTCGGGTCGGTGGAGGAGGCCGAGGCTGCGGCCGGGCTGGTCCTCTTCCGGCACGGGCGCCTCGAGTTCGTGCACCCCCTGGCCCGAGCGGCGATCTACCACGCGGCGTCGCCAGCGGATCGCCGGGCGGCCCATCGCGCCCTCGCGGACGTGATGACGGATCCGGATGACGCCGACCGCCAGGCCTGGCACCGCGCCGCGGCCGCTGCCGGCCGGGACCCAGCCGCGGCCGCGGCCATGGAAGAGGCTGGAGCAAGGGCTCGTCAGCGCACGGCTTACGCGGCGGCCGCTGCCGCGTTCGAGGAGGCTGCCCGGCTCTCCGAGGAGGGCGAGCTCCGCTCGCGGAGGCTGGCCGGCGGCGCTTCGTGCGCCTGGCTTGCCGGCCAGGCGGAGCAGGCGGTCAGGTTGCTCGAGCAGGCGGCGACCATGGCGGAGGGCGTCGACCTGCGCTGCGATATTGAAGCCCTGCTCGGCCACATCGCGATCCGGCAGGGCGATGTGGATGGTGGTCAGCAGATCCTTGTTGCGGCCGCGACGGCGATCAAGGACCGCGACCGGCTGAAGGCGATCCGGCTGCTCGGCGACGCCTGCATCAGCGCCTACGGTTTTGGCCACCCGGAGAAGCGTCTCGCTGCCGCCCGGTTGGCACTGGAGCTGACCGGTATCGACGATCCCCCGGAGTTCCAGGCCCTTGCCCACGTCGCCTATGGGACGCATGCCATTCTGGCTGCCTCTGGGGCGGATGGTCCGGCGCACATGCGCCAGGGCGTTTCGCTCTTCGCGGCAGTGCCGGCCGAGCGCATGGATTCCCTGCTCCTGCTGGCCGCGGCGATAGCGGGCACCTTTCTGAGAGAGGCTCAGGCAGGTCGCGAGCTCCTCGAGCGGGCCCTGGTTCTGGCCCGCGAGAACGCACCGACAGGTGCCTTGCCGATGCTCCTCTTCTTCCTCGGACGCGATGCGGCGACGACCACCGAGCGCTGGTCGGTGGCGCGCGCCCACTATGAGGAAGGAGCACGCGTGGCGGCCGACACGACCCAGTCGATCTGGCAGGCCAGCAGCGTGGCCGGCCTCGCCTGGCTCGACGCGTACGAGGGTAGGGAGCAGGAGTCACGCGATCATGCGGGCCTGGCGCTGGAGCTGGCGGAGAGGCACGACATGGGCTTCATCAAGGCCTGGTCGCTGACCGCGCTGGGACAGCTCGAGCTGGGTCTGGGCCGGCCCCAGAAGGCCCTCGAGCACCTTCTCGAATGCAGCGCCGAAATGGTGAGGGCAGGGATCAGCGACCCGGATCTTGCGCCCGCGCCCGACCTCGTCGACGCGTACCTGCGCCTCGGCCGGCACGAGGAGGCCCGGCAGGCTCTCGACGATTACGCACCGATCGCCGAGGCCAAGGGCCAGCCGTTCGCGCTCGCTCGCTCGGCGCGGGCGCGGGCCCTGCTTGTCCCCGACGATGAGATCAGCAACGCGTTCGCGACCGCCCTGGGATTTCACGCCCAGACGCCGGACACCTTCGAGCGTGCCCGGACGGAGCTCTTCTTCGGCGAGCGCCTACGACGCGCGCGACACCGGGTCGAGGCGCGGCGTCAGCTCCGCGCGGCGCTCCGCAGCTTCGAACGCCTGGGCGCCGCTCCGTGGGCGGACCGAGCCCTGGCCGAGCTGCGCGCGAGCGGGGAGACCGCCCGCCCGCGGGACGACAGCCACCGCCTGACGCTTACGCCACAAGAGCTGCAGGTCGCCCTCGCGATCGCCGAGGGCCGGACGACGCGCGAGGCTGCGGCCAAGCTCTACCTGAGCCCGAAGACCATCGAGTACCACCTGCACAGCGTCTACGACAAGCTCGAGATCCGGTCGCGCGAAGAGCTCGCGACGGCGCTCGGTCTCAGCTGAGAGGCTCACGAGCCAGCGCCGTTCCCACCTCGAGACAATGAACGCTATCTGATAGAGTCAACCTCTAATCGATAGCGTGCTACTCTAGCCAAGGAATGGTGAGCACGGTGGGCGGGCGGCGGGTTTACAACAGCTCGCTGCGGCGCGAGCAGGCCCAGGTCACCCGAGGTCGCATCCTTGACGCGGCCAGCCGGCTCTTCGCCGGCGAGGGTTATCGCGGCGTCACCGTCGAGGACATCGCCGATGAAGCCGGAGTCGCGTACCAGACGGTCTATGCCGTGTTCGGCACAAAGCTCGCCATCGCCATGGCCATCGTCTGGTCCAGTTTCGACACCGAGGGTATCGATCAATTGATGGCACAGGTGCGCGCGTCGGGCGACCTCGTGAGCAGCCTGGGCATAGGCGCTCGAATGGCGCGCCGGCTGAACGAGCGGTTCGCGGCGATCGTCCGCTTCATGCGCGAATCAGGCGACCCGGCGCTCTTGGCGGAGTATCAGAAGATTGAGGATCTCCGTTTCGAGCAGATCCGCAGCACGCTCTCGTCAGTGTTGCGGACCAGCCCGAGGCTGCGAGAAGGCATCTCGCCCGCCGATGCCCTGGCAAGCGTCTGGGCGTTGACCGGCACCGACCTCTACCACCAACTTGTCGTGGGACGTCGCTGGACCCCGTCTCGGTACGAGCTGTGGTTAGAGGACACGTTGATCAAGACGCTTCTGGATCCAACGGCCGGCGCCGCCGGTGAGGGGCCGCAGAGATGAGGGAGCGAGAAGCCGTCCCGGGGTTCTTAGCGGCGGAGGCCAAGGTCTTCGGCGGCTGGTCGTTGACGCCGCGAGTCCGCCGGCTCCAACTGCGGAGCCCGGAGATCACTCTGCGCGTCGTCGAGGTGGGCGAGGGCGAACCCGCGCTCTTCCTTCACGGCTTCAGCCTCTGTACCGCCCACTGGGCCTCGCTGATCGCCCAACTACCTTCACATCGCTGCATCGCGATCGATATGCCGGGGCACGGCGGCTCCGAAGGCGCCGACTATACGGGAGTCGACCTGCGCCGCTGGTACACGGAGATGCTGACCAGTTGCCTGGATGCGCTTGGGCTCGAGTCCGCTCACGTGGTCGGCCATTCCCAGGGCGCGATGATCGGGATGTGGCTTGCGCTCGACGCGCCCGAGCGCGTCCGCTCGTTGGTCGCCATCGGGACGCCCGCAGTGGCGTTCGGCAACCGGCTCGCGGGTCTGAGAATGCTCGCTCGACCCGGGATCGGGCGACTGATGCTCTCGATGCCGAAAGCTCCGGGGATGTATCGCCAGATCCTGGCCGGCACAATCGGACCCCGCGCCGTCGAAGCCGCACCGGAGGAGCTGATCCGGGCCACCTACCTTGGAACCCGCCAGCCAGGGTTCGGAAGGACGGTTTCGACCTACCTGCGCGAGATGTTCCGGGGTTTGGATGCCGAGCCTCAACGCTACGTCCTCCGGTCTGACGAGCTGGCCCGGATCCAGCCACCGGTCCTCGTCGTCTGGGGCCGCGACGAGCAAGGCGTCCCGCCCATCGCGGAGGTCAGGCAGCGCGCGGCGCTCATTCCCGATTGTCGATTCGAATTGGTCCCCGGCGGCCATGAACCCTGGCTCGACGATCTCGACGCAACAGCGCGGCACGTCGCCTCCTTCCACCGGCCGATGGCGGTCAGGCTCTAGCTTCGGTCACCGGGCTGCCAGTTGTCTCTCCCCCACCAGGTGGGGGAGAGATCTTGACACCTGTTCAGGCTAAGGGGCTTTGCCCCCGCCGTGCTGCTGCTCGAACATCTCCCGGATCTCGCGGACGGTGGTGGCGTCCTCGGGCTTCTTGTCCTCGGTGCGGAAGGAGATGATCCGCGGGAAGCGCAGCGCGAACCCCGGCCGGTCCCCGGTCATACCCGCCGTGTGACGCGGGCTTGGGGTGATCTCGTCGGCCAGCACCTCCACCACGATCGCCGGCTCCAGCCAGGCGTCGGGCACGAGGATCGAGTTGACTCGGGCCGGCCTCTCCGCGACCTCCAGGCCGGCCAGCCGCTTGTGTAACTCTCTCCAGCCCTCGTCGGCCAGCCCGGTCCCCAGCTTGCTGATGGTGCCGAACTCGTCCCGATCGCTGTCGTACACGCCGGCGAGCAGGGCGCCCGCGCCGAACTCGGCCCGCTTGCCCTTGCCGCGGTAGTAGCCGAGCAGGACGACGTCGATCGTGTCGTTCAGCTGGCCGCTCGTGTTCCGCTTCAGCTTTACCCAGTTGAAGTTGCGGGCGCCCGCCTGGTAGGGGGAGTCGAGCCGCTTGGCCACGACTCCCTCCAGGCCCCGGCTGATGTTGTCGAGCAGCTCCCGGGTCAGGACCTCGGCGGAGTCCGTCTCGGTCAGCGGCGCCGTCACCAAGGTGTCCGACCCGATCAGCAGTTCGGAAGCGATCTCGAACCGGCGCGCGTAAGGCAGTGGCGTCAGGTCCGTCCCGTCGCGGTACATCACGTCGAAGACGAACGCACGCAGGGGTGCCCGGGCCGCGAACTCCTCGATGCCTTCCTTCCGGCGGCGCGCGGTCGTCTCCTGGAAGGGAACGTACTCCTCCGACTCGGGGTTGTAGGCGATCGCCTCCCCGTCGAGGATGACGCTCTCGACGTTGAGGGCGGCGGCCGCCGCGACCAGCTCCGGGAACATCTCCGTCATCGATTCGAGGTTTCTCGAGAAGATGCTCACCTGGCCCGCGGCCTTGTGGATCTGGACGCGGAAGCCGTCGTACTTCGGCTGCACGCCCACCGTCCCCAGCTTTTTGATGACCGCCTCCGGGTTGGGAAGGCGCTCCGCGAGCTGGGGGCGGATCGGGTGCCCGGCCTTGACCTTCAGCGCCTCGAGGCCGGCCTCGCCGCTATCCCAGAGCGTCCGGGCGATCAGTCCGAGGTCGGAGGTCCGGTTGTAGGCGCCCTCCAGGACCGGTCGGAGCGACTTGTCTCCTCGCTTGGCAAAGGACAGGGCGTCAAGGACGGTGGGGTGACCAATACCGAGACGCATCTTGCCGAGCGTGATCCTCACGAGGTGTTTGGCCGAAGCCGCGTCGAGTTCGGCGAGCAGGCCGGTGAAGAGGTCGAGCTTCTTCTGCAGGCTGCCGGCGCCGCCCGCACGTGCGATGTCGAGCAGGCGCTGGTGCACCTCGACGACCGAGGGTGACTCGCGCGAAACGACCGGCGCCAGGCGCTCCGCGGTGACGCCGAGGTCGCCGGCCTGCTTGTAGAACCTGCTCACCTCCTCCTTCGGGACGCCATAGGCGGTAGAGATGGCGGTGATCAGCAGCCTCTCCGCGAGACCGATCTCGACGGGCTCGAAGAAGGGTGCGAGCCTGCCCTGGAGCAGGTATGTGATTGGCCCGATCTCGTCCGCCGAGCAGGCCCGGTACACCTCGGCCAGGATCCGAACGAGCTCGTTCCGGCTGTTGGTCGCCTCCAACTGGTCCAGGTGCGCGGCGAGTTCAGTGAATTTCATCGCAGTCGGCTCAGACACCGAGCATAGATTGGTGCCTGTCCCTCACCAGCTTTCGCCGCGGACTACAAACCGCGGCGACAAGGTTCCACCGGTTATGCGAGCCATCTCCACGGTCGACCCGCGGAAGGCGCCGGTCGGACGTCCCGGCGCCCTTTCGTATCCGATCGCGTTCGCGGCAACCACCGTGATCTTTGTGCTCTTCGCCGCGGCCGCGAGTGCCCCGACGCCGCTGTACGTCGTCTACCAGAAGGAGTGGGGCTTCTCGAATACGACGCTCACCGTCATCTTCGCGGTGTACGTCTTTGGTCTGATCGGCTCGCTACTCATTCTCGGTGGCCTTTCCGATCACATCGGGCGCCGCCCAGTACTTGCTGCGGCGATCGCGCTGGAGGCTGTGGCCTTCGTCCTGTTCATCGTCGCGGGTGAGGTCACGGTCCTTCTCATCGCCCGCACCTTGCAGGGGATCGCCACCGGCGCGGCGTTCTCGACGCTCGGAGCCACGCTGGTCGACCTCAACCCGCCTCAGTCGCGCGGCCGCGCCGGCCTTGTCAATGGCGTCGCGCCAATCGGTGGCCTGGCGTTGGGAGCGCTTGGCTGCGGTGCGCTCGTCGAGTTCGCACCCGCCCCGACGCACCTCGTCTTCGCCCTGCTGTTGGCCGGGATGGTCTTTGCGGGCGTGGTCGTCGCCCGCATGCCTGAGACTTCGGCACGACGTCCGGGTGCCATGGCGTCACTGATACCAATACTGGGCATGCCCGCCCGTCTTCGGCCAGACGTTTATGCCATCGTCCCGATCATCCTGGCGAGCTGGGCGCTTGGCGGGCTATACCTCTCGCTCGGTCCGTCGGTCGCCGCCGGCATTTTCGGCCTGAGGAACCACCTCATCGGCGGCCTTCTGGTAACCCTGCTCTGCGGCACGGGCGCTCTGACCGCCTTCTTGCTGCGGAATTGGCCGATCAATCGGGTCTTGGGAATCAGCTCCATCCTGCTCTCTGCCGGGACTGCGTTGACGCTCGCCGGAGTGGAAGCGCAGAGCGTTGCGCTGGCCGGCGCAGGGACGGCTGTAGCCGGTGTCGGCTTCGGCGCATCGGCCCTCGCCTCGTTCGGGACGCTGGCCCGCATCGCCGCGCCCAGCGAACGGAGCGAGCTCCTCGCCGTCGCCCTGGTCATCGCCTACCTGGCCTTCAGCCTCCCGGCCCTCGCCGCCGGCTTTGCCAGCACCTTGTTCGGCCTGCACTCCACAATGGTGGTCTACAGCCTTGGTGTCGTCGCCCTTGGCCTCGTAGCGCTAGCCGCCCAGGGCATGCGATCAGGACGATAAAAAGGACGTCGAAAGTCGGTTCTCCATTCCCGCGCCATCGGCCGCGACTTCTTGTGAGACCCCTACCTCAAGCTGCGCAACTACGTCGACAACCTGCTCCGCCACGGCTTCACTGCTGGGGACGTCGCCGCCGATGGCAGCGACCGGCTCGTTGACGCTCTCGTCCCTCATGGAGCCCCGGAACGCATCAAAGCGGGACTCGCCGCTCACCTCACTGCCGGCGCCGGCCACGTGTCCGTCCAAGTGCTCGTCGCACCGGGTGAAGATCCGATGACCGGCTACCGCACGCTCGCCGGCGTCCTCTTCTGAAGAACCGTTATCGGCCCTCGCCGCCCAGACGCAGGGTGGCGCCGACCAATACCGTTGCGACTGCCATCACCCCGGCCGTCCAGGCAATCACTGTCGCCCCGGTGAAGGCGAGGACCAGGGCCGCGATGAACGTGATAACGGCGGCGATGCCCGGTGCATTGAGCACCAGCGAGCGACGGGGCTCGCGCGTCGTCGAAGCCACGATTCCGGATACGAAGAGCAGGATGCCCAGCACATAGGCGCTCACCGCCGCAACCTGGTGCGATGTCTGGCCGAAGACAAACGGCGAAATGAAGAGCAGGATCCCGAACGCCAGGGTGGCGTAGTCCTGCCACCGCCTCCAAGCAGCCATTGTTGCTTCACCTCCATGAGAACGCCTGGGAAGAAGACTGGCCGGCGGTTGGCGTTCCCCAACGATCCGGCCCAAGGACGAGCATAGATAGAGTGATGCCAGCCATGCCCACGCCTGCCGAACCGCTGCCGGAGCTGACTGTCGCCGACGCCGCCGACTGGCGGAAGTGGCTCGGCAAGCATCATGCGGACTCAAATGGCGTTCGCCTGGTCCTGGGCAAGAAGGGGCCCCCCGGACCGACAAGCCTGACCTACCAGCTAGCGCTTCTGGAGGCCCTGTCGTACGGCTGGATCGACGGCCAGGGGAACCGGCGCGACGACGCGACCTATCTTGTGCGCTTCACGCCCCGCCGGAAGCGCAGCGTCTGGTCGAAGCGCAACACCGAGATCGCCGAGCGCCTCGTTGAGGAAGGACGAATGCACTCCGCCGGCCTCGCCGAGATCGATCGCGCCAAGGCGGATGGCCGTTGGGATGCGGCGTACGCGGGCTCGAAGGACATCGAGGTGCCCGATGACCTCACCGCCGCCCTCAACAACGTTCCGGCCGCGAAGGCCAAGTTCGACACCCTGTCAGCGCTGAACCGCTACGCCGTCCTCTACCGGATCCACAACGCGAAACGCCCCGAGACGCGAGTCCGCCGGATCGAACAGTTCGTGGCGATGCTCGCGCGAGGCGAAACCGTCTACGCGCAGCGCGCCGACCAGCCGGGGCCGGACTCCTGAACGGATTGACCAGGCGCTCGCTCGTGCTCGCCAGCCTCTTCACGAGCATGGTGGCCGTCGCGACGATCCCCTATCACAGTCCCTTCGTCTTCTTCGGAGTGGAGGGATAGCGATGGATACGCTGCTGCTTCAACTCGGCATCCTTCTCTTCCTGATCGGACTGCTGACCGGGCTCGTGATTCCAAGATTTTCAAACCCCCGCATGGGGTTGGCGAGTCACCTGGAGGGAGTCTTGAACGGCATCTTCCTGGTGGTGCTCGGTCTTCTCTGGCGACGGCTGCACCTGTCCGACACCTGGTTGACGATCACCTTCTGGCTTGCCCTCTACGGCACGTTCGCGAACTGGCTGGCGACGTTCCTCGCCGCGCTCTGGGGAGCGGGCACCCTCATGCCGATCGCGGGCATGGGCCGTCAGGGCTCATCGATTCAGGAGGCCGCGATTCGATTCCTCCTGGTTTCTTTATCGCTGGCCACGATCGCGGTCTGCGTGATTGTGATCGTGGGATTGCGCGCGGGCTGATTCTTCAGTTCACGTACAGCGCTGAAAGCTGGCGCCCGATCTCGGCCAGCCGCTCCCGCAGGTCCGGCGGTGACAGGACCTCGACGGCACCGCCGAAAGCGATCAGCACGCTCACAGCGGCCTCGCAGGCTGGAAAGTCGAGGACCGCCACTCCGTCGCCAGGTCGGTCGACGATCTGATCGCCGACCAGCCGCGAGAACTGCCCGGACACCGCGGGGTCGACGCGCACCCTCACCGACACCCGTTCGGGTGCGGCGCCCGCGAAGCTCCCGACCCGCGCCGCCCAGGCAGTGCGGAGGTCGAACCCCGCCGGTCTCTCGAAGGCTTCGTCGGTCAGCTCCGCATCCTCGATCCGGGAGACGCGGTAGACCCGCGGCTCGCCGCCGACCCCGGCCAGCAGGTACCAGGTGCCGGCCTTGCAGACCAGGCCGTAGGGATCAACCGTCCGCTCGACCACGCGCTCCAGCCCACGCCGGTAGCGCAGGCGGAGGCGGCGGTCCGACCAGACCGCGTCCTGGACGCGGGCCAGGTGGGCTGACACCGGCGCGGTCCTGAACCAGCGTTCGCCGTCGACCAGGACCCGCTCCTGCAGCCGGCCGCCCCGACTCGAGCCCGCGGCGACCGCCAGCTTGCGCGATGCCTGGTCGAGCTGAACCCCGAGGCCGAGGTCGGCGGCCGGGCCCTGTCCGCCGAAGGCGAGCAAGGCCTCCAGCTCTGGCTCGGTCAGGCCGGTGAGGTCGGTCCGGTACCCGCCCAACAGGTAAGCGCCGCCGTTGGGGCCGCGATCGGTCACCACCGGGACGCCGGCCGCGCTCAGGGCGTCAAGGTCGCGGCAGACGGTGCGGCGCGAAACTTCGAGCCTCTCCGCCAGGTCGCCGGCGGTCAGGCGGCCATGGGCCTGGAGCAGGAGGAGGATCGACAGCAGGCGATCGGCGCGCATGAACCAGAGAATACTTCGTTGAATGTGACAGAAGGTGTCACATACCGGGGCGCAGCATGGCGCCATGAGAAACGCAGTGCGGAATCCGGTCGTTCATTTCGAGGTCCTGGGGCGCGACGCGAGCGCTCTGAAGAAGTTCTACGCCGAGGCGTTCGGCTGGCAGTTCAGCCCCACCGACGAGGGCCCACTGGAGTACAGCATGGTGCACTTCGAGGAGGGCGGAAAGATCGACGGCGGGATCGGGAAAGCGCCCGAAGGCCCGGGGCACGTCACCTTCTACGTCGGGGTGGAGGACCCGCAGGCCGCCCTCGACGACGTCACGCGGTTGGGCGGCAAGACGATCCAGCCGCCCATCGGGATCCCGGGCGGGGTCACCTTCGCGCTCTTCGCAGACCCGGAAGGCCACGTGGTGGGACTCGTCAAGGACTAGTGCGGCGAAGGGGGGAACCGCCGGGTTCCCCCCTTTAGCTGTGGTTCTTACCGATGCACGAGTGCAATAAGGTCCGGGCGAGAGTAGTTGCACTTACAACTATATCGGGTGAACCCACCTCGTAGGAGGCTTGAAGTGACGCTGGAGGCATCCCTGAGATGACATCTGCCCAATCAGTGCCTGGATCGACGCTCGGTGTCGGGATCATCGGGGTCAACCCGATCCGCGGCTGGGCCGCCACCGCCCACATCCCGGCACTTCGCGCGCTGCCGAATTACGAGATCCGGGCGCTCAGCGCGCGCAGCGCCGAATCGGCGCGCGCGGCAGGCGAAGCGTTCGGGATCAAGGCCGTGTTCTCAGAGCACGAGCAGCTGGTGACCCAACCGGACATCGACCTGGTCGCTGTCACGGTCAAGGTCCCCCATCATCGAGAGCTCGTCTCCGCCGCCCTCGCGGCCGGCAAGGCCGTGTACTGCGAGTGGCCATTGGGCCGTGACCTCGATGACGCTACAGCGATGGCCGCGCTCGCCGCCGAGAAGGGGGTACGGACGATCGTTGGGTTACAGGCCCGCCAGGCGCCGGCGATCGAGTTCGTCCAGGGGTTGCTCAGGGACGGATATGTCGGCGAGGTCCTGTCAACGACCATGGTCGGGCTGTCGCTGCCCGGTGGCGTCATGGTCCAGGCCAACGCCTACATGCTCGACAGTACAAATGGGGCCAACGCGCTCACGATCGCCGCCGGTCACAGCCTGGACCTCCTCAACTACGTGCTGGGTGAGTTCGCCGAGCTGTCGGCGCTGTCGGATCTTCGCAGGCCGCTGATCACGATCCAGGAGAGCGGGGAGCAGGTCGCGAAAACGGCTCCCGACCAAATCGCGGTGATCGGCACCCTCACGTCCGGGGCGACCGCCAGCGTGCACGTCCGCGAGGCGGTGGCCGGCGGTATCGGGTTCCTGTGGGAGATCAACGGAACCGATGGAACCCTCCGGATCACCGCGGACGCCGCGGTACCCGGAATCTTTCCCTTGACCGTCGCCGGCGCACACGGGCGGAACGAGCCCGCCGAGCTTGCCGTCCCGGCGGAGCTGACACGGAAATGGCCAGCGCTCAGCAGCCTGGAAGGAGCTCCCGCCTACAACGTCGGGCGGGCCTACGCAGCTTTCGCCGCGGACATCGATAACGGCACGCATACCGCGCCGGACTTCGCCGACGCCGTCCGGCGCCACGAGGTCCTCGCCGCCATCGAGAGATCCGCGGCATCAGGGGAGCGCGTGAAGCCGTAATCCAAGTGCGCCGAGCCGAGGGGCGCCGGTTCAGCCGGCCGCTGATCGATGGCTCGAGTCCCGGAGATAGGTCAGGACCGCCGCTACGCGCCGGCTGACGTTGCGCTCCTCGGCGAGGCCCAGCTTCGAGAAGATGGCGTTGACGTACTTCTCGACCGAGGATTCCGAGAGGTGCAGGCTCGCCGCGATCGCCGAGTTGGAGCGTCCCTCGGCCATCTCCCGGAGCACCTCGACCTCCCGCTCCGTGAGCCAGCGGAGGGGCGACTCCGACTGGCGCGAGCGATAGTCCACCAAGCGCTCCACCACGCCGGCGTCGACGACCGAGCGTCCCGCCACCACTTCGCGAAGCGCGTGGAGCAGCTCGTCGAGCTCGCCGATCCGCGTCTTGAGAAGGTAGGCAAGTCCGTCGGTCCCGTCTTTCAGCAGCTCCACCGCATACGAGGCATCCGAGTGCTGGGAGAGAACCACGACCCCGATGCCCGGGTGTTCGCGGCGGATCGCATGTGCGGCTTCGATCCCCTCCAGCTGGTGCCCCGGCGGCATCCGGATGTCCGTCAGGACGGCGTCGGGGCGAAGGCCACGAACGGCTTCGAGCAGCTCCGTCGCGTTGCTCACCGACGCCAGGACCTCGACCTCGCCCGAGTCTTCGAGGAGGCGCCGGGTGCCCTCGCGCACGAGGTAGTTGTCCTCCGCGATCACAACGCGCAGCCGCTCAGCCAACCCGAAGCTCCTCCGCGGGCAGGTAGGCGCGGAGCACCGTTCCCGCCGGCCGGCCGCGAGCGACCTCCATCCGGCCGCCGACTGCCTCGATGCGATCGCCGAGGCCTCGCAGCCCCGACAGCCTGGTCGTCGCGAGGTCGAAGCCGCTGCCGTCGTCCTCGACTTCGACCAGCAGCCTTCCCGGTGGGAGGCATTGGAAACGGATCGCCGCACTCTTGGCGCGGGAGTGCTTCAGGACGTTGGCGAGTGCCTCAGACACGAAGAAGTAGGCGGCGCCCTCCAGCTGCGGCGACAGCCGCATGTCACGGGGGACCCCGTCGAGGCTGACTTCGACCGGGAGGTTCATCCTGGTCGCCCTCTCCTCGACGGCCTCGATCAAGCCGCGGTCGGTGAGCACCGCCGGGTGGATCCCGCGCGCCAGCTCCTGCACGCTTTCAAGCGCTCTTCGAGCATCTACCTGGGCGTCGCCGAGCGTCCCCTCGGCCGCGGCCGCGTCGCGGCGGAGCTGGTTGCGGGCGAGGCCGAGGCGCGCGAGAAGTCCGACCAGCTCCTGCTGGACTCCGTCGTGGAGGTCGCGCTCGAGGCGCCGGCGACCGGCCTCCTCCGCTTGCACGAGGCGCGCTCTCGATGCGGCGAGCTCCTCGAGCCGCGCCGCCAGCTCACCCGCGAGCTGGGAGTTTCGGATGGCAAGGGCCGCCTGGCGACCGAGGTTGGTCAGCAGGTCCCGGTCGGCGTCGTCATAGCGGCCATCGCGCTTCGGACCGCATTCGATCTGTCCGATCACCTCTCCGCCATGGACGAGCGGCGCCGCGAGGACGGCCGCCGCCTCATCCCCGGGTGCGATCCCGACCGCAACCAGGGGCTTGAGCTCGGCGCCACCGAGGGTAACCCGCACCCAGCCTGCGCCCAATCCCGCCTGGACCGCGGTGGCAACGGTTCCGGCCACGTCCTCTGCCGCCGGCGACGATTCGAGTCGCGCTCCAAGCTGGCCGATCAGCTCATATCCACTCAGCCGGTGGCCGAAGACCAACCGGTCGGCCAGCCCTTCGAGGCGGCGGCGAGCCGGCTGAAAGACAAGTGTCGCCACGACCGTGATGCCGATCGCCAGCGCCAGCGGCACCTGCTGGCCGAGGGCGACACCGAGCGCCGCGGCGACGCCTATGTAGGCCAGCGCGATCACCGCCCAGAGCGCGCCGTAGACCAGCGAGCGACGGATCACGAGGTCGACGTCCAGCAGGCGGTGGCGCACGATCCCGATCAGGATGCCGGTCGGGATGAGGAGGGCGATCCCCTAATAGACGATCGCCTGGGCCCAGATCGGCAGTCCCCAGCCTCGCGGCGGGATGAAGAGGGCGGCGAAGAAGACGGCCGTCACCACCAGGGCGTACAACGGCCACTTGATCTGGCGGCGCTGCTCGGGGCCGAATCGCCGGTACCTGAGCACCAGGATCGCGAGCCCGAGCAGCATGATTGTCGTGGGCGCCTGCAGGAAAGAGCCAAGGCCTCCCAGCGCGGCCAGGCCCGGCACCCCGATGGGACTCCGAGCCGCAACGGGATACCAGATCACGTTGGGATCCGTCAACGTCGGCGAGCCGATCATCCAGATCAGCAGCAGCGGCGCCAGAGCGACACCGGTTGCGATGACCAGGAGGCGTTCGTACGGCCGCTGGTACAGACCGTCGGGAAACACCGCGAAGAGCGCGACGCTCGGGACGAACGAAAGCCAGTTGGACGATTCGTAGGCGACCAGTCCCAGCCAGGCCAGATCGCCCATCAGGTGCCGCTGCGCAAGCAGCGCGACCACCGCGCCGACCCCGTTCACGATGCCGATCGACGCACCGCCGACCGCCAGCCGCCGCGCGGCCCGGTTTTCCGGGCGGAGCCTCAGGGCGAGGGCGCCCATCGCTCCGAAGGAGACCCAGGGCGGGAGGTTGGCGGCCACGTCCGAAAGATGGCCGCCCAGCCAGCCGATCCAGATGGCAACGCCGGCGCCGACCACGCCGAGTGCGACGACCACCCACGAGAGCCGGACGGCGTTCATGCCATGCATATTCCCGCTTCCCAGCGCCGCTGTCGCGGAGGGCCACCGGAAAAGCACTTGCGGAAAACCGCAATTAGGGCCGCAACCGGTTTTGAGCCCAGCCGGGTGGGAGGGTGGGCCGGCCGGCCCTAGCTTGCGGGATGAGAGGCGGAGCAGCCGCGCCGCCAAGCCATCACAACCGAGGAGGACGTCACATGTTGAAGATCTGGAACGCCGCGAACTTTCGCCGGACACTGGGAGGCATCTCCCTGATCGCCGCCCCGCTTCTTTTCGCCTTCGTCGAGATCACCGGACCGCCTTCCGGAGACAGCCCGGCCGCCATGATCTCGAATGGCGTGCGCTACCACGACAGGCTGGCCCTCTATGCCTATCTCGGCCTGGCAGCAGGCATCCTCTTCATCGCCGCCATCCTCGCCGCCCTTCACGTGGTCCGAACCACCGGCGTGGTGCTGGCACACGTCGGAGCCGTGCTGGCCATGGTCGGCAACGCGGTGTCCGGCATCGCCCTCTTCGGACTGCAGCTGGCGATCTACATGATGACCGTGCCGGGTGTCGACCCCAGGACGGCGACCGCCATCATCGAGCGCTCCTTCCAGGATCCCGTCGGGCTTCCCATCCCTTTGAGCCACGACCTGTTCGCTGTCGGCATGGTCCTGCTTGGCGTCGCGGTCTGGCGCTCCGGCTTCGGCTATCGCTGGGCCGGCCTCGTCGCGGCCGGCGGAATCGTAGTCGACGTGGCCGGCGGAATGCTCGGACTCGACGCGACACCGATCGGTTCGGCAATCCTCTCCGCCGTCTCGGATACGGGCTTCGTCCTCGGCTTCGCGGCGATCGGCTGGAGGATCCTCACGATGAGCGACGCCGATTGGGATTCGCTGCCCGAGCGGCCGGTTCGCACCGCTCCATCCACGGTGACGGCCCAGGCCTGAAGCGGCGACATCGGTGGGGCGGCCGCCATGAGAGCGGCCGCCCCACCATCGCTAGCGGGACGGTTTCACCCAGATGCCGCGTTCTTGCATCAGCTTGATCTGGGGCTCGATCACCTTCGCCTTGTACTCCGCATGCTTCATCGGCACCCGGTCGAGGTAGAGGTTCTTGGGGTAGATCGGCGTCTCGTAAAGGAGCTGGTACAGCTCCGTGCGAAGATCCTTGAGCCAGTTGTCCCACTGGGCTCTCGCGCGATGGTCTCGCAGCGCTTCGATGTCGATCACCCCTGAGACGTAGGTCGACCCGCCGCCGTAATCCTGGCGTCCCACGATCCTGCCCTTGTAGTCGATCACGAACGAGCGACCACCGAAGGTGTCGATCGGTGTCACCTCCTCCGGAAAGAGGTGGTAGGTGCCCATGTTGGGTGCGACCACGTAGAGGTTGTTGTCGAGCGCGCGGGCGCGACTCTGGATCTCGAACATCTCATTGCCGGTGGCGGGGTGCGGGTAGGACGCTCGGTAGACCACCTCGGCGCCGTTGAGGGCCAGTGCCCGGGCGTTCTCCGGGTAGGAGCCCTCGTTGGCCATCATGATCCCGAGCCGTCCGATCTCGGTGTCCGCGACGGGCCAGAAGGCATCCAGGTTGCGGCCGTACTTCTCGACCCACCAGTCGTACACGTCGTGCGGGCAGACGGAGTGTTCGACAGGGAAGAGGGGCGAAACCTTGTAGTGCTTGAGGATTACCTCGCCGGCCGGGTCGAGGATGAACCCGACGTTGAAGTAGCGGTCCTTCATGTCTGGGTGTCGCGCCTTCGCCTGCCCGATCAGGTAGGCGTCGTACTCGCGGGCCAGCTTGCCCAGAGCCTCGGTCTCCTCGCCCGGGATGTCGATCGCGCACTCGCGCGCGAACTCGACGTGGTCGAGGTCGAGCACTTCGTCGTTGAAGCCCTGAAGGGCTCCCTCGGGGATGGCTATGAGCCGCACCGGGAGGTCGAGGCTGGATAGCCAGGACGCGGCCTTGACCAGGTGAGCCAGGTGCTCGAGGTTGGTCCGGATGTCCTCCCTTTTGCGAATGCCTCGGACGGTGGGTATCAGGCCGACGGCTGTGTATGGGCTGACCATTTGACAAATGCCCCCTCAATGCATCTCAGGCCGTGCGTGCGGAAAGTATCTCGCGAACCTCAGGAGGCCAGCCGAAAAGAATCTTGATTCAGACTAGAGCCACGGTCGCGGCCAAAGGGACCGGCCTGCCATTCCTATGACCGCGCACAAAGTTGCACTGCTGACTCGCGAATACCCGCCCGACGTTTACGGAGGCGCCGGCGCCCACGTCGAGTACCTGGCGCGCGAGCTGCGCCTGCTCGCCGAGCTTTCCGTCCACTGCTGGGGGTCCCCGAGGGACGAGGCGGGGGTGACCGGGCACCAGCCCTGGGCGGCTCTGTCCGATCCGAAGCCGGAGTCGGCGGCCTTCCAGGCGATGTCGATCAACCTTGCCATGGCCGCGGCTGTCAAGGGCGTCGATCTCGTGCACAGCCATACCTGGTACGCAAACTTCGGAGGTCACCTCGCGAAGCTCACCTGGTCGATTCCGCACGTCGTGACCAGCCACAGCCTCGAGCCGCTCCGCCCCTGGAAGGCTGAGCAGCTGGGCGGTGGCTACTCGCTGTCGACCTTCTGTGAGCAGACCGCCCTCGAGGCGGCCGACGCCGTGATCGCCGTTTCGGAGGGGATGCGCCAGGACGTGCTCACCTGCTATCCGAAGGTGAACCCAGACCGCGTCCACGTGATCCACAACGGGGTCGATCCCGAGGTCTACCGGCCGGAGCGATCGGAGGCGACGCTGGCCAAGCTAGGCATTGAGCCGAACCGTCCCTATGCGTTCTTCAACGGGAGGATCACGCGCCAGAAGGGACTGCACCTACTCCTTGCCGCGGCTCTCGAGATCAACCCGAGCTACCAATTGGTGATCGCCGCCAGCTCTCCGGACACGCCCGAGATCGGCGCCGAGGTGGCCGCGCTGGCGGAGCGTGTCCGTGCCCAGCGTGGGAACCTGGTCTGGATCGGCCGTTTCCTACCGCTCGAGGAGCTGATCCACCTGCACTCGAGCGCGGCGGTCTTCGTCTGCCCGTCGATTTACGAGCCGTTCGGCCTCGTGAACCTGGAGGCGATGGCCTGCGAGACGGCGGTGGTGGCGTCGCGGGTCGGCGGTATCCCGGAAATCGTGGTGGACGGCGAGACGGGTTACCTCGTCGACTACGACGCGGGGCATCCCGAGTCGTTCGTCACCGCCTTGGCGACCCGCGTCGACGAGCTCCTCGCGAACCCGGCGCTCGCCGCCCGGATGGGTAGGGCGGGTCGCGCACGCGCGGTCCAACATTTCAGCTGGCGTGCCATCGCCGCCCGGACGGTCGAGCTCTACGACTCCCTTCTGTAAGGGGAATCGCGCACCCGGCAGTCCACGGCAGCCGATCGATTCAAACGCGCTATCGACGGGCGGGCGAGCTGAGCGCCGGGAAGAGGCCGGCCAGCTCGGCCGGCGTCGCCAATCCCATCGCGGGGAGCCGGTCGAGGATCCGTGGGCGGAGCCCGCTCGGCTCGAACCGCCCCTGGACTCCACCGGCCGGCAAGATCCCGGTGGTAACGAACCGGAACACGCTCTGGGTGGAGATGGTGTCGTCCTCCATGCCGGTTATCTCGCTGATCTCGACGATTCGCCGCGACCCGTCGCGCAGGCGGTCGAGATGGACGAGGACATTGAACGAGCTTGCGACCTGCTGCCGGATGGCCTTGATCGGGAGCTCGACTCCGGCCATCAGCACCATCGTCTCGAGGCGGCTCAGCGCATCCCGCGGTTTATTGGCGTGGAGCGTCGTCATCGATCCCTCGTGACCGGTGTTCATCGCCTGCAGCATGTCGAGCGCCTCGGGACCGCGGACCTCGCCGACCACGATCCGGTCAGGGCGCATCCGGAGCGAGGTGATGACGAGGTCGCGGATCGTGACCTGTTTGCGACCGTCGGCATCCGGCGGACGGGCCTCGAGCCGCGCGACGTGCCGCTGGCGCAACTGCAGCTCGGCGGCGTCCTCGATGGTCACGATCCGGGCGTCGGACGGGATGTACCCCGAGAGGACGTTGAGCAGCGTGGTCTTGCCGGTACCGGTTCCGCCGCTGATGAGGATGTTGGCGCGAGCCAGCACGCAGGTCCTCAGGAAGCCGAAGCCCGCGGCGGTGCAGGTCCCGAAGTTGACCAGGTCATCCTCCGTGAAGGGGTCGCGGGCGAACTTGCGGATCGTCAGCATGGGTCCGTCGACCGCGATCGGCGGGATGACCGCATGCACCCGCGAGCCGTCCCCAAGACGGGCGTCGCAGAGGGGGCTGTCATCGTCCAGCCGGCGCCCGACCGATTCGACGATGAACCGCATCATGTGCAGCAGCTCGTCCGCGTCGTTGAAATGGATATTGGTCAGCTGGATGTGCCCGCCGACCTCGACATAGACCGCTTCGGGACCCAAAACCATCACCTCGGTCACGTTCGGGTCCCCAACCAGGGGTCCGATCGGGCCGAGCAGCCGGTAGTCGGACAAACCGTTGAAACGGGCGGAATCACCGCTCATTGGACGAGCTGCACCGCGCCCGGGAATTCCAGGCTGTGATCTGCGGTGATGGATACACCACCACTGCCCTTGATGGTCGCCGTCCAACTGATCAGGCCCCCGGCGATGGTTGCGAAATAGCTGCTGTTGCCCGCGATCGTCATCCCGGCCCCGGGTAGGTAGAAGATGCCGAGCAGGCTCGTGAGGGCGCCGCCGGTGACGTTGTTCGGACAGGTGTTGGCCGGTGGGGCCTGAAGGGCGCCGGGTTCGTAGAGCAGGATCCGGGCGTACTGGTATCCGGTGAACAGGTAGTCGGAGCCTCCGCCCTGCAGGTTGAGGCACACCGAGGTGCTGCCACCGCCTGGGATGTAGAAGAACACGGCTCCCGGTGTGGTCGAGCCGGGGCAGATCCCACCATTACCGGCTGCATTCAGGCAATAGTTCTCGTTGGCCAGGTCTCCGCGGGGCGGGTTGCCGGTCGGAGGGTTGGCATTGGGCAGAACGGGGGCGACTCCAGACGAAGTGGGACCTATCGAAGGCTCCTCGTTGTCGGGTGGCGGTGCACCGCCGGTGTCCTGGGCGGCACTCGGGATGGGCGCCCAGCCAGCGCCCAGAGCGCTTGCGCTGATGGTGCCGCTCGTGCTGCCGAGATCGCAGTTGTTGAGATTGGGGGGTGAGGTAAGGCCCACGAGCGATGGATCACAGCCGGAGACGGTCCCGTTCTGCTCGGTCACCGTGTTCGTGAATTGAGCGGCGTAGCCGAACGGGCCCCTGTCACAGGCCCCGCTGGGGGCCAGGTAAACGTTGTAGGCACGTGCCCCGGGGACGTTGCTCACCCAGATTTTCAGGACCTGGCTGCTGCCGAGGGTGGCCGTCTTGCACATCGAAGGCGGGCTCTCGCGGAGGAGGCAGGTCGGTGAGGCGGGCGGTCCGCAGCCGCTCGGCTCCCAGCGCACGGACGTCACCTCTACGGCATAGGTCGCGGCCGGGATCGCATCACCTGGCAAGGAGACAACCGTGTAGGGCATGAATTCGCCCGCACAGCCCACGCTGTTCGAGTCCCAGAACTGAGCGGGGGTGCGGACGGCGAGCCATGAACCAACGGGGATGGTCCCGGTCACGGCCTGGCTGACGACCGATATGGCGGTCGCTCCGGCGAGCGCGGTGGCGGATGCCTGGAACGTCTGGCCGCCCAGCGCAACAGGCCAGCCGGCGATGACGTCACCGGCTAACGGATTGACCGGGATCGAAGTGATCGTGCCGCTCCGGGCACCTGTTGTGGTGGTCAGGTTCGGCTGATTGGTGGCCACCACCACGTTCGGTTCGTCGGGCGGTCGCAGCTCGTTGCTGACGAAGCCGCCGTTGTCCGAGAACCCGCCCCCCCAGGTGTAGGCGCCGGCGGCCAGGAAGAAGCAGCCGTTGTTGGCGGCGTTGGTCAGTTTAGGATCCAGGTTGTAGGTGCCAGGCTGTCGATCGACGTTGTGGTCGCTCGACGGCCAGGTCTGGGGAGTCGGGTTGAGGGCCGGCCGGGCGTAACCGGGATCGGCCCGCGGCGTGCCGTTGGTCTGGACTCCGCTCACCGTGAAGTTGGGCATCGGTGAGGGCGGGATGGGGGGGCAGATGTCGATCACGTTGCCGCTGACGGTGCCGGCGGCGTTGTTGCTGTCCGTGATGTCCCCGTTGGACCAGACATCCCCGTCGAGGATCGCGGTCGAGCTCCCCGTGAACGTCAGCGAATGCCCGTTGTTGCCGCCGCAGCCAGCTGGACTCAGCGTTTGAATCGCGGATCCCTTGTCGAATTCGCGCGCAACCGCCGTCGCGGTGGCAGCGATCGGAATCGAGGTTCCGGAGCCGAGCACCTGCATGATCGCGACCGGGATCCTGTGGTTGCCACTGGCCGTGAAGAGGATTCCCGCGACCGATCGGTTGGTGACGTTGATGGTCAGCCTCTGGTTGGTCGGGTCAGCAAAGCTGCACGAGACGAGGAGCGATCCCAGGCCCGAGCAGGTCGGCGCCGAGTACAGGCGCAGGTTGAGCCCATACATCGAGATCGCGGCCTGCTCTGCCTGGCTGAAAGAGGCGTTCTTCAGGCAGTTGCTGTTGTTCATGCAGCTGTTGGCAGCGGCGAGGGCGCTGGCGTCGACCGCGGCCTGCTGCTCCCGCCGGTCGAGATAGGCGCGTCCCCCGTCGACGGCAAGGCCGACGAAGCCGAGTAGGACGACCATCATGAACGCCACCAGGACGATCGCCTGGCCGCGCTGGGTGCAGCTGCGCTCGCCGGCCATCTCAGTACTCCGTCTCGGAGACGGCCGAGGCGGTGATGATGATCTGGCCGGCCGTCACCTGCCGAATGAGTGGCGTGAAGGGCACGAAGTTGTAGACGATCGTCACCTGCAGGGGTTTGTGGCCGGTTATGGGGTCGGCGGCGCTGCAGGAGCCGGTCGCGGCGGTCGGAGGGGTCTGCCCGCCTGGTGCGTTGCTGAGGGTGGGGCTCAGCTGCTCGATCGCCGTCGGCCAACCTGGTTCGGTGATGTAGATCCAGCCGCTGTTCCCCGGCGGGTTGAGCGAACTGATCGGACCGTTCGGGCACGGGTTCGCGAGCACGACGTCGACGGCGTGATCCTTCACCGCGGCCTCTACGCCGGCGTTGGCCGGCAGCGGAGCCGAGGCTATCGCCGCCGCCCGGGCGCCCTCATTGACGGCCTGGTTCAGCGTCACGTAGGTGTAGATGACGCGCCCGAAGTCGACGATCCCGAACAGCAGCAACAGAAGCAGCGGTGCGATCAGGGCGAACTCGACCATCGACTGAGAGCGTTGTTGCCGCTGTCGATCGCCGCGGTACGCGGCCATCTCAGAAGCCCCCGACCGTCATGTGCGTGTTCGCCACCAGGTGGGTCGAGCTGCCGAGGATTCCCTGTAGGAACCCCGTCGCGAAGCCGAAGTTCATGACCAGGATCACGTTCACGTCGGCGCCCTTGTAGCTGTTGTCGGTCGGCGCCGAGGTCAGGTCCAGGCCCGGGGTGTTCGCGTAGCAGATGTAGAGAAGAGGCTGGTTGAGGTTTCCCGATGGGTAGGCCGAGTCTGCATAAGGTGGGTTGTGGACCGTGTTGCCGTCAGAGGGGCTCGGGCAGGTGGTGCCCGGATTCTGGAGCGCCGACCCCGCCGGCAGCCCCGACCTCGTGAGGATCGCGTCGACCGCCGCCTGGATCGCTCCGTCATACAGATACGGGTTCGGATTGGTCGTGTTCGAGGGGTCGAACCAGCTCGCCTGGCGCGCTCCTTCACGGCTTGCGCCGACGAACCCGATGTCGAAGTAGAAGACGCGCCCGAGGTCGATCAGGCCGACGAGAAGCAGCAGAAGCACGGTTGCCGAGATGCCGAACTCGACCGTCGCCTGGCCACGCGAGCCGCGCCGCGGGCTCACTTCTTCGAGACCGCGTCCGCGACGATCACCGCCGCCGGCCCGAGCAGGATCACCCAGAGGCTGGGAAA
>DATCOZ010000092.1:0-1752 GCA_036564345.1 Candidatus Dormiibacterota bacterium | reverse complement strand
CGGCGCGACCGTCGGGCCGGTCGACCCGATGAGCCTCTTCTACCTCGAATCGCGCGGCATCCCGCGGGCTTCGGCCCAGCGGATGATCGTCCAGGGCTTCTTCGGTGAGGTCGTCGACCGCATCCCCTTCGAGCAGGCGCGCAAGCTGGTCGAGGAGGAGCTGGAGCTTCGACTTGGCTAGGCATCGCGTGGCCGCCACCGACGAGCTCCCCGTCGACTCGATGAAGAACGTGAGGATCGGCGACCTCGAGCTCTGCATCGCGCACGCCGAGGATGGCGAGTTCTACGCGGTCAACGACATCTGCACCCACGAGGAGTTCAACCTGTCCGACGGCGAGCTATGGGGGTTCTCCGTCGAGTGCCCTCAGCATGGCTCCCGATTCGACCTCCGCGACGGGCACGTGACAGGCCTTCCCGCCGTGGTCCCGACCCAGACCTACCCGGTGACGGTGGAGGGTGGCGATGTCTACGTCGACGTCTAGACCGGGAATCGAGGTGGACGAGGTCCGCAAGGACTTTCCGATCTTCGACACCGGCGTCGTGTACCTGGACAGCGCCAACACCTCGCAGCGCCCGCGCCAGGTGCTGGCGGCGATGGAGGAGTACCACACCAAGTTCAACTCCAACATCCACCGCGGCGCCTACCGCTTCAGCGAGATCGCGACCGAGCGCTACGAGGCGACCCGCGACAAGGCAAAGCGCTTCCTCAACGCCCGCTCGAGAAATGAGATCGTCTACACCCGGGGGACGACCGAGGGGATCAACCTGGTCGCCTACGGCTGGGGGCGGAAGAACATCGGCAAAGGCGACCTGATCGTCCTCACGATCCTGGAGCACCATTCCAACATCGTGCCCTGGCAGATCCTCGCCGCCGAGAAGGGCGCCCGGATCGAGTGGGTGGACATCGACGAGCAGGGCCGCCTCCGGCAGGACCAGTTCGCGGCCCTGCTCGAGCAGTCGCCAAAGCTGGTCGCCTTCGGCCAGGTGTCCAACGCGATGGGGACCATCAACCCGGTGGCGGCGATGACCGCCGCGGCCAAAGCGGCCGGGGCGACCGTCCTCGTCGACGGCGCCCAGGGCGCGCCGCACGCCGGGGTCGACGTCCAGGCGGTGGGTTGCGACTTCTACGCCTTCAGCTCGCACAAGATGCTCGGCCCGACCGGCGCGGGAATCCTCTACGGCCGGCGGGAGGTTCTGGAGAGCATGGATCCCTTCCTCGCCGGCGGCGACATGATCCGGACCGTCCGCAAGGAGGGCACGACCTACGCCGATGTGCCGACCAAGTTCGAGGCGGGCACCATGCCGATCGCCCAGGTGATCGGCCTCGGAGCCGCCTTCGACTACCTCGAGGCGGTCGGGATGGAGCGGGTCCGGGCCCATGAGCGGGACATCACCGAGTACGCGCTGGAAGCGCTCAGCGAAGTCGAGGGCCTCACCGTCTTCGGTCCCCCGGCCGGTGAGCGGGCCGGGGTGGTCTCCTTCGCCGTGGCGGGCATCCACCCCCACGACCTGGCGACGATCCTCGACCGCCACCAGGTGGCGATCCGGGCCGGCCACCACTGCGCCCAACCGCTGATGGACCGGCTCGACGTCGCCGCGACCGCCCGCGCCTCCTTCTACCTCTATACGAAGCGGGAGGAGGTCGACGTGCTGGTCGAGGGCATCCGCGACGCGCAGAGGATCTTTGCCTGAGATGAGCGTTCAGGGGGGTGGGCCGCGCGGAGGCTCCGCTGAGCACGGCCGCGAGGGGGG
>DATCOZ010000085.1:0-8844 GCA_036564345.1 Candidatus Dormiibacterota bacterium | reverse complement strand
CTCGACGCGGGCGAGGTGATGATCGCCCAGTTCACCGAGCTGACCGCCGCCATCAAGATCCGGGGCAAGGCGGAGATCCACACCGACGTGGGGCGCGTCGACTCGGAATAGGGAAGGAAAGGCCACCGCCTCGCGTAAGCTTCGGCTTGAGGGAGGCGTGGCTTCCCGGTTCTTGTCCATGAGGATCCTGCGCGTCGCCGGGGTTTTGGTAGCGCTGGCCGCCGCGCTGGTGGCCCTTCCGGCTCGCGCCGACGATCCCGGGCTCTCCCTTCAGCTCTCGATCGGATGGGACGGCGGCGCCGTCGCCGGGAGCTGGATCCCGTACCAGGTCAGCGTCCGCAACGACAGCTCCAGCCGCGACTTCAGCGGGTCGCTGTTGATCCGGCCGCGCGGACCCGGTGTGGGCGCCGGGACGGGCGGCTCGAGCTACGGCACCACCTACGCCGAGGCGATCGCCGTTCCCCACGCTTCGCAGAAGACGTTGACCATCTATGGGGCGTACCTCGACGTGAGCGGCGGCGGCTCCGGCTACATCGCCGAGCTCGACGATCGGTCGGGGATGATGGTCGCCCGGAGCCCGATCGCCGCGCTCAGCTCGGCGCGGCTCGCGATCGGCCTCCTCAGCGACTCCCTCCAGGCCGCCGCCCAGATCAAGGACGTCCCCCTCCTCGCCTCCTCGACGGGCGTCGTCCAGCTCACCCCCCAGACGCTGCCCGGCGGAGCCGCCCAGCTGAGCGGGCTGGGTGCGCTGGTCATCGACAACTTCGACACGTCGGCGCTGAGCCAGGCCCAGGACCAGGCGCTCGAGCAGTACGTCGGCCTTGGCGGCCAGCTCGTCCTGGCCGGAGGCGCCGGCTGGCGGCGGACGCTGTCCCAGCTGCCGGCGCAGCTGGTCCCGCTCCAACCCAGGGGCACCACCGCCGCATCGCTGGAGCCGGTTCTCGACCTCCTCGCCGAGCACACGGCGCTCGTCGCCCCGGCGGTCGTCGGCGCCCTCACGCCCGGAGCGCGCGTCGTGCTGGCGGACGCCACCGGCAACCCGCTCCTGGCAGAGCTCAACTACGGCGCCGGCAGGGTGGTCGAGGTCGCCTACGACCCATCCGACGAGCCGGTCGCCAGCCACGCCGAAGAGGTTCGCGCGAGCTGGGCCGTCATCCTCGACCGGATCGCCGCGACCAGCGCGGGCAACAACCGGCCGGCCTCGACCGGAGTGGTGCTGGCGCCCGGTCCGGGCCAGTACGTGCCCAACCGCGGGACCATCGACGACGTGCTCGGCGCTCTGCTCAACGACACCCCGGCCAACGCCCTGCCGCCGCTCCGGATCCTGGGTGGGCTGCTCGTCGTCTACATCCTGATCGCCGGGCCGCTCAACTACGGCGTCCTCCGCCGGATGCGGCGGCGCGAGCTGATGTGGGTGACGGTCCCCCTGATCGCGGCTGTCTTCACGGCCGGCGCCTACGGCGGCGGGATCCTGGTCCACGGCCGCGACTACTACGTCAACGAGATCCAGGTCCTCCGCGTGGCGCCGGCCGGCGCGGTCGCCGTGACGAGCTACGACGCTGTCTTCTCACCCCGTCGCGGCGATGTCGGTGTCCAGCTCCCCGCGGCGAGCCTGGCGTCGACCTACCTCCCGGTGCCGTCCGGGCTCGGCCAGGGCTCGGAGGACCGGGTGGTCACCGGCGCCAACCCATTGGTGAGCCTCCGCAACCTCGCCATCTGGACCTCCCGCGATTTCAAGACCGAGGCCGCCGGCCGGGGCAGCGTGGCGGTCGATGCCCGCCTCCGGGTCGAGAACGGCAAGGTGGTCGGCACGGTGACCAACCGTGGCCGGACCGGCGTGCGCAGGCTGACGCTGTTCACGACCGACGGCCGGACGGCGCTGGTCGCCGGCGTCCTCGCGCCGGGCTCGACGCTCAACGTCAGCGTGCCGTTCAAGAGCTCCCCGACCGGGCCCGCTGGAACGGCCGTCTGCCAGACCGCTGCCTGCCTCGACGGCGGCGGCGCCGCTGTCCCCGCGCCCGGCGACAAGGGCGCCGCGGTGATGACCGCAGCGGCTGGGACGCTGGTATCCCCGGCGGCCCAGGTCCAGTCGCTGGCCGGGATCGTCGACGGCCTGCCCGGGTTCCGGGTCGGGGGCCTGGTCCCGACCCGCTCGCTGGTCGCGGCGTTCGCGATGCCGCTCACGCTGGAATCGGTCGACGTCCTGCCGGCGAACTGGTCGGCCCCGCGGCTGGTGGCGAGCAACGGCCTGACCGGCAACCCGGTCTCGATCGTCGACTACGAGCTTCCCCGGATGCCGGCCGCGGCCGAGCTCAAGATCGGCGCCACCAACCCCTCGCCGATCGGAAGCCCGGCCGTGGCCGGCGCGAGGCCGCAGGTGGAGATCTACGACTGGGCCGCCGCCGGCTGGAGCCCCGTCGACCTGAGCCATCCCTTCGCCCTCAGCGCGGGAGAGCGTGGCCCCGACCTGGTCCGGCTCCGAATCCGGGGCAGCCTATACCTGCCCGGGCTCCAGGTCACGACCAGGTGAGAGGATAGGCAGCCCATGATCGCCGTCGAGAACCTCCACAAGGCCTACGGCGGCCGGGTCGCGCTGGACGAGGTCACCTTCACGGTCCCGAAGGGCGAGATCTTCGGCTTCGTGGGTCCCAACGGTGCCGGCAAGACGACCACGATCCGCATCCTCGCGACGCTGAGCGCGGCCGACGCGGGCGAGGCGACGATTGGCGGCATCCCGGTCCACGAGGCGCCCGCCGACGTCCGCAACCTGATCGGCTACATGCCCGACTTCTTCGGCGTCTACGACCGTCTGACCTCGGCCGAGTACCTCGAGTTCTACGCCGCCTGCCACGGGGTGCCGCGACGCAAGCGGGCGGCGGTCGCCCGCGAGCTGCTCGAGCTGGTCGACCTGTCGGAACGCCGGGAAGCCCAGGTCGACACCCTGAGCCGGGGGATGAAGCAGCGCCTCGGGCTCGCCCGCGCGCTCGTCCACGACCCCGCGGTGCTTCTCCTCGACGAACCGGCCTCGGGGCTCGACCCCCGCGCCCGGGTCGAGATGAAGGAGCTGATCCGCGAGCTCCGCCGGATGGGGAAGACGATCCTGATCTCGAGCCACATCCTCCCCGAGCTCGAGGAGCTCTGCACCTGGGTCGGCTTCATCGACCGCGGCCGGATGGCCGCCGCCGGTCCGATGGCCGAGGTGCGCGACGCCGTCGTCAGCGGCCGCCGGCTGCGGATCTCGCTGGCCGACCACGGGGAGGAGGAGATGGCCCGCGCGGAGGAGCTGCTCCGCGGCCATGAGGGCGTCATCGACGTCGCCCGGCTGCCCGACCACCTCGAGGTCGCCGTCACCGAGTCGATCGTCGACGACGACCTGCTCGCGCTGCTGGTCGGTCGCAAGCTGCGCGTCCGCTCCTTCGCCGTCATCCCCGGTGATCTCTCCGAGGTATTCCTCCGCCTGACCCGGGACGAGATGTCATGAGGTCCGGATGAGCACCTGGCGCCGCCTGGCGGACGGCATCGACAACCCGATCGTCGTCAAGGAGGGCGTCTCCCGGATGCGGACCTGGCGCGCGCCGGTGGTCGCGACGCTCTACGTGTCGCTGATCGGCGCGGTCGGTTTCGCCTGGCTGAACCTCGGCGAGGCCGGCAACCAGTTCAGCGACGGCCGCCCGGTCGCGGCGGTCGTCGGCTCCCAGGCGTTCGCCGCGATGGCCTTCTTCCAGCTCGGCCTGGTCTGCCTGTTCGCCCCCGCGCTGGCGGCCGGCGCGATCAGCGGCGAGCGCGAGCGGCAGACGCTGGACGTGCTCCTGGTCAGCCGGGTCTCAGCCTTCGGGATCGTCTGGGGGAAGCTGCTCGCCTCGATGGCCTACATCCTGCTCCTGATCCTGACCGCCCTGCCCCTCTTCTCGGCCGTCTTCCTCTTCGGGGGTATCGACCTCCAGCAGTTCGTCTTCTCGCAGGTGGTCACGATCTCGACCGCCATCTGCCTCGGCGCGGTCGCCGTCTTCTTCAGCGCGCTCTTCCAGCGCAGCCTCGCGGCGACCGTGACCAGCTACGCCTTCGCCTTCGTGCTCACCGTCGGCACGGCGATCCTGAGCTTCATCGTCAGCACCTCGCAGACCTTCAGCCGGGCGAATGCGGGCAACGCCGCCAACAGCCTCCAGGTTGCCGCCGAGTGGTACTTCAACCCCTTCTACGCGCTCTACGACTCGCTCTTTCCAAACCCGGCGACCCAGGTCACCCTGCGCGGCTTCCTCCAGCTGCTCTTCCTCGGCATGCCGCCGCCCGCGAACCCGGGAGGGGCCGTGATGGACCCCTGGTTCATCTGCGTAATGTTCGAGGCGATGCTGGCCGTAGCCGCCGTCGCCGGCGCCGTCTTCCTGGTCCGCAGCCGGCGCCTCTTCCGGCCCCGCCGGCAGCCCGAACCGATCGACAGCGTGGAGGCCGGCTAGCGATGGACCGCGTCGACTCCCTCCTTGGCCGCGCCGGGCGCCTGCTCGTGGCCGGTCGCGCCGTTCGCTGGGCGGCCCGCGGGCTGGCGGTTGCCGCGGTCGCCGCGTTCGCCGCCGAGCTGCTCGTCCGGGTCCGCCCGATCGACCCCGTCGCGCCCCTCCTCATCGCCTGCCTCGCGATCGGCCTGCTGGTGGCGGCCGGCGGCTGGTTCCGCGCCTGGCCGAGCCGCCCCGAGGTTGCGCGGCTCGCCGATCTCCGGCTCCACGGGCTGGAGCGGCTCACGACGGCGGTCGAGTTCGCGACGGCCGAAGGCGCCCTCGTCAGGAGGCAGCGAGCCGACGCCGCCGCCTGGGCCTCGACCGCCGACATCGCAGCTCTCCGTGACCCCGGCCGGCCGCTCCGCGCGGCGGCGCTCGCCGTGGTGGCGGGACTTGCCGTGCTCGCCCTGAGCGCGATCCCCAACCCCGCCCTGCAGGCGCTCCAAACGCAGCGCGCCAACCAGGCGGCGCAGGACAAGGCGGCGGCCCAGGTCGGCCAGCTCATCCAGCGGGCGGAGAAGACCCAGCCCGGCGAGTCGCCGGCCCAGAAGGCCGCCCTCGTCCAGCAGCTGAAGAATGCCCAGCAGGCGGTGCGCACGGCGCCCGACCCGCAGTCGGCGGTCGCCGCCCTGAGCCAGGCCCAGAGCCAGGTGAAGGCACTCCAGGACCCCGCTGTCGCGACCCAGAAGCAGGCGGCCTCGGCGGCAGGCCAGGCACTGCAGGGCAACCCCAGCTCGGGCAAGGCGGGCCAGGCGCTCACCGCCGGCGACAGCCAGGCGGCGGCCTCGCAGCTGAACCAGCTCGCTGCCGGCGTGTCCCAGCTGAGCCCCGCCGAGCAGCAGGCCCTGGCGGCGAGCCTCTCCTCCGCGGCGGCCCAGTCGGCCACCGGCAACCCGCAGCTCTCGAAGGCGCTCCAGCAGGCGGCGGACGCCCTCCGCAAAGGCGACACGGCAGGGGCGCAGCAGGCGCTCCAGCAGGCCGCCCAGGCCGAGCAGCAGCAGGCTGCCGCCGATCAGCTCAACGGCGACGCCTCACAGGCGATCAACGGTCTCCAGCAGGCGAAGTCGAGCCTCGCCCAGCAGGCCCAGGCCCAGGGCCAGGGCCAGGCCCAGGGCCAGGGAGCGGGCAGTGGGACCGGTCAGCAGGGGCAGGGCCAGGGCACCGGCTCGGGCAGCGGCAGCGGCAACGGAAGCTCCGGCAGCGGCAGCGGAAGCGGTAACGGGTCGGGCGCCGGCAGCGGCAAGACGACCGCTTCCACCGAGAAGGTCTACGTCCCCGGTCAGAGCACCGGCAGCGGGACCCCGGAGGGCAACGCGGGCAGCCCCGGGAGCGGGACTGACACCCAGCTGGTGCCCTACACCGACTACCTCTCCGAATACCGCTCGGCGGCCCAGAGCGAGGTCGACAGGCAGCTGATCCCGCAGGACGAGCAGGACCTCGTCCGCCAGTACTTCCAGGATCTGGGACAGTAGCCCGGTGTCAGTAGCCCGCGAGAAGAGCCCTGTCGAGAAGGGCCCTGGCGAGATGACCCCGGAGCGGTTCTCGGAGATAACGCTGGCGATCGAAGCCGAGCTTGCCCGCTTCATGGTCGGCCAGCGCGAGCTCATCCGCCTCACCCTGCTCGCCCTGATCGGCGGCGGCCACGTCCTGCTCGAGGGCGTCCCGGGGCTGGGCAAGACGGTGCTCGTCCGCTCCCTGGCGGCCGTCCTCGATCTCGACTTCGCCCGCGTCCAGTTCACGCCCGACCTGATGCCGGCCGACATCACCGGCACCCACATCGTCACCGAGGACGCCGAGGGCCGCCGCCGCTTCGAGTTCCAGCCCGGCCCGCTCTTCACCAACCTGCTCCTGGCCGACGAGATCAACCGGGCCACGCCGAAAACGCAGAGCGCGCTCCTCGAGGCGATGGGCGAGCACCAGGTGACCGTCGGCGACCGGACCCGCAAGCTGGCCGAGCCCTTCTTCGTCCTCGCCACCCAGAATCCGATCGAGCTGGAGGGCACCTACCCGCTCCCGGAGGCGCAGCTCGACCGCTTCTTCTTCAAGCTGATCGTGCCCTTCCCGGATGCGGCCGAGCTGGCGGAGATCGCCCGGCGGACGACCGGCAGCACCAACATCGAGCTGTCCCCGGTCGCCGGACGCGCGCAGCTGGCGGCGATGCGCGAGCTCTCCCGCGAGGTGCCGATCGCGGGAAACGTGATGGACCGGGCGGTGGGCCTGGTGCTCGCAACCCACCCCAACAAGCCGGAGGCTCCGGAGGAGGTGAGGCGCTACGTCCGTTGGGGCTCGAGTCCCCGCGGCCTCCAGGCGCTGGTCCTTGCGGCCCGGATCCGGGCCCTCCTCGACGGCCGCTTCAACGTCGCGCTCGAGGACCTCTCCGCGGTGGCGCCGTCGGCGCTGCGCCACCGCGTCTTCCTCAACTTCGAGGCGGATGCCGCCGGGGTCGGCTCGGACACCGTGGTAGAGGCGGTGATCGCCGCCGCGACGGGTGCTAAGCCCCGCTGAGCTGAACCTCCTCAGCCGCCTCGACCTGGCCTACCGGAGGCCGGTCAGCGGCCTCTACGCGGGGGAGCGCCGCTCGCCCCGGGCGGCCCGCTCACCCGAGTTCGCCGATTTCCGGCCCTACGTGGCCGGGGACGACTTCCGGCAGATCGACTGGCGCGCCTACGCCCGCCTCGAGCGGCTGATGCTGCGGCTCTACGTCGCCGAGGAGGAGGCCTCGCTGAACATCGTTCTCGACGCCAGCGCGTCGATGGAGGTGGGCACGCCGCCCAAGTGGCCGGCGGGCCGCCGGCTCGCCGCCGCCCTCGCCTTCCTCGGCCTCTCCAGCATGGACCGGGTCGCGGTCGGCGTCCTCGGCGACCGGCGGCTGCGGACGCCCCACCTGCGCGGCAAGGACGGCGTCTCCCGGATCTGGGCCTTCCTCGAAGCGATCGAACCCCGTGGCGTGGCCCGGCCGGCGATGCTGACCGAGCTCGACTGGCCCCGGCCCGGGATGACCGTGGTCATCTCCGACTTCTTCACCGAGGAGGCCTGGACGGCGGCGGTCGCCGGGCTCCGGCGCCGGCGCCAGGAACCGCTGCTCTGGCAGCTGCTGGCGCCGGAGGAGGAGAGCCCGACGCTTGCCGGCGATTGGAAGCTCGTCGAAGCCGAATCGGAGCTTGCCCGGGAGCTGACGATCACGCCGGCCCTGGTCGCCGAGTACCTCGCCAACCTGGCCCAACACCGGTCCGGCATCCGGCGCGCCGCCGAGGGAGCGGGGGGGAGGATGCTGGCCAGCCTCAGCTCGCAGGGCCTGGAGGAGCAGATGCTGACCGGGATGACGGCCGGAGTAATCAGGCGATGAACCCGGAGGCAGGCTCGACGGATCTTCGACGCCCAGGCGGGCCATCTGCGGCGTCGGCGCCTGCGCTCCTCGCTCACGCACCTTCAGGTGCGCTCGCTCCGGTGCTCGTTGCCTCCTTGCATCTGTCGCACCTGGATCGCCGAATATCTCGCCGGTCCGCCTCCGGGTCCATCGCTCGGTGAGCCTGCTCGCGCCGATCGGGCTGCTGGCGCTGCTCGCCATCCCGGCGATCCTGCTCCTCTACTTCCTCAAGGTGCGCCGGCCCGAGGTCCGGGTGGCGACCCTGATGTTCTGGCGTCCCTTCGTCGCCGACCGCCAGGCGAACGCGCCCTGGCAGCGCCTCCGGGCCAGCCTCCTGCTCTTCCTCCAGCTGCTTGCCGCCCTCGCCCTGGCGCTTGCCCTCATCCGGCCGGGGATCAGCGGCGCCGTCGGCATCGGCGGCACGACGGTCGTCATGATCGACGGTTCGGCAAGCATGCAGGCGACCGACGTGAGCCCGAGCCGGTTCGAAGCCGCCGTCGCCCAGGCTCGGTCACAGGCGCGCCAGCTCGGACCGGGACAGGAGATGGCCATCGTGCTGCTCGGCCAGCACGCGCAGCTGCTGGCCCCGCCGACCGCCGACCCCGCTGTAATCGACGCCGCCCTCGACCGCGCGCGGCCGACCGGCTCGGTCGTCGACCTCGGGGAGGGCTTCTCGCTCGCCAACGCGGTCGTGGCGGGGCGGACCGGCGCCTCCATCGTGCTGCTCAGCGACGGCCACGCCAAGGCGCCGCCCTCGCCGCCCCGTGTCGGCGCCCGGCTCTTCTACGACTCGGTCGGGATCACCGGCGAGAACGTCGGGATCGAGACCATCACCCGGACCCAGGCGGGGACCGTCTTCCTCCGGGTCGCCAACTACGGCCGCGCGGACCGCGACGTGAAGGTCGAGATGCTCGCCGACGGGAGGCTGGCCGACGTGCTCCCCGTCCACGTCACGGGCAACTCGACGACCGACCTCAGCTGGAC
>DATCOZ010000025.1:0-15337 GCA_036564345.1 Candidatus Dormiibacterota bacterium | reverse complement strand
GGGCGCGGAGGTAATCGTTCGATCGCTCTGCGGCGGACGCGCTGACTAGTTCGGTTGTCCACCCGCCGGAGCGAGGTGGCTCCGCGCTGGAAGCGTAACCATCGAGAACGCGCAACTGCCCAACCGCCTGGCTTGGCGCTGGCCCGGGCATTAGGGCGGACAGGCGATCTGCGAGCCGGTTCAGGTCGCCAATCTCGCCTTCTACAGTCTTGACTAGGAAGTCGAGGTATTGGCGCTCGAATCCCGCGTCAAGCGGTACTCCGGCCTTGAGCCGCGCCTCGACGTCGGCGAGCTGATCGGACTCTGTCGGCGCAGTGGCCTTCGCCTTGGCCTTCGGTTGCGCCTCCGTAATGGTGCCCTCGAGGAAGCCCTGCAGCCCGTCCAGCGCCTCCTGCCGGCGCTTAGGGCTCATCTTCGTGTAGTTCATCACCGTGGACAGGTCGGCGTGCCCTAGGTGGCCAGCGATGCCGGCGACTGGCACTCCTGCGTCGAGCATCAGCGAGGCCGCTGTGTGTCTCAGAACGTGCGGCGAAAAGTGCCTGACCCCGACCCTCTGGGCGAGCCGGTCGAAAATCGCGCGGACTCCTTCCGCGGTGAGGCGTCGGGTCGGCCGGTTGGTGTCGTGGGTGATCCAGAGGAACTCGGAGACGTTCGGACCGCGGAGCTCGAGATACGCCTTCACGGCCTCGACCACCATCGGCGGCGAGAGAAGCATCTGACTACCCCCGCCTTTCTGGATCACCCAGGCCTTTTCAAAGTCGCGCGTGGTGACCTGCAGCGCTTCGGACACTCTCGAAGAAGTGCCGAGCAGGTACAGGAAAATTGCCCTCTCCCGGGCTTGCATCACGGACATTCGTGGTGGCACGGGCAATAGGTGGAGCAACAGCTTCCGGAGGTCATCCTCGGGCAGCGGCTTGGGCACGCCGCGGGGGACCTTGACGGGGGAAACGGCGAGCCAGAGCTCCGGAGCCACCAGCCGCTTGCTGGCTGCCCACTTCAGGAACTCGCGGAGGGCGCTCGAGCCGATGCGCTGCGACTGCTTGGACTTGCCACTCTCAATTAGCCAGTCCTGGAAGGCCTCGACCTCATCCGCGGTGATCTGGTCCGCGCGTTCGATCCCACGGTCGGCCTCTAGGGTGAGGAAGTGCTTCATTGCCCATCCGTAGGCAACTTCGGTACCTGGGGCTAGGCCACGACGGCGCCCGGCGCGGATCCAATCGTCGGCCATCTGTTCGAGGGTGATCGGGCGGTCAGTAGCCATGTAGGCTCCCTCCTGGGGGTCGCTGAGCCCGCTGGCATCAACAGCGGTCGCTGGCGGCCCTCACGGAGTCTACGCCGGGGTTGCCGCCATATCGCCTACGGACTAGCATCGCCTCGGATTGCGAGTCCTGCTCGGCCGGCCTCCGGACCCCACGCACACGCACAGGACGACCTGTGAGGACTGCGGGCGGGCGGTCTACCTGGGCGACGCACAGCGGGCTCTGAAGGACCGGCGACTGGTCGACGTGGTGACCCGCTGCCAGGCCTGCGACCTGAAGCTCGGCGACCTCCGGCGGGCTCGCTGACGGGTCGACTTGTCGCGCAACGGTCAGACGCCGGACTCTGGCGCAATCCGCTAATCAGGCGCGAGAGCCGAATTCAGATCGGCCGAAGAGCCTATCGCGCCTGACTCTGGATCAGGAGATCAAAGGTTCGAATCCTTTCTCCCCAGCCACTTTCTCCCCAGCCACCTAGGCTAAGTCTGAACTCAGGCCGAGTTCAAGCAATGGTGCTCCAACCGTGCCACCTTGTCGGACGACGGCCAGGAACCACCGGTCTTCTGAAGATCCTCTTCGGAGTCGGGTCGGCGAGGGTTACTCGGACTCGTCTAACTCGCTGGTGATAGGCGGTTGACCAGCCATGAAGCTATCGAGCAGGTACGAGACGATGCGAAGCGTCCCCTGCTTGACCTTTGCTCGCAGACGCTTGATGCCACTTGCCCACGGAGATCTGATGGGGACCATCGGTTTCACTCCCTAAATGCGCCTTGATCCAGGAGCCGAGATGCTGCACGGCCGGGTCGGGTCGAACCAATCGGGCGCGAGGGTGGCCCTCACGCATGTCTTGACAAATGAGGCGACCCACCGCAATCCTTCCCCCATCCCGGATAGGCTGGCAGCCCCATCTCTGTAAACGATCAGCGGGCCCCTTGTAACGGAAATTCGCAACTCATCGCAAAATAATTCAGGTCACTTGATGCTCCAGACGCCGATAGTTGCCCTGGAAGCCTTCCACTGGCTGGGGTCGTCATCCGCTGCCAGGCCTGCGATGTGAAGCTCGGCGATCTCCGGGTGCTTCGGTAGAAGGTGCCCAACCTCGAGTTCGTCGAGCCGGTTCGGCGCTATTTGAAGAAATACTTTGACCTGGCGAGCGCAAGTTCGCTTCCCGCTTGTCGTTTCCGCTGGCGAGGGCTTCATCTTTCAGTGCCGGACCAAGGAGGTCGCAAGTGGAAGAGCAAATCGAGCGGACAAGACTACGGTTCAAGAGCATGTTGGAGAGCGCGGAACAGGCCGCCCAGTGGGCGGCCCAAGACCGACCCGGGGTCCTGCAGCCTTCGAGCTTGATGGTGGCCGCGGCGAAGGCGATGAATCGCGCCGGTGGGTTCCTCGAGGCGGTCATCATCCTCGCCCCGGAGCTTGGCCCCGAGTTGCTCGACGAGTTCGAGACCTTTGGTGCGAGGGTGGGACGCCTGTTCCAGGCAACCGACCCTAATGCCGAGCGCCGGATCGCCGGAGGCCGCCGCTCGCGCGACGATCGCAGAGCACAGGATCGCCGGCTGGGACACGACCGTCGGCGCCACTCGATTGAGGTGGCGCTCGAGCGCCGCCTCAATCTTAACCGCCGGGCGGAGCCGGATCGGCGTACCGGCGAGATCCGCGAGTTGGCCGACCGCCGTTGGCGAGCAATCCAACACTGAAAGCACCCGCGTCACCGGGCCGATGCCGTGAGTGCGATCCTGCTGACTGCTCCTGGTAGTGGCCGGCCTTGTGCCTGACCCTGCTCAGGTGGGCTGGTCCGAGGGCGCATATATGGCGGAGCGGATGGCCTGCGCCGCCACCGACGCAAACGCCGACCCGCAGGGCATCTCGCTGGGGGCGGTGCACAGCTACGCCGGCGGCGACCCGATCGTTGGCGGCGGATCGTGCGGCGGGTCGGCCCAGCGGTGCCTGGACGATCGCCGGACAGGATCGCTTTGCCTGGATCCTGGCACACGACGACTTCGAGGCGGCCGATCGCCGCTACTACGCTTCTGCTGAGCGGGGGGCATTTCAGCCGGATCCCGCGCGTCTTCTCGCCGCCACCGAGCAGCATTTCGTGGACGCGGTCTGACCGACCCGACCACGCCGGCGCTCGTGCGGGCCGCCACGTCTGACGCCTCGCGAGTGGCCCGATAATCTCCACCATGGCGGCCTCCCAGCTCAGCCAGCGGCTGCTGATCGAGGCCGGCAAGCGGGTCCTCGTGATCAACCCGCCGGCCGGCTACCTGGAGAGTCTCCAGCCGCTGCCGGCGGACGCTTCGGTCGCCGATCAGCCGGATGGCAGCTACCACGTGGTGCAGCTTTTCGCCGAGGATCGGACAACGCTTGAGCGGCACGCCGATGACGCCCGGAAGGCGCTCAAGGACGGCGGCGCGCTCTGGCTGTCGTATCCGAACCCGGCGGCGCTGCGGGGCTCGGACCTGACCCGGGACCACGGCTGGGGGGTGCTGCACAGCGCCGGCCTGGTGGCCGTCTCGCAGATCGAGATCGACCGGAGCTGGCTGGCGCACCGCTTCGCCCCCGCGACGCAGGCCGAGGCAACCGGCCGCGCGCAGGCGGTCCCTGCCGCCGACCTCCTTCCGGTCGGACCTCGGGCGACCCTCGTCTACCGAGCCCTGCGGCTGGTGGCGGTGCCCCTCTTCCGCCTTCTCTTCCGCTTCCAGGTCAGCGGCAGGGAGCGGATCCCGCGCGCGGGCACCTATGTCGTGATCGGAAACCACCTGGGCTGGATGGACGCGGTGACTCTCTCGATCTTCTTTCCGATCGAGCCCCGTCTCCACTTCCTGGCCGACCCCACCGGGATGATGCGCCAGCCGCTGCTCTGGGCGCTGGTCCGCGCGACCGGCGGCCTCGTTCCGGTCGACCGGGCGCGGCATGGCGACCGGCGGCTGTTCAGGTATGTCGACCACTGCCTCGAGATCGGTGGCGCGGTCGCGCTCTTTCCCGAGGCCGACTTCGGTCCGCGGGAGGGCGAGCTGCTCCCCTTCAAGAAGGGCTTCGCCCACTTCGCCTTCGACGCCGGCGTGCCGTTGGTGCCGATCGCGCTGACGGGGACCAAGGAGCTCTGGCTGGGTAAGACGATCGGCCTTCGAATCGGTTCGCCGATACCGGCCCAGGGCAGGACGGTGGACGAGCTGCTCCAGCTCGGCGAGGAGGCGGTGGCCGAGCTGTTGCCTCCCTACCAGGAGCCGCCCGGGCGAAAGCCGCTCCGAGTCTGGCTCACCGGCCTCTTTTAGGAGAGGCGCCAGAGGTCGTTCAGCTGCGTCCCTGAAGAGGTGCCGCCGAAGAGGATGATCGAGCCGTTGGTGTCGGTGGCCGCCATCGCGTCGCTCCGGATCGGGGGCTGGCCTGGCCCGGCCGCGTAGAGCGGGTTCCAGGTGGTGCCGTTCCAGGTCCAGGTGTCGCCCAGGTCGCCGCTGCCATCCTGGCCGCCGAAGATCGCCAGGCCGGCGGCCGTGCCTCCGTTCGGCTTGTTGAAGTAGGCGAGCACCGCCATCTTGCGCGGCGTCGGCTGCGCCAGCGTGTTGATCGGAGTCCACGCCGACCCGGTCCACTTCCAGGTGTCGTTCAGGTAGCCGCCGGTGGCGTTGTAGCCGCCGAACAGGATGACCTGCCCCGATGCGTCGGTGGCCATCGCCCCGAAGGCGCGAGCCGCCGGCGGGGTGCCCTGGCTCTTCGCGCTCCAGATCGTGCCCGTCCCGGTGTACGTGTAAGCGTCGTTCAGGTAGCCGGTTGCGTCGCGCCCGCCGAAGAGGAACAGCTTCCCGTTGGCGTCCTTGGCCAGCATCGCGCCCGCCCGAGCCGACGGCTGGTTGGGACCGGTCACCGCGGCCCAGGTCTGCGTCTTGGGGTCCCAGTTCCAGGTGTCGCCCAGGTAGCAGGTGGTGGTCGCCACGGGAACCCCGCAGGCGCCACCGAAGAGAACGACCTTGGTCCCGTTGTAGGCGATCGCCGCGTTCGAGCGCGCGAGAAGGCCGGTAGGCGTGGTCACCTGGGACCAGTTGCCGCCGCTCCAGTACCAGGTCTCGTTCAGCAGCGTGGTGCCGCTGACGCCGCCGAACATCAGCACGCCGCTGCCGTCGTTGATCATCGCCGCGCCCTCCCGGGCTGACGGGCTGGTGGTCGCCACCAGGTTCCAGGCGAGGAAGTAGGTGAACTGGTCGTTGCCGATCGGCGACGTGCCGCCATTCGTGATCACCCGCACGTCGACCGCCCCGGCCGGGCGGGCCGGGGAAACGACGGTCAGCGTGCAGTCGCCGAACGCGTCGCAGGAGGGCGTTCCGATATCGGCGGTGGCGACGAAGGTGCTACCGAACTTGACGGCGGTGGCGTTCATCAGGTAGGTGCCGGTTATCGTCACGGCCGTCCCGCCTGTCTCGGGACCCGCATTGGGCGAGATGCCGCCGACCGTCGGCGCCGGCTGCTGCGCCGTGATGCCGACGCTGTTGCTCACCGCCGGCGAGGCGGTCGCGTCGGTGACGGTCAGCGTCGCCGTGAAGCTGCCGGGCAGGCTGTAGGTGTGGCTCGCGGCCGCGGTCGAGGCGGGGCCCGCGGTGCTGCCGTCGCCGAAGTCCCAGGAGTAGCTGTAGGGGGTGGTGCCGCCGGAGGCGCTTCCATTCAGCGCAACGGCCAGGGGCGCCAGGCCCGAGGTCGGCGTGGCGCTGACCGTGACGCCCATGCTCACCTGGACCAGGACGATCGAGATCGCGGTTGCGCCGAGCGAGTCGGTGACCGTCACCGTGGCCGAGTAGTCACCCCGCACGGCGTAGAGATGCGAGGGCGACTGGCCGGTCCCCGTCGTCAGGTCGCCGAAATCCCAGGCGTAGGTGTAGGTGCCGTTGCCGCCGGATCCGGACCCGGAGAAGTTGACGGTCAGCGGGGCCGGGCCCTGCGAAGGAGACGCCGAGGCTGAAGCGGCGAGCGGGCTTGGTGTCGGCGTCGGTGTCGGTGTCGGCGTCGGCGTCGGTGTCGGTGTCGGCGTCGGCGTCGGCGTGGGCGTGGGTGTCGGTGTAGGCGTGGGGGTGCTCGACGCGGTCGGCGCCGGCGTCGGAGTCGGTGTAGGGAGCGGCGTCGAGGGCGACGGCTCCGGGGTCGGCGAAGGCGTCGCCGAAGGTGAGGGCGTAGGCGAAGGCGAAGGATCCGGGGACGGCGACGGGCGTAGGGCCGGGCCCGGAGAGGTGACCGGGATCTGCGGCGGAGGCGATGCGTCGCTGCCGGGCTGCGGGGCCTGGTCGTGGCGTCCGAACGGCAACCAGCTCATCCCCGAGCCGGCAAAGGGAAGCCAGGTCGGCGATGAGCCGTTGAACCAGACCAGCGTGCCCGGGCCCCGGCCGAGGATGAAAACCACGATGGCGATGGCGGCAAGGAGGACGACGAGCGAGGATGCAATCCTCCGGCGAAACGCCGGCCGGCTCGTGTACGCAGTTCCGTACGAGGCGCTCAATTGCGCTTCCCCTCTCCTTGTCGATTCGGCCGGCTTTTACCGCCCGACGAATCCAGAACGAGGGCCTGCTCCATTACTTGCACCGTCTTCTCACCGTCAAGGTCGCCGCGGGGTCGAAGCGGAGTCGAAGCAGTTCCTGCTGGGGGTGCAGGGCGCCTGTCCGGCGAGCCATACTCGGCAGCGATGAGCCAGGAGCAATGGACCGCCGTCGACCGGTACTTCAGCGACCAGCTGGTGCCCCACGACCCAACCCTCGAGGCCGCGCTAAAGGCGAGCGCCGATGCCGGGCTGCCGCCCATCAACGTCTCGCCGACGCAGGGCAGGCTGCTTCACCTGCTGGCGCGGCTCCAGGGGGCGCGAAAGATCCTCGAGATCGGCACCCTGGGCGGCTACAGCACGATCTGGCTCGCCCGGGCGCTGCCGGAAGACGGCCACCTGGTGACGCTCGAGGCGCTCGCCAAGCACGCTCGGATCGCGGAGGCGAACATTGCCAACGCGGGGCTCGCCGACATCGTCGAGATCCGCGTCGGTGCGGCGCTCGACACCCTGCCCAAGCTGGCCGAGGAAGGCAAGGGACCCTTCGACCTGACCTTCATCGACGCCGACAAGGAGCGGATACCGGAGTACTTCCGGTGGGCGCTCGAAATGTCCCGTCCGGGGAGCGTCGTGATCGTCGACAACGTCGTCCGCGGCGGTGCGGTCACCGATGCCGCGACCAGCGATCCCGACGTCAAGGGCGTCCGCCGCTTCCTCGAGCTGCTCGCCAGTGAGCCCCGCGTCACCGGCACGGCGATCCAGACGGTGGGCAGCAAGGGCTGGGACGGCCTGGCACTGGCGGTCGTCAACTAGCGAAGGCGCGACCCGGAGCGCCTCAGGTCACCCCGAGCGGTTCCAATCAGGCCGCCGGCGGCCTAAGCTGCCCGGCAAGTGGACCTTATCGAGACGATCCGGGCATCGGTCATCGGCGAGGACGAGGCGGTTCTCGGGCCTTACGGCGTCCGCCGCGTCACCTACGCCGATTACACGGCGTCAGGCCGTGCGTTGACGTTCATCGAGGACTTCATCCGCGAGGTTGTCCTACCCCTTTACGCCAACACCCACACCGAGTCGTCGGGCACCGGTCTCCAGACGACACGCTTCCGGGAGGAGGCGCGGGAGGTCATCCGCCAGGCCGTTGGCGCGACCGAGGAGCACGCGGTGATCTTCTGCGGCTCGGGCTCCACGGGCGCGATCAACCGGATGATCGAGGTTCTCAACCTGCGCATCCCGGCCGACCTCGACGACCGCTACCGGCTGTCTGAGCGGATCCCGCCCGCGGAGCGACCGGTCGTCTTCATCGGACCCTATGAGCATCACTCCAACGAGCTTCCCTGGCGGGAGTCGATTGCCGACGTTGTCGTGATCCAGGAGGACTCCGATGGTCACGTCGACCTCGACCACCTGGAGCGGGAGCTGGTACGCCACGGCGATCGAGCGCTCAAGATCGGCTCCTTCTCGGCGGCCTCCAACGTGACCGGGATCATCACCGACTGGAGGGCCATCAGCGCCCTTCTCCACGACCACGGCGCGCTCTCCTTCTGGGACTTCGCGGCGGCCGCGCCCTACGTCCAGGTCGAGATGGCCGGGGTCGGGCTCGACGCCATCTTCATCTCACCCCACAAGTTCATCGGCGGCCCCGGCACGCCCGGCGTGCTGGTCGCCCGCCGAGACCTCTTCCGCAACCGCGTTCCGAGCGTGCCCGGCGGAGGCACCGTCGCCTACGTCAACCCCGCCGAGCACGTCTATCTCGGGGACGTCGAGCACCGCGAGGAGGGAGGCACGCCGGCGATCGTCGAGTCGATCCGGGCCGGCCTCGTCTTCCAGCTCAAGGAGGCCGTCGGCGCGGATGCGATCCGCGCCCGGGAGGAGTCCTTCACCCGGCGCGCGATCGAGCGCTGGCGGCGCCACCCGAACCTGGAGATCCTCGGCAATCCGGATCTCGACCGGCTCTCCATCGTCTCCTTCGTCGTGCGCCGGGAAGGACGGTACCTTCATCACAACTTCGTCGTCGCCCTCCTCAACGACCTCTTCGGGATCCAGTCGCGTGGCGGCTGCTCGTGCGCCGGTCCTTACGGTCATCGCCTGCTGGGCATCGACATCGAGCGCTCGCATGAGTTCGAGCGGGAGATCGCCCGCGGCTGCGAGGGAATCAAGCCGGGCTGGGTGCGCGTCAACTTCAACTACTTCATCTCGGAGCCGGTCTTCGAGTTCATCCTGGATGCTGTCGAGCTTGCCGCGGCCGAGGGCTGGCGCCTGCTCCCCGACTACCGCTTCGACCCGGCGACCGGCCTCTGGCGGCACCGCGCCGGCGCGCCCGAGCCGCCGCTCAGCCTGCGCGACCTCGACTACGGCCAGTCGGGCATGCCGCACTCCGCTCATCGCCACCGCGCTCCGGAGACCGCCCTCCCCGGCTACCTCATCGAGGCCGGACGCCTCTTCGCTACAGCACCGGCGCCCGACGGGGAGGTCGAACCCCTCGAGCTCGGGTCCGATTTCGAGCACCTGCGCTGGTTCTGGCTGCCCCAGGAGATCGCCGCGGCAACCCGCTGAGCAGTTTGCGCATTTGACTGCGCAGCCCCCGGGACTGACAGCCGCGGTGGGGCGCCCAGCCGGCGGTCTCGGCGCGGCCGCGACGGGCTAACGCCCCAGGGCAAGCCCTCCGCCGCGTGGATCCGACCCGCCCCTGAGAGTGCCCGAAGCCTGGTCGATCGCGATCACCTGCGCCGATCCACCAGCCTGCCAGGGACCGACGACCTGGACGGGGTGGCCGCGCCGCCGTAGCCCTTCGAGCGTGGTCTCCGGCACCCGGTCCTCGAGGGTCAACGTCTCGGGCGAGTCGAGGGTCCAGGGATCGGTCGTGGGGCTGTGCGTCCAGCGCGGGGCGGAGACGGCCTCCTGGGGATCGCTGCCGTGGTCGAGGAGCAAGCTCAGCACCTGCAGGTTCCACTGCACCTGGCCATCGCCGCCCGGGGTGCCGCCGACGAACGCCGGCTTCCCATCGCGCGCCACCAGGTAGCAGTTGAGCGTGCTCATCGTCCGCTTGTGAGGGGCCAGCCGGTTGGGGTGGCCAGGCTCCAGGGTGAAACCCCGACCGACCCGGTTGTTGAGGAGGATCCCCGTGCCCGGCACGGTCACCCCGGCGCCGAAGGCTGCCGAGAGCGAATGGATGAAGGAGATCGCGAAGCCGTCGCGGTCGACTACGCAGAGGTAGGTCGTGTCCCCCTCCGCCGCCGGGACGGCGACCGTCGGGCGCACGACGCTGCGATCGATCATCGCGGCGCGCCGCGCGGCATGCTCGGGCGAGAGCAGGCGCTCGACGTCCCACTCGACGAAGCGCGGGTCGCCGGCGTGGGCCAGGCGGTCCTCGACCGCCAGCTTCTTGGCCTCGACCATCAGGTGGATGGTCTGCTCGGCGCCGGGCGGGAGCGACGCGAGGTCGAAGCTCTCGAGGATCTTCAGCTCCTCCAGGACGACAAAGCCCTGAGATGGTGGCGCGGTCTGGAAGACCTGGTTGCCGCGGTAGTCGATCGACGGGGGATCGTAGACGTCGACCCGGTTCTCGGCCATGTCCTGGAGCGTCAGGAGCCCTCCCGCATCGCGCATGTAGGCGGCGATGGCATCAGCCAGCCGACCTCGGTAGATGACCCGTGCGCCTTCCAGCGCGATCGTCTCGATCGACCGGGCGAGGTCCGTCTGTGCGAGGACCGAGCCCTCCCGGACGGCGCCGTAGATGCGGCTCGACTCGGGGTCGGCGGCGAGCTGCGCACCGTACTTGGCGAAGTGCGCCGCGACCGCCGGGGAGACGGGGAAACCCCGGTCGGCGTGGCGGAGCGCGGCGGCGAAGTGCTCGCCGAAGGGCAGCCGGCCATAGCGCTCGGAGAGCTCTTCCAGCACGGCCACCGCACCCGGAACGCCCACCGACAGGGGCCCGTAAAGAGGGATCAGCCGGTGGTCGCGCTCCTCGAACCAGCGCGGGGTCGCAGCGGCAGGCGCCATGCCGCCGGAGCCGAAGCCGAGCACCTCGCCGTCGCGAGGATCGAAGACGAGTGCAAAAGCGTCGCCGCCCGGCCCGCACATCATCGGCAGGACCACCCAGGTGACGGCGGCGGCGGCGAGTGCCGCGTCGACGGCGTTGCCTCCGGCGCCGAGGACTTCCAGGGCCGCTTCGGTGGCCAGCGGGTGGCTGGTGGCGACCATGCCCCCCGTCGCCAGCGCCGAGGAAGTCTGCATTGCTCCGAGCTTACGAAATCGCGACGGCCGCCGTCGTCGACGAAAGTCTCAGAGCTTGCCCGCGAGCGCGACCTGGCGGCGGAGGACGAAGCGGCTGCCGAGGTTGATCAGCAGCACCAGCAGCACGAGAACCAGCGCCGCTCCCCAGGCGGTCTCGTTGAGATCGTTGTAGGGCGTCAGCGCGTCGTGGAAGACGATCAGCGGCAGCGACGACATTTGCTTGGTCGGGTCGAGGTTGAAAAAGCGGTTGCCGAGCGTTGTGAAAAGGAGGGGAGCGGTCTCTCCCGAGGCTCTTGCGATCGCCAGCAGCGCCCCCGTGATGACGCCGGGCGCGGCGGCAGGGAGAACGAGCTGAAGCGACACCCGCCAGCGCGGCAGCCCGAGCGCGAGACCGGCTTCGCGGAGCCCCCCTGGGATCAGGGCGACCGCCGACTCGGTTGTCCGCATCACGACCGGGAGCATGAGGACCGACAGGGCGAGCGACGCGGCGACGGCGGAGAAGTGGTGGAAGGGGGCCACGAAGAGCGCATAGGCGAAGAGGCCGATCGCGATCGACGGGGTTCCGACCAGCACGTCCGAGGCAAGCCGGATCCAGCCCGCCAAACGCCCGTGCCCGTACTCGGCCAGGTGGACCCCGGCGACGACGCCGACCGGGACGGCGAGGACCGAGGCCAGGCCGACCATGATCGCGGTCCCGGCGATCCCGTTCGCAACGCCGCCGCCCGGGATGCCCGGCGGGTGCTCGAGGTTGCAGCAGGTGAAGAAGGTGAGGTGCTCGGCTGCCGGAAGGCCGCGGACGATCGTGTACCAGAGGACCAGCCCGAGCGGGATGAGTGCGAGCAGCGCCGTCAGGTAGACGATCCCGCGAGCCATGGCATTGATCACCAGCCGGCGCCGGTTCAAGCCGTCTGGGCCCCGCGGGTGGCACGCAGGAGGCCGAGCGCCAGCAGGTTCACGGTAAGCGTCACCCCGATCAGGACCAGGCCCAGCTCGACCAGTGCGGCGGTGTGCATCGGCGCTGTGGCCTCGGTGAACTCGTTCGCGATGACGGCGGCCAGTGTGTAGGCCGGCTCGAAGAGGTGGACCGAGATCTGGTTGCGGTTGCCGATGATCATGGTGACCGCGATCGTCTCGCCGAGGGCGCGGCCGAGGGCAAGGCTGGCGGCGCCGAAGATGCCCGCCCGAGCGGCGGGGAGGATGACGCGCCAGGTCAGCTCCCACCAGGTGGCGCCAAGGGCGACCGACGCCTCGCGGAGGCCGCCCGGAACCGCCCGGATCACATCCCGTGACACCGAGGCGAGGGTGGGAAGGACCATCACGGCGAGGACCAGGGCGGCGCTGAAGAGGCTCGTCGGCCGCGGTGTGCCGGCGAACGGTGGCAGCCATCCGAGGCGGGTGTTGATCGGGATCTCGAGCGCCCGATAGACGAAGGGACCCATCACGAAGAGCGCCCAGAGCCCGTAGACGACGCTCGGGATCGCGGCCAGCAGCTCGACCCCGGTGCCGATGACGCCGCGGGCCCCCGACTGCCCGGGATCGGCCAGGAAGAGCGCCACCCCGACGCCGACGGGAACCGCGAGCAGAAGGGCCAGTGCCGCCGTGACGACGGTCCCATAGATGTAGGGCAGCGCGCCGAAGTTGAGCCGGACCTGGTCCCAGACCTGGCTGACGAGGAAGGCGGGGCCGAAGCCGACGATCGAAGGCCACGCTTGCTGGAGCAGCACCACCAGGATCAGGACCAGTGCGAGCGGCGCCAGCAGGCCGGCCCCGCCGGTGACCATTCGGAAACGGTCCGCCCGGGACACTAATCCTTGGTTTCGGCGGGCTCGGACGGCCGGTCGAGCCGGTAGCCCGCGCCGCGGACGGTGACGATCGCGAAAGGGGCGACGGCGGCGAACTTCTCCCGAAGCCAGCGGATGTGGACGTCGACGGTCTTGCTCTCGCCGCTGAAGTTCTCGCCCCAGACCTGCTGGAGCAGGCGCTCCCGGGACTGGACGCGCCCGGAGCTCGCCAGCAGGTGGGAGAGAAGGTCGAACTCGCGGGTCGTCAGCCGCACCTCCTGGCCTTCGATCATCACCCGGCGCGCGGCGCGGTCGATGCTGAAGTTGCCGAAGGCGTCCCGCTCGGGCACGGTGCGCTCCCCTTCGGACCGGCTCCGGCGGAGGACCGCGTTGACTCGCGCGACAACCTCGCGGACCGAGAAGGGCTTGGTTATGTAGTCGTCGGCGCCAAGCTCGAGTCCGACGATCTTGTCGACCTCCGCGTCCCGCGCGCTGATCATCAGGATCGGCACCCGGCTCGACTTGCGAAGCGCCCGGCAGAGCTCCAGGCCGCCCATCCCGGGCAGCATCAGGTCGAGAAGGATCAGGTCCGGCTTGGCTGTACGCGCCGCTCGCAGGCCTGTCGTGCCGTCCGCCGCCTCGAGCACCATGAAGCCGGCCGAGGCCAGGTGGTACTTCAGCATGTCGCGGATCCCCTCGTCGTCCTCGACGATCAGGATCCTCGCGAAGCCCGCCGCGAGGGGGGCGCCGGCGGCGCTCATCCGAGCTCCACCACCTGGCCGCTCTCAAGGAAGACGATGTCCTCCGCCACGTTGGTCACCCGGTCGCCGATCCGCTCCAGGTTGTGGGCGACCAGCATCAGGGTGACGGCCCGGAGGGCGCCCTCGCTGTCGGTGCCCCTCGCCATCTCTTCGATGATGTCGTCGAAGACCCGGTGGTAGAGGCGGTCGATCTCGTCGTCCCGGGCGGCGATGTCCCTCGCCCGCGGCTCGTCCTGCTCGATCAGCGCGTCCAGGATGTCGTGCACCTGCTCGATCGCAAGGTCGCCCATCAGGCCGAACTCGGCGCGCAGCTGCCGGTCGGGCAGCCCGCAGAGGGTGCTCGTCATCCGCGCGATGCGGACGGCATAGTCGCCCATCCGCTCCAGCTCGGAAGCGATGTAGAGGACGCCCATGAGGTTGCGGAGGTCGCGCGCGACGGGAGCCTGGGTAGAGATGACCACCATCGCCTGCTCGCGGATCAGGCGAAAGCTCTCGTTCATCAGCTGGTCCTCGCGCCGCACCTTCTCGGCCAGCGAGCGGTCTCGCCGGCGGAGGGCGTCGACGGCGTCCCGGATCTGGGACTCCAAAAGACCTGCCATCCGGAGCAGGCTCTCGCGCAGCTCTTTGAGCTCGCGTTCGAACTGTTCCCGCGCCACTAGTGTCCCGCCCCCGAGCAAGACACTATCCGAACCGGCCGGTGATGTAGTCCTCAGTTCGCCGATCGTGGGGCCGGTTGAAGAGCTCGACCGTGGGACCGAACTCGACCAGCTCGCCGCAGCGGTCGTCCGAGTTCATCAGCATGAAAGCGGTGTAGTCGGCCACCCGGGCGGCCTGCTGCATGTTGTGGGTCACGATCACGATCGTGTAGTGCTCGGCAAGGCGATGGATGAGGTCCTCGATCTTCAGGGTGGCGATCGGGTCGAGGGCGGAGCAGGGCTCGTCCATCAGGATCACCTGCGGCTCGACGGCGAGGCAGCGGGCGATCGAGAGGCGCTGCTGCTGGCCGCCGGACAGCCCGGTGGCGGCCTCGTTGAGGCGGTCCTTGACCTCGTCCCAGAGCGCGGCGCCCTCGAGGCTCTCCCGGACCGTGCTCTCGATCCGTTTCCGAGACCAGCCGAGCAACTGTGGCGCGAAGGCGACGTTGTCGCGGATCGACATGGGGAAGGGGCTCGGCCGCTGGAACACCATCCCCACCCGCTGTCTGAGCTCGAGCAGCCGTGCCGTTGTGAGGACGTTTTCGCCGTCGATCAGGACCATCCCTTCAGCCCGGCTGCCGGGCACCATGTCGTACATCCGGTTGAGCATCCGGAGGAGGGTCGACTTGCCGCAGCCGGAGGGCCCGATCAACGCTGTGACGCGACGCTCGGGAACGTCCAGGTTCACGTCGCGCAGGGCCCGGAACTTGCCATAGAAGAAGCCGGCGTTCTCGATCTTGACCTTGGTCGGCGAAGCCCCGGCAAGCGCCCGAAGATCCGGCTTCGGAACAGCCGCGTCTTCGCGCGGTTCGGGTTCCACCTCAGCCACCACGGCCAAGGCTAGGCTGAACGAGGTTAAGCGCGGGTTATGCGGATGTTATGGCTCCGCCGGGAGCGCGAAGGCGAAGACCTGCCCGCCCTCGGGAGCGGCCTCCGTCCAGACCCGGCCTCCCATCAGGAGCACCAGGTGCTTGGTTATGGCCAGGCCGAGCCCGCTCCCGGGCATGTCTCGCGAGCGCGCCGGATCGACCTTGTAGAAGCGCTCGAAGATCCGGTCCCAGTGCTCGGGCGAGATGCCCGGCCCATGATC
>DATCOZ010000261.1:0-6698 GCA_036564345.1 Candidatus Dormiibacterota bacterium | reverse complement strand
CAAGCGTACCGATGATCAAGCCGATCGGAAGGTTGGTCGGCTCGGCGACCGCCACGCTCGAGGACCGGTTGACTGCGGCTGTTTCGACCCCAAACCCAAGCGCGGATGGTCTCCAGAGAGACTTGTTATGGGTTAGCGGCCTAAGCCTTGTAGCCGTCGCGCCGGACCTTTGCGCGGCCGGCGAGAGCGATCGACCCGCCATTAAGGAAAGTCAAAAGGTTCTTATTGTGGAAACCTGGGTGCACCAACTCCAGCCACCCGAACCCTTTCTACTTCGAGCCCCCATCCGCTCTGCGAGGGCGGGTGGGCCTGGTCTCGGGCCTCGCTGCGACGGTGACCAAGAGGTCCCAGGTGTTCCGGACCGCGATCACGAGGAGGACGATCACCACGACCAGCAGTCCTATCAGCCCGTCCTGGAAATCTCCCCGGCCGAAAACCACGCCAATGGTCGCGACGCCGGCATAGCAGAGCAGGCTGAGCCCGAACCTCGAGACCAGCACCCGAAGCCCCAGGGTTCGGGGGTGCCTCATTCGAAATCCGTGGATGGCCGGACGGACAACCAGTCCGAGGCTGATCACCCCGATCGCGATGAGCCACGTCGCCGTGGTACGGGAATCGGTGGTCGGCGCCAGGATCACCAGTGCGACGAGCAGGACGGCGAAGAAGTTGGTCAGCGTGGCCCGAGCAAGGCTTCGGACGTCGGGGTGAGAAACGACAACCCTGATATGCAGGGACAGGCCGACGAAGAGCAGCCCGACCAGGGTCGCGGCCGCAGCTCCGGCCGTGACGTAGAAGTCATGCCACCTCTGGATGGTGTCCAAGTAGCTCACCGTTCTGCCACCATGCCCTTCCTCACCCGCCCTGCGCGAGGCCGTGACGCCGCCGTGCGTACGTCATCTTCACTTCTTTCCACGTCCAGGTTCAATACGCCTTGCATCTCCTGCCCTTTCTGGGCTTCACCTTCATCATCGGCCTGGTCGCAGCTACCTCATGCAAAGGTCGGGAAGTCTTCTCGACCCGGTGATCATCCGCGCCGGCACTGACATTCCAATCTTCGTGGCCTACCTGTCGTACATCGACCTGATCTCAGGGCGGTCCGGCTGAGCCCAACAGCGGCCGCGACAATTGGCATCCTGTGATCCGACCTTGATCGACATCGCCGTCCGCCGCCTCCAAACCCAGCGGCTCGTCGGCGAGCCGTTCGCCTCCGTCGTGGACGCTGTCGCCTGGCTGGGCGCGGTCCAGGCGCAGGACTACGCCGCCGCCAAGTGGGCGCTGGGCCAGCGGACCAGCGACGCCCTGGACGCCGATCTCGATCGCCTCTGTGACGAAGGCGCGATCCTCCGCACCCACGTCATGCGCCCCACCTGGCACTTCGTGCTGCCCGATGACATCCGCTGGCTGCTTGACCTGACCGCGCCGCGCGTCAAGGCCAAAAGCGCCCTTTACGCGCGGCGGCTCGAGGTGGATCTGCCCTTGCTGCGGCGCAGCTACGCCGTCATCGAATCAGTGCTGCGGGCCGGCCCGAGCCTGACGAGGGCGGAGCTCGGGTCGGCCTTGGAAAAGGCTGGGATCCACGCCGCTGGTCCCCGGCTGGGGCACCTCCTGATGGAAGCCGAGCTGGATGCGATCGTCGTCAGCGGTCCGCGCCGCGGCAGGCAGTCGACCTACGGATTGCTGGAGGAGCGCGCGCCATCCGCTCGCCGGCTCGACCGCGAGGAGGCCCTCGCCGAGCTCACACGCCGCTACTTCACTGGTCACGGCCCGGCCCAGGTGCAGGACTTCGCCTGGTGGTCCGGTCTCACCGTCGCCGATGTGAGGCGCGGCCTGGCGATGGTCGGGCGCGCGCTCGCGCGCGAAGAGATCGGCGGAAAGGAGTACTGGAGCTCGCCGGACGCGCCCGTGGCACCTCTGCGCCCGCCCGTCGTGAACCTGCTCCCGAACTACGACGAGTTCCTGGTCGCCTATCGGGACCGGGCAGCCTCGTTCGACCCGACACGGAGCTTTGACACAGCACCCTTTCCCTATGGCAGCCTCCTCGCCCACACGGTGCTCCTCAACGGCCAGGTGTGGGGGGGCTGGAAGCGGCGCCTGACTTCGAAGGAGCTCGTCGTCGTGCTGGGACCACTCGATGTCCTTGACGAGACCGAGGACGCCGCGCTGCGGCAGGCAGCGCGGCGCTACGCCCGTTTCCTGGGCATCCCGGTGACGCTCGCCGGCCCCCCCGAGTAGCGACCCGGGCGGCCCGACATCGCAGGCGGAGCCTGCGGTCCGCTCAGATCGCCGGCCCGGTCCCCAGCGTTAGCGAGGCGGAGTGCGAGGCACCGGCACTGTCCACCCAGCTCACCACGACCTGGTCGCCGGGCCTGTGGGAGTGGAGTGCCATGCCAAGGGTTGCGGATGAGTCGACAGTCATCCCGTCGGCGGAGGTGATGACCGAGTAGCGGCCGATCCCCGCGGCCTGGGCGGGCGAGCCGGCGACGACGCCGGTCACCAGCGCACCGCTGCTCAGGCTAAGGCCGAGCTGGGCGGCGACGCTCGGCGTGAGGTCGCTGACCTGGACCCCGATGTAGCCGACCTGGCCGAGGATGACCTCAGGCGTAGGCTGGCCGGACCTGATCTGGTTGACCACCGTGAGGGCCGTGTTGGTCGGGATCGCGAAGCCGATCGTGGTGGCCGTGCTGACGCGGCCGCTGCTCTGGCCGGCGGTGATCATCCCCACGACCTGGCCGGCCGAGTTGACGATCGGGCCGCCGGAATCGCCGGGCGCGATGCTCGCGTTCATCTGGATCATCCCGGTCAGCTGCTCGGAGCTGTTCCCGTCGCTCGCCGTCAGGGACTGGTCGAGGGCGACGATAGCGCCTGAGCTGACGCTGGGCGTTCCGCCCTGTCCAAGCGCATTGCCGAAGGCGACCACCGGTTCTCCCACCTGGAGGGTCGAGGAGTCGGCCAGCGTCGCGGTCGGCAGGCCGGACACGCCTTCCACCTGGATCAGCGCGACGTCCTTCGTCGGATCCACTCCGAGGACGGCGGCGGTGTACCTGCCGGACCGTCCCTGGATGGTGACCGTGATGCTGGTCGAGCCCGAGACGACGTGGTTGTTGGTGAGCACCTCACCGGTGGAGGTCAGAATGATGCCGGTCCCGGCGGCTGTTCCGGAGCCGTTCGCCGTCTGGATGACGGTGTTCACGTCGACGACGAAAGGGTCGACCTTGGCCGCGATCGCGACCAGGTTCGAGGAGGCCGCCGGCTGCCCACCCGCCTGCGGGACAGCCCCGATCGGGCTTTGCGTGGACGTGGTCGCCACCGTGTGGGACCGCGCCAGGCTCCAGCCGATGGCCAGGCCGCCGATGAGTCCGATGAGGCAGATGGCAACCCCGATCGTGGCCATCCGTAAAGCCGCGGCGACGCCGCGGGGGCGGTTTGCGTCGGGCGGCTGGCTGTCGCCCGGTGGCGCTGGTTCGTTTTGCCATCCATAGGTTGTGTTCATGGAGTGAAGGTTGCCCGCCGAACCTGAGGGGAGCCTGAACGGGCGCTTAATGTTGCCTGTGAGATTCCGCGCCGGCTAGCGGTTCGGCAGTCGGGCCGCCGACTCGGTGGCGACGCGCTCGAGGCGGTCGCGAAGCGCGCGCCGGGCACGCTCGAAGACAACGTTTCCGCCGTCCACCACGAAGCGGCCGTTGGCGCCGACCAGGATCCAGTCCAGCTCCCAGGCGAGCTGCTCGGGGTCGACGTCGGCGCGAACCTCGCCCGCGTCCTGCGCCCCTCGCACGGCGCGTGCGAGGCTCTCGACCCAGTAGCGGCGCTGGGCCACGACCGCGTCGCGCACCGGGCCCGGTTTGCTGTCGAACTCGGCCACCGCGGCTTCGAAGAAACAGCCGCCCGGGAAGACCGCCCGCTTCAGGTAGGACAGGTAGGAGCTGCACATCCCCCAGAGCCGGCCCAGGCCGGCAGGTGGTTTGAGGCCCGGCCTGAGGACCTCGTGGGTGAAGATCCGGCCGGCCTCCTCGATGGTGGCCAGCTGGAGCTCCTCCTTGGAGCCGAAGTGTGCGAAGAGCCCGCTCTTGCTGATCCCCAGGTCGGTGGCGAGGCGCTGCAGCGAGACCGCGCCAAGGCCCTCGGCTGAAGCCAGCTGGGATGCATGGGTGAGGATCGCCTGGCGGGTCTGCTCGCCGCGGAGCCGCCGGCGATCGGTGCTCGGAACGGCGGGGGCCTCTGCCACGCCCATACCTTAGCACGACCGGTCGGTCGCTTATAAGTTGACATATACGACCGGTCGTGCTATTTGTTTACCAACGTGGTTTCGGTTCGGGTTCTGCCGAGGTGGGCGAGATGATGCAGCTGGAGGCGGCGAAAGAGGATCAGGTCGCGCTGGCGCGGCTCGAGGCGTCGGATGGGGAGTCGCTCCGCCGGCTCTTTTACAGGCTCTCGCCGGAGACGATCTACCGGCGTTTCCTGAGCCCCCTGGCTCGGCCCGAGCAGGCGCGACCGGAGCGCCTGCTCGACCTCGACCATAGGGACCGCGAGGCGGTGGCCGCGGTCGTCAACGGCGAGATCGTGGGCGTCGCCCGCTACTTCCGGTGGCCCGGCCAGGCCGCCGCCGAGGTGGCGGTCGTGGTTGCCGACGACTGGCAGCACCGAGGCCTCGGCACACGCATGCTCGCCAGCCTTTCGGCGCTGGCGCGTGCGGCCGGGATCGAGCGCTTCACCGTCACCATGCAGGCGGACAACCGGCCGGCGCTGGGGCTGGTGCGCCGGTTCAACCGCAACCCGCGCCTGGCCCACAGCCAGGGCGTCTACGAAACCACCATTCCCCTTGGCTCGGAGGCAGACCGGTGATCAATGCTCAATGGCCCGACGCAGACCGGTTGGCGACGCTGTCCGCGACACCCGAGCTCGCCGGGTGGTCCGAGCGGTCGCTCCAGGTGCTGCTGCCCCAGTTCGACGAGGTGACGCTGCCGGCCGGCCGGCTGATCGCGTTCGAAGGCAGCCAGTGCACCGAGTTCGTGATCGTCCTCGAGGGCGCGCTCTCGGCTCGCTCCCGCTCGGGCGGCCCGCGCCTCCTTCGCGCCGGTGACAGCTGCGGGTGGCGGGCGATGTGGGAACGCGGCCCGAACGAGGCGACCGTCGTCGTCGAGTCCGAGGCTCGCCTGCTCGTGATGGGGCACGCCCAGTTCCGCGCTGTGAAGGCAGAGGCGGGAGGCCGGGCGGCTTGACGGAAAGCCGGCGCCCGGAAAGGAGCGCCGGCTTTCAAATTCCCTGGAATCAGATCGTCGCGGGCACCCGGGGCAGCTCCTCGATCGCGGCGTCGATTCTCGACTGCGACAGCTCGACGTCCTCCAGCTCCCCGGCGAAGTACGCGTCGTATGCCGACATGTCGAAGTGGCCGTGCCCGGAGAGGCCGAAGAGGATGGTCCGTGCCTCGCCCGCCTCCCGTGCGGCCGCGGCTTCCTCAGCCACCGCCCGGAGGGCATGGGCGGCCTCGGGTGCGGGCAGGAACCCTTCCGATCGCGCGAAGCGAACCGCCTCGGCGAAGCATTCGTTTTGCTTGTAAGCCCGCGGCTCGACGATGCCCTTGTCGACCAGGAAACAGAGTGAGGGGGCGTCGCCGTGATAGCGGAGCCCACCGGCGTGGATGCGGTCGGGCACGAAGCTGTGGCCGAGCGTGAACATCTTCACGACCGGTCCCAGGCCGACAGCGTCGCCGAAGTCGTAGGCGTAGACGCCTCGCGTGAGGGTTGGGCAGGCAGCTGGCTCGGCGGCCACAAAGCGCGTTTTCGGGTGATCGCCCTTGAGCCGGTCGCCGATGAAGGGATAGGCCAGGCCGGCGAAGTTCGAGCCTCCGCCGACACACCCGATGACGACGTCCGGGTAGTCGCCGGCCATCTCCATCTGCTTCTTCGCCTCCAGCCCGATCACCGTCTGATGGAGGAGGACGTGGTTGACGACTGAGCCGAGGGAGTACTTGGCGTCGGCGTGGGTGGCAGCGTCCTCGACCGCTTCCGAGATCGCGATCCCGAGGCTCCCAGGCGAGTCGGGGTCGGCCGCCAGGATTCCACGGCCGGCGTTGGTGAGATTGCTCGGGGAGGCGTGAACCGTCGCGCCCCAGGTCTCCATCATGGCGCGCCGATAGGGCTTCTGCTCATAGGAGACCTTGACCATGTAGACGGTGACCTCGATGCCGAAGAGCGCCCCGGCGAAGGCGAGCGCCGAGCCCCACTGGCCCGCCCCGGTCTCCGTTGTCAGGCGTTTGACGCCCTCCTGCGCGTTGTAGTACGCCTGCGGGACGGCGGTGTTCGGCTTGTGTGAGCCGGCGGGTGAGACCCCCTCGTACTTGAAGTAGATCCGGGCCGGCGTGTCGAGCGCCTTCTCGAGCCGCTCGGCCCGGTAGACAGGGGATGGCCGCCAGATCTTGTACACGTCGCGGACCTGTTCGGGGATCTCGATCCAGGGCTCGGCCGACACCTCCTGGGCGATGATCGCCTGCGGAAAGATGGGCTCCAGGTCGGCGGGTCCCATCGGCTGCAGCGTCCCCGGGTGGAGATAGGGGGCGGGTGGGCCGGGAAGGTCCGGCAGGATGTTGTACCAGCGCTCCGGGATGTCGCTCTCGCTGAGCAGGATCTTCTTCGGCATCGGCAAAAGCCTCCTCGATTCCGGGTCCTCGATTTGTGGTGCTCGGCAAAGCGTATCGCGCCGCG
>DATCOZ010000003.1:0-15167 GCA_036564345.1 Candidatus Dormiibacterota bacterium | reverse complement strand
ATCGGCTTCAGTCACCTCGCGCTGATCGCTCGAACCAGTGAGGCGGTCGCCGATGGGCCGCGCTCGTTGGACGAGGGCCGGCTGCTCGCCAAGGGCCTCGAGCTCACCGTCAGCCAGTTCCGCAAGGCCTGCCAGCACGAGCGCCACGCCGCCGACCCCAACGGATTCGCCGAGGACGAGCGAATGGCGGCGGAGGAGCGCACCCTCACGATGAGCAGCTTCGAGGACGGCGGGCTCTTCCTCAAGGGCGTCTTCGACGCCGTCGGCGGGGCGGCCATCCGGAACGCGCTCGAGCCGCTCGCGCGCAAATCCGGCCGGGACGACGAGCGGCGCCGTGAGCAGCGGCTGGCGGATGCCCTGGTCGAGCTCGCCGGCCACGCCCTCGACAGCGGCGTGATCCCCGATCGTGGCAGCCAGCGGCCGCACCTCCAGGTCACCGCCAGCCTGGAGACCCTGCTCGGCCGGATCGGCGCCCCGGCGGCCGACCTCGAGCTCTCGCTGCCCATCTCGAGCAGGTGCGTCGAGCGGATCGCCTGCGACTGCAATGTCACCCGGATCCTGCTCGACGCCGACTCGATGGTGATCGACGTGGGCCGCTCCAAGCGGCTGATCAGCGGTGCGCGGCGCACCGCGCTCAACCAGCGCGACCGGCACTGCCGGTGGCCGGGCTGCGACCGGCCGCCGTCGTGGAGCGAGTCCCATCACCTGAAGCACTGGATCGATGGCGGCGGCAGCGACCTGCCCAACCTGGTCCTGCTCTGCCACCGCCACCACTGGCTGGTCCACGAGGGCCTTTGGCAGATCGTCAAGCAGCAGGACGGCACCTACCTGACCCTCCCGCCGCCCTACCGCGTCGATGAGTGGGCGCGGGCGCCCGGCCGTCCCTGGGTCGCCTAAGAGAAGGGCGTGATCGGGCGCTCCTGCTTCTCTCCGTCGATGTAGAGATCGACCTTCTCGTTGTAGAAGCAGAGCAGGTTCTCGATCTTGGGGAGCTCTGGAATCGGGCTCGGATAGCTCCACACGAAGTCGGGGTAGGTCTTGTCGCCGACCCGCAGGGACCAGTAGCTGGCCGCGCCCTTGTAGGGGCAGTGCGTCACGGTGTCGGTTGCGTCGAGGAGATCCATCCGCACGTCCAGCTTCGGGATGTAGTACCGGGTGGGCAGGCCGGTCTCGAACAGGAGGACGGGCCGGTTGGTCTCCGCGACCACCTGGCCGTCGACCTCGACCCGTACCTGGCGCGAGCTGTGGACGGTGTCAACCCGCGAATAGGGGTCGCGTGGGTGGACGAAGATCTCCTCGTCCTCCTCATACCACGCGTCGACCGCGTTCCAGTGGAAGGCGATGTGACCCACCAGCGGCGCCTGCTCGCCGGCGGGCTCGGCGTAGCTCCAGGCAAGGTTGTCCTCGACCCGGCTGCCGCCTGTGTTGGAGCGCCAGCGCACGGTTCCCGAGGCCACCCCCGCTGCCGGCTCCTGGCGGACAAGCAGGCCCATGCGCACGTCGGAAGTGGGGAACCAGTAGGCGGGAGGCCGCTTGGTCTCATAGACGAGCAGCACCTTCTGGCTGTCGGCCAGCAGCTGGTTGTCGAAAAACGCCCGGACTCGACGCGGGCTGACCTCGATGTGCACTCCATCCTTCAGCCTCGCCCGCTCAGCGGCAGCAGGCACCTGTGTCACGGTCATCTTCATCACCCCTTGACGCCCGAGCAGCGCACGTTCCCGGCCGAATGCAAGTAGAACCCTGTCAGCGGCGCAGGTACTCCTCGATCACGTCGGCTGCGCGCGCGTCGCCCGGTTTCGACCGCTCCCGCAGCTGGTCGGCCACCGCCTGCCTGACGGCGGGCTCGCCGAGGCCCACCTTGAATTTGGCCTGCACGCCGACGATTGAGAGCCGAGCCGTGCCGAGCATCCCGAGCCGCGCGCCATAACGCTCGTTGACGCCCATCGGCGCATAGCCGCCGGCCGGCTCGTGGTGTGCCAGCAGGCGGGTCAACGCTCCCGCGACGTCCTCCGGCCGGGTGGAGATGAAGCGGGCTTCGCACTCGTAAACGACGGCTCGGAAGTGCAGCGTCGCCATCCCGGCGTCAGACGGGTCGACGAAGGAGTGCGGCGTGAAGGCGAGGAAGTCACTGACGAGAAACGTGCATCTCGGGTTTCCCTGCAGCGCTTCGAAGGTCGTGTCCCTCTGGACGAAGTGGAGCTCGATCTCGTCGCCCGACTTCACGAAGGGAAGGATCGAGGCCTGCGGATAGCCTTCGTGGGGCGTCGCGACGATCGTCCCGTGGAGCATCGAGGCTACGAACTCCTCGACCTGGTCGGGCGTCGTGGTGTACTTGGGCGACCTGTACATGATCGCAATTCTGCCCGAACTCGGACGCCGGCGGCCCTCGATCGGACTGCCCGCTATAATTCCCCACTGATTTGGCAGTCGAGCAAGAAGTAAAGGGAAGCTTGATCGCGGAGCACAGGCTCCACGACTCGGATACGGGTTCGCCCGAGGTACAGGTGGCGATCTTCTCGAAGAGGATCACCCAGCTCAACGAGCACCTCAAGGTCAACCCGAAGGACCACCACTCCCGCCGTGGTCTCCTCCTTTTGGTGGGCAAGCGCCGTCGGCTGCTGAACTACCTGAGCCGGAACGACGTCGAGCGGTATCGCTCGCTGATCGGGAAGCTCGGGATTCGGAGATAGTTTCAGAAGCCGGAGCCGTGTCCTTCCGACGTGGGTCGAGCCCCTGGCAGCTCCCATCCAGCGGTGTGGTTGGAAGGCAGCTGCCGGAGACTTGGCTCGGCAGAGGTAGTGGACTTCGCGCTTCTCATATGGAGGTAAGCGCGTGGCAATAGTCACCAAATCACGAGACTTCGACGGCAAGCACATCTCGATCGAGGCAGGGCGTGTCGCCGAGCAGGCCAACGGGGGCGTAATCATCCGCCAGGGGGACACCCTGGTCCTCAGCACCTGCGTCATGTCGGCGCCCCGCGAGGGCATCGACTTCTTCCCCCTCACCTGCGACTACGAGGAGAAGATGTACGCGGCCGGCAAGATTCCCGGCGGCTTCATCCGCCGCGAGGGGCGCCCCACCGAGAGCGCCGTCCTGGCCAGCCGGCTCACCGACCGGCCGATCCGGCCGCTCTTCCCGGACGGCTTCAAGCAGGACATCTCGGTCGTCGGGACCGTCCTCAGCGTCGACCAGGAGAACGACCCGGTGATCCTCGCGATCAACGGCGCCTCGGCGGCGCTGACGATCTCCGACATCCCCTTCCAGGGCCCGATCGGCGCGGTCCGTGTCGGCTTCCTGGACGGCCAGCTGGTCCTCAACCCCTCGATGTCGCGGATGGCGGAGTCCGAGCTCGACCTCATCGTCGCCGGGAGCGCCGACGCGATCCTGATGGTCGAGGCGGGCGCCAAGGGCGTCTCCGAGCAGGTCATCGTCGACGCGCTGGCCAAGGCGCACGACCGGATCAAGGAGCTCTGCGTTCTCCAGGTCGAGCTGCGCGACGCGGCCGGCAAGCCGAAGCTCGGGTTCACGCCGCCGACCTATCCCGAGGACATCGCCCGCGCCGTCGAGGAGTACCTCGCCGGGAAGATCGACGAGGCCGCCTACGAGCCCGACAAGAAGGCCCGAGAGGGCAAGCTCGCCGACCTCCGCAAGGCGCTCCTGGAGGAGCTCGGCGCGCGCTTCCCGGAGCAGGCCGACGTCCTCAAGACCCTCTACGACAAGAAGCTCAAGGACCGCGTCCGGCAGCGCGTCGTCGAGGAGGGCGTCCGCGTCGACGGCCGGGGCCTCAAGGACATCCGGCAGATCTCGGTCGAGGTCGGGATGCTGCCCCGGACCCACGGTTCGGCGCTCTTCACCCGCGGCCAGACCCAGGCGCTCAGCATCGCGACGCTCGGCAACATGTCCGACGCCCAGAAGCTGGACGGGCTCGGCGACGACGAGAAGAAGCGCTACATGCACCACTACAACTTCCCGAGCTTCTCGGTCGGCGAGTCGCGGCCCAGCCGCGGTCCCGGCCGGCGTGAGATCGGCCACGGCGCCCTTGCCGAGCGGGCCCTGGTCCCGGTTCTCCCGACGATCGAGGAGTGGCCCTACACGATGCGGGTGGTGAGCGAGATCCTGAGCTCCAACGGCTCGACCTCGATGGCCTCCGTCTGCGGCTCGACGCTCTGCCTGATGGACGCCGGCGTGCCGCTCAAGGCGCCGGTCGCTGGCATCGCGATGGGCCTCGTCACGCGGGAGGGCCGCCATGCCGTGATGACCGACATCCAGGGCGTCGAGGACGCCCTCGGCGACATGGACTTCAAGGTCGCCGGGACCCGTGAGGGCATCACCGCCTTGCAGATGGACATCAAGGTCAAGGGCCTCACCCAGGAGATCATGGGCCAGGCCCTGGAGCAGGCTCGCGAAGCCAGGCTCTTCATCCTCGACCGGATGCTCTCGGTGCTGCCCCGGCCGCGCCAGACGATGAGCCCCTACGCGCCGCGGATCACGACCATCCACATCAACCCCGACAAGATCCGCGACGTCATCGGCCCAGGCGGCAAGGTCATCCGCAAGATCGTCGAGGAGACCGGCGCCCAGATCGACGTTGAGGACGACGGCACGGTCTACGTGTCTTCGGCCGACCAGGACGGCGCCCGCAAGGCGATCGACTGGATCAAGGGCCTGACCGACGAGGTCGAGGTCGGCCGCATCTACCGCGGCAAGGTGGTCCGCATCATGCCCTTCGGCGCCTTCGTCGAGGTCATGCCGAACCAGGACGGCCTGGTCCACATCTCCAAGCTCTCCGACCACCGCGTCGAGAAGGTCGAGGACGTCGTGAACCTCGACGACCAGATCGTCGTCAAGGCGGTCGAGATCGACAAGCAGGGCCGCCTCAACCTGAGCCGGCAGGCCGCCATCGACGAACTGAAGGCGAAGGGCGAGCCGATCGAGGAGTCGATCGACGCCGACAAGGTGGCGGCGGCGATCGCCGCCGGGCCACCACCGCCCAGCGAGAGCACCGGCTTCAGCGGCGGCCGGGAGCGGAGCGGAGGCTTCCGAGGCGGGCGCCGGGATGGCGGCGGCGGCCGGCGGGACTGACCCTGCGGGGGCGCCGATCCGGGTCGCGGTAGCGGGCTACCGCGGCAAGGTGGGCGTCGAGATGGTGCGCGGCGTCGAAGCCGCGCCTGACATGGAGTTCGTGGGTGGCGTCGAGGTCGATGACGACCTCGGCGCCTTCCTCGTCTCAGCCCATCCGGATGCGCTGATCGACTTCACCCACCCGTCCGCCGCGCTCGGCAACGCTCTCGCCGCGGTCGGTGCCGGCTGCCGGCCGGTGGTCGGGACGACGGGTATCCCGGCGGAAGGCCTCGACCGGCTGGAGAGCGCCTGCCGGGAGGCCGGCATCGGCGGCATCGCAGCACCCAACTTCTCGGTTGGCGCGGTCGTCATGATGCATATCGCGGAGATCGCGGCGCCCTACTTCGCGGCAGCCGATGTGATCGAGATGCACCACCAGACCAAGGCCGACGCGCCCTCCGGAACCGCCCTGGCGACCGCCCGGCGACTTGCCGCGCGGCAGAAGTTCCAGTACTCGAGGACCGAGAAGATCACCCTCGACGGCGTGCGCGGCGGGGAGGAGGGGGGTGTCGGGGTCCACTCCGTCCGGCTGCCCGGCCTGGTCGCCGACCAGGAGATCCTCTTCGGCCTCGCCGGCCAGACGCTGACGATCACCCACCGGACCACCTCGCGGGAGGCGTTCGTCCCCGGTGTCCTGCTCGCCGTTCGCCGGGTCGTCGCGGAACCGCGCTTCTACCGCGCCCTCGACGAGTTGCTGGGCCTGGGCTAGGCGGCCACCGGAACCGGCTCGGGCGCCCGCCTCGGGATCCCGTGGAGGCGGACCACCGGGCCGCCGAGGAGGAAGAGCGGCGCCAGCAGGGCGATCGCGCCGCCCAGCAACATCGTCTGGGGCAGCCCCAGCGTGGTGCCGAGGTAGCCGCCGAGGACAGACCCGAGAGGCACCGCGCCGACGATCACGGCCCGCATCGATGCATTCATTCGGCCCTGCGCCTGGCGCGGCGTGATCGACTGCCGAAGCGTGATCTGGTTGATCGCGTAGACGTTGTTGTGGAGGTTCTGGAGCAGCAGCGAGCCACCAAGGAGCACCACCGGCATGCCGAACAGCGCGAGCGGCGCGAAGAAGAGGCTGAAGGCGAGGAAGAGCTGCGAGAGCGCGAGGGTGCGACCCAGTCCCAGCCGCCGCACGGCGGCCGGCGCCGCCGCCGCGCCGAGCAGGAAGCCGAGGTTGCCGGCCGCGATCACGAACCCGATCAGGGCCGCGGTGAGGTGGAGCGATCGGTAGGCGAAGACGAGGCTCACCGAGGTGAACATGAAGACGCCCAGGTTGGAGACCGCGGTGGCGGTCGCGATCGAGCGCAAGATCGGATTGCGGGCGACCATCGCCATTCCGCCCAGCATCTGGCCGAGCACGGTCTCCCGCGCGTCGCGCCGGGGCGGCGCCGCCTCGACCGCCTTGATGCCGGCGATGTTGATCGCTGAGAACAGGAAGGTCAGGGCCGTGCCGAACAGTCCCCGAGCCGGGCCGACGCCGCTGATCACCAGGCCGGCCAGGGCCGCGCCTCCGACCAGCGCGGGTGAGCGGGCCAGCTCCACTCGGGAGTTGGCCTCGAGCAGCTCGAGGTCGGTGAAGGTCGCCGGCATGTTGGCCTGGAAGGCGACGTCGAAGCAGAGGCCGAGGCAGCCGTAGAGGAAGGCGATCACGTACAGCTGGTAAAGGGTCAGGTGGCCGGCCAGGAGGCCGATCGCGATGGCGAGCAGGCAGAGGAAGCGGCCGGTGTCCGCCGCCACCATGACGGGCCGCCGCGGAAGACGGTCGATGAGGGTTCCGGCGATCGGTCCGAGAAGGGGGGAGGAGATCCAGGGAAGCGCTGCCAGGATGCCGACCTCCATCGGCCCCGCGTTCAGGAAGAGGATCGCGACGGTGGGCAGCGCGAGGGCGCTGAACTGCTGTCCGAAGCTGAGCGTGACCTGCGTCGCCAGCAGCCGCCCGAAGACCGGGTGATGGCGGAGAGGACCCGCCACAAGGCGCGCCAAAACGTCGGTTAGGACACCCATCCAGAGGTGATGACGAAGGAGGGGCACGGGACTTGCGCCTGCCGAATGAGGTACAACACAGGGCGTGAAGCGCGCCCTTCTGGTGATCGATGTTCAGAACGAGTACTTCCCGGGTGGGGCGCTGCCTGTTACTCATCCTCCCGATTCGCTCCGGCGGATCACCGACGCGATGGACGGGGCGGCCGAGAACGGGATCCCAATCGTGGTCGTCCAGCACGGCACGGACAACCCCGAGGCGAAGACCTTCCGGAAGGGGACGCCGGGCTGGCGGCTGAAGGGCGAGGTCGAGGTCCGCAAGCGCGCCGCCGTGATCGAGAAGACGATGCCGGGCAGCTTCACCGGCACCGGCCTCGAAGCCTGGCTGAAGGAGAACTCGGTCGACACCCTGGTCATCTGTGGCTACATGAGCCAGATGTGCTGCGACACCACGGCGCGCCAGGCGGTGCATCTCGGCTACCAGGTCGAGTTCCTGGCCGACGCGACAGGCACCCTCGACTTCAGCAATGAGGCGGGTACCGTCAAGGCGGAGGAGCTCCACCGCGCGACCCTGGTCACCCAGCAGTTCCGCTTCAGCAAGGTGCAGAACGTGGAGGCCTGGATCGACTCACTCGGCTAGGCACAAGTGTTCTGGAACCGATCCAGGACACTAGGTACACTCCTCGTCGTGGCCGGTTCTCCCTCCCGCCTCTTCAACGTTGCCGTCGTCGGCGCCACCGGCGTCGTCGGCCAGGAGCTGTTGAAGGTGCTCGCCCAGCGCCATTTCCCGATCGGCAGCCTGCGCGCCCTCGCCTCGGGCCGCTCGGCCGGCAGCCGGCTGCCCTACAACGGCGGCAGCGTCGAGGTGGAGGAGCTGACCGAGAAGGCGTTCTCGGGGATCGACGTCGCCTTCTTCGCGGTCGGCAGCGCGCAGTCGCTCGAGTTCGCGCCGGCCGCCGTCGAGGCGGGAGCGCTGGTGATCGACAAGAGCGGCGCCTGGCGGACCAAGGAGAACGTGCCCCTGGTCGTGCCCGAGGTGAACGCCAACCGGATCGGCGAGAACGAGGGGATCATCTCGGTCCCCAACTGCTGCACCATCCCGCTCGTGATGGTTGTCGACCAGGTTCGCCGCGAAGCCGGCATCGAGCGGGTGGTCGTCGCCACCTACCAGTCGGCGAGCGGCGCCGGCAAGGACCTCGTCAAAGAGCTGGCCGACCAGACCCGCGCGATCGCAGAGGGCCGTGAGCCCCTCGCCAGCGTCTATCCCCACCAGCTCGCCTACAACGTCGTCCCCGGCGGCTGGACGCCGGACGAAGAGGATTACAACGACGAGGAGGTCAAGCTCGTCAAGGAGAGCCGCAAGATCCTCGAGGACCCCGCGCTCCGCCTGGTCGCCACCTGTGTCCGCGTCCCGGTGCCGGTCGGCCACGGTGAGGCGGTCTTCCTCGAGACCAGCCGGCCGCTCTCACCCGATCGTGCCCGCGAGCTGCTCGCCGCGGCGCCCGGGATCGCGGTCGAGGACGACCCCGCCCGGCAGGTCTACCCGACGCCGGCCGAGACGGCCGGCACCGACGAGGTGCACGTCGGGCGGATCCGCCGCGACGCCTCGGTCGAGAACGGCCTGGCCCTCTGGCTGGTGAGCGACAACCTGCGCAAGGGTGCGGCGCTGAATGGCGTGCAGATCGCCGAGCAGGCAATCCAGATGGGGGTTATCTGAATATGGGGGCGAGCGACATCGGGCGGCTGCTTACGGCGATGGTCACGCCCTTCAAGGAGAACGGCGACCTCGACTACGAGGGCGCCCAGCGGCTGGCGAAGCTGCTGACCGAGAACGGGTCCGACGGCGTCGTCGTGTTCGGAACCACCGGCGAGGCGCCATCCCTCAGCGACGAGGAGAAGATCGAGCTCCTGAAGGCCGTCAAGCAGGCGCTCCCGAAGCACACCGTGATGGCCGGGACGGGGACCAACGACACCCGCCACTCGCAGGAGATGACGCACCGCGCCGTCGAGGCGGGGGCCGACGCGATCCTGGCCGTGGTCCCCTATTACAACAAGCCGCCCCAAGAGGGCATCTTCCGGCACTTCAAGGCCATCGCCGAGTCCGCCTCGAGCCGGCCGGTGGTGATGTACAACATCCGGGGCCGGACGGGGGTCAACATGACCGCCGCGACGACGATCCGGAGCGCCGAGATCCCCAACATCGTCGGCGTCAAGGAGGCCTCGGGCGACATCGACCAGATGAGCCTGGTCTGCGCCGGCAAGCCGGCCGGCTTCCGGGTCTGGAGCGGCGACGACTCCTTCACCCTGCCGCTGCTCGCGGTCGGCGGCTACGGGGTCATCTGCGTCGTCTCACACATCGCGGGACCGGCGATGAAGGCGATGATCGAGGCCTACCTGGAGGGCGAGACCGAGAAGGCGCGGCAGATCCACGGCCGCCTTGTGCCGGTGATCAAGGCGCTGATGACGACTGCCAGCAACCCGATCCCGATCAAGCAGGTCGTCAACCGACTGGGCTTCCCGGCGGGCCCCTTCCGGCTGCCGCTGACCCCCCTGCCGGAGGCCGACCTGGAGCGGCTGATGGGCTTCGTCAGGGAAGCGGGCGACCTGATCAGCCTGCCGGTCAGTGTCGGTTAGCGGCTCAGCTCTGGAAGAACTTTCCAAGCCGGAACGGCTCGAGCGCCTCCACCGCGCCGTGCTCGTCTGCACGCGCTGCGGGCTGAGCGGGACCCGGACCAACGCCGTTCCCGGGACCGGGCCGTGCCCGGCCGAGATCATGATCGTCGGCGAGGCGCCGGGTTTCAACGAGGACCTCCAGGGCAAGCCCTTCGTCGGCCAGGCGGGAAAGCTGCTCGACACCCTGCTCGCGGGCATCGGGCTGCGCCGGGAGGACGTCTACATCACCAACGTGCTCAAGTGCCGGCCGCCCCAGAACCGGGACCCGATGCCGAACGAGGCGGAGGCCTGCGCGCCCTACCTCACCTGGCAGCTGAAGCTCGTCGAGCCCAAGGTCGTCATCGTCCTCGGCCGCCACGCCCTGGAGCGGCTGCTTCCCGGCCACGGGCCGATCAGCCGGGTCCACGGCCAGATGATCGAGCGGGATGGGATCAACTACGTCGCGGTCTACCACCCGGCGGCGGCGCTCCACAACGGGAGCCTGGTCGACGACCTGCAGGCCGACTTCCTGAGCGTGCGCCGCTACCTGGACGCCATCCTCACCCCGCCACCGCCGCCTGAGCCCAAGCCGGAGCCGCCCGCCGAACCGCAGCAGCTGAGCCTGATTTGAAGCTGCGCTACATCCCCCTCGGCGGGCTGGGCGAGGTCGGCCGCAACATGTGGGCCCTGGAATGGGACAACCAGGTCCTGGTCATCGACTCGGGCCTGATGTTCCCCCGCGAGGACATGCCCGGGGTCGACCTGGTCATCCCCGACATCAGCTACCTGCTCCGGAAGGACAAGAAGGTGCTCGGGATCGTCCTCACCCACGGCCACGAGGACCACATCGGCGCCCTCCCCTTCGTGCTCAAGCGCCTCAACGTGCCGGTTTACGGCTCCCGGCTCACCCTCGGCCTCGTCAAGCCCAAGCTGAAGGAGCACCGGATTCTTCGCGAGGCCGACCTCCGCGAGGCGAGGATGGGCGACCGCTTCCAGCTCGGGCCCTTCCGGGTCGAGCTGATCGCGGTCTGCCACAGCATCCCCGACGCCGCCGCCCTCGCCATCAAGACGCCCGCCGGGGTGGTCGTCTACACGGGCGACTTCAAGCTCGACGACGACCCGCCCGAGGGCAGGCCGACCGACCTCGCCCGCCTCGCCCAGATCGGCCGTGAAGGGGTCCTGCTCCTCCTCAGCGACTCCACCAACGCCGAACGGGAGGGCCACAGCGGCTCCGAGCGCGACCTGATCGAGCCCTTCGAACGGATCTTCCGGGACGCCCCGGCACGGATCATCGTGGCCAGCTTCGCCTCCAACCTCCATCGCATCCAGCAGCTGATCACGCTGGCGGAGGAGTTCGACCGGCGGATCGTGGTCGCCGGCCGGAGCCTGCAGACCAACGTCAAGACGGCCCAGGAGCTCGGCTTTCTGCGGGTTCCCCCGGGGATGATGGTGCCGCTGAAGCAGGTCGATTCGGTCACGCCGGCCAAGCTGCTCCTCCTGATGGCGGGCAGCCAGGGGGAGCCGATGTCCTCGCTCTCCCGCTACGCCAACCGGAGCCACCCCGCGGTCGTCGTCCGGGAGGGGGATTGGGTGGTCATCTCGGCCACCCCGATACCCGGCAACGAGACCCTCGTGAACCGGACCATCAACAACCTCTACAAGCACGGCGGCGAAGTCTTCTACTCGACGACGGCCAAGGTCCACGTCTCCGGCCATGCCTACCGGGACGAGATCCGGGTGATGCTCGACACCGTCCGGCCGCGCTTCTTCATCCCCGTTCACGGCGAGTTCCGGCAGCTGCTCCACAACTCGCGGATCGCCCTCGCCGCCGGGATCGCCAAGGAGAACCTGCGCATCGTCGAGGACGGCCAGGTGGTCCTTCTCACCCCCGTCTCGATCGAGCTCGGCGAGCAGGTGCCGGCGGGCTACGTGTTCGTCGACGGCCTAGGCATCGGGGATGTCGAGCAGGTCGTCCTCCGCGATCGCAGCCACCTTGCCGGCGATGGGATGGTCATCGTCACCATCGGCCTCGACCGCACGACGGGCGTCCTGCGGAGCGGTCCCGACCTGATCTCGCGCGGCTTCATGGAGGAGGGCGCGGGGACGGAGGTGCTGGACGAGGCGCGGCGAACGGTGATCGCGGACCTGGCCCGCTTCGAGGGCGAGCCGGAGCCGGCGCTGGTGCGGGAGACGGCTCACGACGCAGTCCAGCGGGTGATCTGGCGCCGAACCAAGCGCCAGCCGATGGTGATACCGGTGCTGACGGACTGGTGAAGCTGCCGCCCGTCGCCCTCACCGCACCGACCCTCTGCCCGCGCTGCGACGCGCCCGCCCTTTACGAGGACCGCTGCACGAGTTGCGGCCTGCAGTTGGGCGTGTGCGGGGCGTGTCACGGCGTCGCGGGGCCCTTCGACCGCTTCTGCGGCTTCTGCGGCCACGACCTCACCGCGGGCGAGGTTCGCTCGCCGGTCTGGCGCCTCTGGCTGCTGGTGGCGATGATCCCGATGGTCGCCGTGCTGGTCATCGGCGCGACCTTCTTCGGCGGCCCCGCCGCGACCCAGGTGGGCCGGCTCATCTTCAAGCCGCAGCCCACCGCCAGCCCGGGCATCTCCAGCGGAACCAAGCTCTACCGGAGCCCCACCCTCCACCTCGTCTACTCGGTTCCCTCCGACTGGAGCCCCTCCGACTACACACTCAGCCCCGCGACGCCTCTCCAGATGATCGTGGTGGCACGGATGAACGCCGACCTCGCAACCTTCGGGAGCAGCAAGGGCGACGTGCTGGCGGCCAAGCCGGCGGGTGCCCTGCTGACCCTCGGCCCGCTGACGCTGGCGCCGGCGGGCGTCGACGCCGGCGACCCGAGCTCGGTCCTCGGCGCCGACATCTCGAGCCTGACCATCAAGCCCCCGGCCGGGCTCAGGATCGAGGTCTTCCGGGTGGCCCAGACGATCACGGTCGACGGCAAGCCGGGCAAGGAGGCGGTCCTCAAGGTGACGCGTTCCGACGGCGCGGTGGCCTACCTGGAGCGCGCCTACCTGGCCGCGCCCGGCGGCGGCCTCTTCAAGATCGACGCGCTGGTGCCCCAGTCGGACTGGGACGCGGGTGACGGGCGCAAGGTCGAGGCCGTCATCCAGTCGGTCCGGCTTACCGGCTGACTGAAGCCACGTCTTTGGCCCAATTCCGGCGCTGGTCGTCCGCTCCAAACGCGACGCCCCACGACGCAAAGTATCAACACTGCTGACGTCGCGCTGAGCTAGTGTCCTGAGACACAGTGAACATCAGCGAGTACACCGACGTCCTGTACGCGGTGGAGGACACCGCCGCGATCGTCACCATCAACCGGCCCGACCGCTACAACGCCTTCCGAGGCCGCACCATCGACGAGCTCGTCGACGCCTTCCTCAAGGCCTGGGCCGACAAGCGTGTCCGCTCCGTCATCCTGACCGGTGCCGGGGCGAAGGCGTTCTGCGCCGGCGGCGACCAGAAGCAGCGCGCCGAGACGGGCGACTACGGGCCGACGGAGTACGGCATCTTCCGGGTTGAGTACCTGCACCGCCTGATCCGCGAGATCCCCAAGCCTGTGATCGCGGCGGTCAACGGCGTGGCGATCGGGGGCGGCCACGTCCTCCACGTCCTCTGCGACGTCAGCATCGCCTCCGCGACCGCCCGCTTCGGCCAGGCCGGCCCGCGGGTGGGTTCCTGGGATGCCGGGTTCGGTACCGCCTACCTGGCCCGGGTGGTGGGGGAGAAGAGGGCGCGGGAGATCTGGTACTTCTGCCGCCAGTACGACGCCGCCACAGCCGAGCGCTGGGGCCTCGTCAACAAGGTCGTGGCTCCCGAGCGGCTGCTCGACGAGGCCCGCTCCTGGGCCGCCGAGATCGCCGAGAAGAGCCCGACCGCGCTCCGCTTCCTCAAGTACAGCTTCAACGTCGACAGCGAGCACCAGGCCGCCGTCGGCGCGATGGCGATGTCGGCGCTCGAGGTCTTCAACCGAACCCCGGGCGGGCTGGAGGGCGCCAGCGCCTTCAGCGAGAAGCGGCGCCCGGACTTTTCGAAGGAGCTCGAGTAGCCGCCTGGAGCAGCGACCGACCGCATTCCACGCAGAAGGAATGGCGGACCAGGTTGTGGTGGCCGCAGCCGGGGCAGACAAGGCGCCGGGGCGGGTTGGCCGTGACCCAGCGATCGTGCTGCCGGTGATGCCACTGCCCGTCCTCCGGCCCGAGGATCCACTCCCGTCCCTCCATGTCCTTCACGGCGAGCGCGCGCACGCCGAGGCGGAAGGTCGGGGCGTCCATGGCGCCCCCCTTGCGGGCGGCCACCAGCTCGAAGTAACGCATCTCGGCTGCCGCGAAAGGTTCGATTGCCACGCTGCACTAGGGTAGCCGGGCCGTCCTCCTCCAATCCGGTGAGCGGTTGGGTTTGGGCGGTCGCGGTCCTATAATCGCGAGCACCCGCCTACGTCGTTTCACCATGCGCCAAAGCCAACCACGTAGCCCACGTCGCTCGAGCTCGCGGGGCCGGACCTCGAGTCCGGCTCGCAAACGCACGAGGCCGCTGCTCACTCGCACCCAGGCGCGGGAAGCCACCGGCGTCGCGCTGATCGGACTCGCCCTCCTCTTCTTCATCGCTTTCGCACCGGTCCTCCGATCCGCCTTCGGCTGGGGAGCTCCCCTGGTGGTCGTCCTGGTGCTGGGAGGCGGCGTCTACCTGATCTGGCCCCGGGCGCCGCAGGTCCGCCCGCTGGACGTCGTCGCGCTGCTCGCGGTGACCTTCGCGGTGCTCGGCCTGCTGGCCCTCCTCGAGGTCGGCGGCGGATCGACCGGGGAAGCCATCTCCTGGTGGGTCGCCAGCTACGTCGGCCCCTGGGGGGCGGGGGTCATCTTCGGGATGGCTCTGCTCCTCGGCCTGATCGTCGCCTTCCACTTCAGCCCCGCCGCGACGCTGGGCGCGCTGGCGGCCACAGCGCGCGCCGCCCACGCCGAACGGCAGCGGATCGAGGCGCTGGTCCGGCGGGCGGGCCCGAAGGCCGAGGGGCGGCCGAAGGCGGCCCCGCCGTCGCCGGCGGCAGCCACCGCGGCCCGGCCGGAGCCGGTCGAGGTACTGGCGGAGCCATCCTTCCTCGACCAGCTCGACGAGGACCTTCCCGACGAGCCGGCGGCCCCACCCCGGCAGCGCCCGGCAGAAGCCGAGCCCGCGGTTGCCGTCATGAGGGTGGTCGCCGATCCGCTCGACGACGAGCCGGAGATCGACTGGAAGCTGCCCGGGATCAACCTGCTGGAAACGGCGACCGCGCGCAAGGAGCGGATGCAGGACGAGATCAAGCGAAACGTCAGGGTGATCGAGCACACGCTCATGACCTTCGGCGTCGAGGGCAAGGTGATCGGCGTCAACCCCGGCCCGGCGGTGACCCAGTACGAGATCCA
>DATCOZ010000336.1:0-2579 GCA_036564345.1 Candidatus Dormiibacterota bacterium | reverse complement strand
GCGTTGCCCAATATCGTCGTCAGAGGGATCTCGCGTCCGTCGGCAGACGGCAAGCCCGCAGAACATCAAGTCAGACGGGAAGTCGGCAAGCAGCGGCAGAGAACCCACCTAGTGTCCGAGAGGACAACCCCAGGGTCTTCGCTTCGACGGCGGTATCTCAGCTTTAAGTGCACCCGGCACTCCTCCTGGCGCCTCTCCTGGCGCTCGTCACCAGCCAGCTGTTCTACGCCTTCCTGCCCTACTCGAAGCGCAACTACCTGGCGATCCTCATCCTGACCGGGATCGGGTTCGCGCTCGGTCAGGCCTGGCAGTTCCTGCAGCTGCCCGCGATCCACATCGGTGAGGGCAACGTGCTCCCCGGGTTGCTCTTCGCAGCACTATTGCAGCCGCTTGCGCCAAGGCTGCCAATACACTTTCGCTAGCCGGCAAGGTTTCGCCCAGCCCGTTCAGAGGTATCCAACTCTTTGGCTGAAGGTTTCGCGTTCTTTACCCTCGGAATCCTGGCAATCGTCCTGGCCGTGTTCCTGGCCTGGGCGCTCTACCGGGTGACGAGGACGCTGACCGCGGTCGAGGAGCTGGTCGTGACGACTACCGAGGAGATGCGGGAGACGCTGCCGGAGGTGCGCGAGAGCCTCGGCCACGTCAATGACATCACGGCGGGCGTCAACGTCGGGCTGCGCACGGTCGGTTCGGGCGCGGCGGACATGAGCGGCAGGCTGCGGATCAGCCTGAAGGGACCGGCGAATGCCGCGGCCGCTGCCGCGCACGGCGTCAAGGTCGGCGCCGCCACCCTGTGGCGGTCAATGCTGGAAGGAGATTGAGCATGGCGAGAGAGAAAGAGGACGGCGGCGGTTTCGGCTGGGGCTTTTTCGTCGGCGGCCTGATCGGCTTCGTCGCCGGCGCCTACCTGGCGTCCGGGCCCGGCCGCGACCAGGTCGAGAACCTGCGGACGCGGACGATCGAGCTGAGCGGCACGACCGACCTCGGCGGCAAGGCGAGGGCCTACGCGGAGCGGGCGCGCACGGTCGTGAAGGATCCCGAGCACCCCGTTGGGAAAGCCGTTCGGGAGGGCGTCGCCGCCGCACGCCGCCGCCGCCAGGAGCTGGAGGCCGAGTCCTCCACCGTCGCCGACGTCACGGGCAACGGACAGCCGGAGGCCTGAGGGAAAGCCCATGGCCCACTCGACACGAAAGCCCCTCGCCGAGCTGAAGCTGCTGGCGCAGCCGGAGATGATCTCGACCGCCAAGCGCACGGCATCATCGCTGGGCAGCCTCGTCGGGTTCAGCCTGGAGGACATCGACGAGCTGAACATCGCGGTCGCCCAGGCCTGTGACAGCGCCATCGAGGCCGGTCGCGAGGCCTGGGGTGATGACGCGACCCTGAAGCTGACCTTCTGGTCGACCGACCGCGGCCTCGAGGTCGAGGTCCAGGCGGTGCAGCCGAAGGCGACCGGCCTTCCGGCCAAGCGCCATCCGGTCCACCACGACGCGGCTCTCGACCGGCTGGCGCACGACATGATCCGCTGCTTCGTGGACGACTTCCGACCCGCGCTCGGCCCTAACCGCGTCCGTTTCAAGCTTGTCAAGTACCTGATTGGGTAGCCGGCTGGAGATTCCGCGGGAGGAGCTGCGTCGGCTCCACCGCGAATATCGGGCCACCGACGATCCCGAGAAGCGCGATCGGATCCGGGAGCGACTGGTGGAGGGCTATCGGAGCCTGGTCTACTTCCTCGCGCGCAAATTCATGAACCGCGGCGAGCCGCTGGAGGACATCGTCCAGGTCGGCTTCCTGGGTCTGATCAAAGCGATCGAGCGCTTCGAGCCCGACCTCGGGAACGAGTTCACCACCTTCGCCACGCCGACCGTCACCGGCGAGATCAAGCGCTACTTCCGCGACAAGGGCTGGGCGATCCGGTTTCCGCGGCGCCTCCAGGAGCTCTACCAGCAGGTCGTGCGGATGAACGAGGACCTGAAGAAGGAGCTCGGCCGCACCCCGCGCGTCGCCGAGATCGCCGACCGCCTGAAGGTCTCCGAAGAGGAGGTCCTCGAGGCCATGGAGATGAGCCCGGCCCACGCCCCGATGTCCCTCAACGCGACGATCGGGTCGGACGGAGACGAAGGCCGCTCGCTCTTCGAGTCGCTCGGCAACCCGGATCCGAACCTGGACCGGGTCGAGATGCGCGACGTCCTCCGCCGGGCGATGGAGCACCTGACGCCCCGCGAGCGCTCGATCATGGCGATGCGCTTCTACGACGAGATGTCGCAGTCGGAGATCGCCAAGAAGCTCGGCATCTCCCAGATGCACGTATCCCGCCTCCAGCGAGCGGCCCTCGAGCACCTGCGCGAGGTCGTCCCCCAGGACGCGGAAAAGAACTAGTCCCAACTAGACTTGACGCGCACCACGGCATGACCGGGAACGAAATCAGAACGCGTTTTCTCGAGTTCTTCGCCAGCCGGGATCACCTCGTCCTGCCCAGCGCGCCGCTGATACCGGAGCGGGACCCCACGACCCTGTTGATCTCGGCCGGCATGCAGCCGCTCAAGCCCTACTACCAGGGCGTGAGCAAGCCGCCCGCGCCC
>DATCOZ010000322.1:0-2973 GCA_036564345.1 Candidatus Dormiibacterota bacterium | reverse complement strand
GGCCGCAGCACGCCCCTGACCGAGGAGCAGCTGGCGGCAATCCAGACGCCAGTCCTGGTCGCCGTCGGGGGCGCGGACCCGATCGTCAGCGACCCACGCCGGCTGGCCGAGCTCCTGCCACACGGGGACTACTTCGAGGTGTCGGGCCGCGACCACGCAACCGCGGTCCCCTCGCGGGCGATCAAGGAAAGGGCGATCGAGTTCCTGGGCGACCAATAGGTTCATTCCGTCAGCGACAGCCGTCGCTGAATGCGATGAATGTGAGAGCTAGTCGCCGCGGCGCAGGAAGCGCACCTTCCGTCGGCGCCGCTGCTGCACCTTCTCATCCTTCCCGATGATGCTGATCGAACCGTCCGGCTCGAGCACCGCCAGCTTCACATCGGCAAGGTCGGCGAGACCGTGCTCGCGCATCGCCATCTCGATCTCGTCCAGGTTGATGCCCTCCTTTCTTACCGCCCACTCGAGGGGCTTTCCGTCCTTGAGGAGGACCGTCGGCGGCGGGGTCAACAGCCGGTGCAGGGCAGGGATGTCGTCGAGCCTGCCGACGAACCAGTTCGCCGTGAGCAGCGAGAGGACGATGATCACCCCGCCGAAAAGGGATGCATCGGGGCCCGTCATCGCCGGCTGGACGGCGTTGGCGACCAGCAGCACGAAGACGAGGTCGAAGAGCGTGAACTGGCCCACCTCGCGCTTGCCGAACACGCGCAGCCCGAGCAGCAGCACGAAGTAGATGCCGACCGAGCGGATGACGAGCTCGTACCAGGGGATCCCGAGGTGGAATAGTCCGCCCACCTAACGGAGACTAGCCGAAATCAGCCCCCGTTCTTCACCTTGAGGATGATCAGCACGGCGGGGCCGAGCAGGATCAGCCAGAGCGTCGGGAAGATACAGCCGACCATCGGCAGCATCATCTTCAGCGAAGCCTGCGCGGCAAGCTCCTCCGCCCTCTGGCGGCGCTTCCGTCGCATCTCCTCCGACTGGAGGCGGAGGATCTTGGCGAGGCCGACACCCATCTGCTCGGATTGGATCACCGCCTGGGTGAAGTTGTGGAGGTCCTCGACCCCGCAGCGGCGGCCCATCTCGTCGAGCGCCTCGAGCCGCGGCCGGCCCAGTCGGACCTCCTGGAGGACGGTCTTGAACTCGTCGGCGAGCGCGTTGTCGAACTTCTCGGTGACGCGCTGGATCGCCGCGTCAAAGCCGAGGCCGGCCTCGACCGCGATCGTAAGCAGGTCCATCACGTCAGGGAGTCCGAGCTGGATCTCCTTGCGGCGCGCGCGGACCTTGCTGTCGATGTAGTAGGTCGGGAAGAAGAAGCCGAGTACGAAGCCCACCAGGGCCGAGAGCACCAGGCCCACCACGCTGTGGAAGAGCAGCCCAACCAGCAGCCCGATCACGAACAAGGCGATGCCGAGGCCGTAGCGGAGCGCCTGGAAGTCGGCCGGTGACAGGTTGCCGGGGCGGCCGGCCAGGTTCAGCTTGTTCTGCATGTCCTGCCGCTGCTTCTCGGGCGTGTTCTGCGCGAGGTACTTGCCGAGACGGTCGATGGCAGGCCGGATGAAGCGCTCCTCGAACGGCTTTTGGAGCTCGACCTCGTCGAGGGTGAGGGGCTTATTACCGCTGAATGCCGCAAGGCGGTCCTGGACCATGTCGCCGGAGACGGCCGAGCCGCGGGTCGTGTACATGCCCCAGAAGACGAGGAAGATGCCGACTCCCGCGAGGCCCGCCAGTAGAAGGGTTTGGCCTGACATTTTTTTTCCTTAGACCTCGATCGCCGTGACTTTGCCCATCACGAAGTTCCCGATGATGATCATCACGATCGCGATGATGATGATGATCCAGCCGACGGGCTGCTCGGTCATCGGCTTGAAGTAGGTCGGTGTCGCGAAGTACATGAAGACCGCGAGCACGATCGGCAGGCTCGTGATGAGCTGGCCCGAGGAGCGCGCGGAGGCGGTCAGGGTCGAGATCTGGCCCTTGATCCGGACCCGTTCGCGGATCGTGAAGGCGATGTTGTCGAGGATCTCGGCCAGGTTGCCGCCGACCGTCCGGTGGATGGCGACCGCGGTCACCATCAGGTCGAGGTCGTCGGATTCGATCCGCTTGACCATGTGGCCGAGCGACTCCTCGACCGACCCGCCGAGGTTCATCTCGCGAACGCAGCGGGCAAACTCCTCGGCGATCGGGGGGCTCGCGTTCTTGGACACGGTGTCGATCGCCTGGGCGAAGGAGTAGCCGGCCTTGAGGGCGTTGGAGAGGAGCAGCAGGGTGTCACCGAGCTGGTTGTTGAAGGCCTTCAGGCGCCGGCGCTGCCGGAACTTCACGTAGAACCCGGGGATCAGGTAGCCGACGACTCCCATGACCAGCGCCTGGGCGATGCCGTAGATCCCCCCGAAGCGGATGAAACCGATCAGGAAGAGAAGCACGGTGAGGCCGATCTGGATGCCGAGGTACTCCGAGGTCCGGAGCTTGAGGTCGGCCTTGGCGAGCTGGTCCTGGAGGGAGGGCTTGCCCTTCTTGACGTCGCCCTGGCCGATCCGGTCGGCCGCGGGCTGGAAGATCCGCGCCAGCCGCTCCCGGAAGTTGGCGGGCGGAGCCTCGAGCCCGGCTGCGGCAGCCCCGCCCGGGTCGACGACGCCGTACTCGGCCAGCCGTGTCTGGAGGTCGGCGCTCGCCCTTCGGCTCTGCGAGAGCCCGTAGAAGATCGCCATCACGCCCAGGGCCGCAATGAACGCGATTAGGTAGACGGTATATGGCATCTAGTTGGTTACCTCCAGTCGCGGGATCAATAGAGCTCCTCGTAGGGAGGCTCGGGGATTGGCACGAAGAGCTCGTCGGGCAGCTCCTCGCCGCCCGCCTTGATGTGGTCGAGTCGCATCGGCTTGATGCCGGTGGCGGTGTGGTAGCCGACCGCCTTGCCGTCCTTGAGACCGATCTGGTTGTAGACGAAGATCTCCTGGAACTGGATGTCGCCGT
>DATCOZ010000320.1:0-2270 GCA_036564345.1 Candidatus Dormiibacterota bacterium | reverse complement strand
GGCTCGGCCGCACCCCGCGCCGGAAGGCGGCGGTCTGAAATGATCCGGGGCCACGCCCAGGACGCGAACCACGGCGCCAAGGCCGCCGCCGCGAACCCCTTTTACATGTACGCCGCCCGGGCCGGCTATGTCGCCCGCGGCGTCCTCTACGGCTACATGGGCTACGCGGCCCTCCAGATCGCGCAGACGGGCGGCAGCCGTCCCGCCGACCAGAAGGCGAGCCTCATCGCCGTCGCCGGCTTCCCGCTCGGCAGGTTCATCCTCGTCGCCGGCATCGTGGCGATCGCGGCGTACTCGGCCTGGGGCTTCATCCGGGCGGTCTACGACCCGCTCCACCGAGGCCACGACCCGCAGGGCATCGTCACCCGCCTCGGCTTCGCCTGGAGCGGCCTCTCCTACCTGGTCCTCGTCTTCTTCGCCTTCGGGCTCGTCACCAACGGCGCCACGGGCAGCAACGCGGACGGGATGCAGCAGCTGGCGGCGAAGTTGATGAGCGTGCCCGCCGGGGTCCTGCTGACCGAGGCCGCCGGGCTGATCGGCGTGGCAGCCGGGTTCGGCCAGTTCTTCGAGGCCTACCGCGCGAGCTTCAAGAAGGATGAGAAACGGGGCCGGATGTCGGAGGCCGAGAAGCGGATCACCGACACTCTCGGGCGCGCCGGCTTCGTCGCGAGGGGCGTCGTCTTCGCCCTCATGGGCTGGTTCATCTTCCTCGCCGGCCGGCAGCACAACTCAGGCAAGGCGACCGGCTTCACCGGCATCTTCACCTTCATCCTCGCCCAGCCCTACGGCCGCCCGCTGCTCGCGCTGGTCGCCCTCGGCATAATCGCCCTCGGCCTCCACAGCGTGGTGCTGGCCCGCTACATAAGGCTTCCCGGCGACAGCGCCTGACCGCTAGCCGGTGGTCTCGTCGGCGACCTGGAGGGTCATGATCTGGGGCGCCTCGAAGGAATGGTGCTCGCGGATGTAGGCCGAGGCCCGCTTGGCGTGCGCCTCTGACGTCGTCAGCAGGAGCATCGCCTCGTGGCTCCGCTCCAGCTTCCCGGCGGCAATCCAGAAGGAGTGGATGGCGGAGATCACCGAGCCGCGCGTCGCCAGGCCCTGCCCGATCAAGGCCTCGCCCAGGTTCTCGGCCTCGTCGCGGGTGGCGGCGGTCACCATCAGGAGGATCGGCTTCTCTTTCATTTCGGCGGCCCTTTTCATGCTGCGGTTCTGGCCTCGCTCCATTCGAGCCAGCTGATCGAGGCGGCCAGGAACGTCGCTCCCAGCAGGAGGCCGCCGATCACGTCGGATTCCCAATGGACCTCAAGGTACAGGCGATCGAAGGCGTCCAACACGACGGTCGCCACCGCGACGGGGAGCGCGAACCGGCGCAGCGCGGGCCGGTCGGAGAGCCGCATGACGACGAAGGCGAGCAGGCCGTAGATGACCATCGAGCGGGTCACGTGCCCGCTCGGGAAGCTCCACTGGAGGAGTCCCGTCCGCTCCAGCAGCGTGCTGAGGCTGGGCCCGTCCGGGTGCGACAGGCTGTGCGGCGGTGCGGGGTGGTTGATGGTGTGCTTGTAGATCAGCTCCACCGCCGAGGAGAGCGGCAGCGCCGCCGCCGCGAAAGCGCCCAGCCGGTAGCCCTGGCGCCAGAGATAGACGAAGAGGCCGAGGGCGAGGAGCCCGGTCAGCTCGAGGCCGCCGAAGAGGGCGATGAATCGGAAGAGGGGCAGCAGGGCGGGGACATAGAGGGTGTTGAAGGACGAGGCGACCTCGAGGTCGAAGCGGCGCAGGAGGCCCGCGGCGACCACCAGGCTCAATCCCACGTAGGCGATCGCGAGGATCCCCGCGGTGACCGCGTGGCGCCTTACCGCTGGCATCGGCGGCAGAAGACGGTGGCCCTGCCACCGAGCCGGACGAGGGTCAGGGGACGGCCGCAGTTGAGGCAGGGCCTGCCGCCCCGGCCGTAGACCTGGAGCTCCTCCTGCTGGCGACCGCGGGCGCCGTAGAGGTCGAGGTAGTCGTCGATCGAGCTTCCCCGGTTGACGATGCCGAGCAGGAGGGACTCGCGGAGGGCGGCGTGAAGCCGTTTGACGCGGGCGCGGGAGATCGCGGCGGGCGGCCGGTCCGGCCTGATCCGGGCCCGGTAGCAGGCCTCGTCGGCATAGATGTTGCCGATCCCGGCAAGTATCGATTGGTCGAGCAGGAGGAGCTTCAGCGGAGCCCGGCGCCCGCTCAGCCGGCGGTGCAGGTCGCGCGGCGTGAACTGGGGATCGAGCGCCTCGGGC
>DATCOZ010000251.1:0-3829 GCA_036564345.1 Candidatus Dormiibacterota bacterium | reverse complement strand
GCCCTGAACATCGCGGTCGTGGCCTACCTGGCCTACAAGAAGCGGCTGTTCGTGGACCTCTAGTGTCCTGGAACCGAAGTTCCCTGCAAATGTCCGGGCCGTCGCAAGCGACGGCCGGCCGACCCTTCGGGCTCATCCGCCAGGGACGCCGATCTCGGCGTCAGCTTCTCCGCTACTCGCTTACGGGCCCTAAGGCCCGCGCGCTCCGTTGCTCGTGCGCTTCCGTGATCTCGACGTCCCTGGCGGCGATTTTGCAACGAACCTCGGTTCCAGGACACTAGCCGGGCGTCAGCGCCTCCAGCTTCGTCAGGTATTCCTCGACCGTCACCACGAACTCGGCGTGGCTCCAGGTCAGCGGCGAGACGGAGAGAGGCGCGCCGGTGTGGGGATCGACCTGCTCGGAGAGAAGCCCGCCCGGCAGCTCGTGGGCGCACACCCAGTCGATGATCCGGCGGGCCGGCTCCAGGTCGCCGAGCGCGGTGGCGACGGCGATCTGCCACTGAGCCAGCCAGAGGGTGCAGATGAACCAGGGGTTGCCCGGCACCCTGCTCACGTCGGGGTCGACCTGGAAGTAGTAGTCGTTTGCGTAGCGGGCCTGGCCGCCCGCCGCGCTCTTCACCGAGAGCTCGTCCCGGATCGCGGCCATCGTCTGGACGATCCGGGGGTCGCGAGGCGAGTACATGCCGAACCGCCAGAGCCCGTGGAGCGAGCTGTCGATGACGGTGTCCACCGCCACTCCTCCCTTGCCGTCGAGCATCACGCGGCGCGCGAAGCGGTCGAGCTCGGGTCGGTAAAGGTGCTTATCCACCGCTTTGCGGAGACCCGCCTGGGCCGCCTCGAACTTCGTCTTCTCGGCCTGGTCACCGAAGAGGTCGGCGAACCTCCGCGCCGCCTCGAGGCCTGCCCAGACTGATCCGACGGTGAAGGCGTGGACGCCCCAGCGCTCCTCCCAGAGGTCCCAGGAGGGCTTCGGCAGACCGGTTTCGGCGTCGAAGTAGCCGGCCATGAAGGTGGCGCTGCGGAGTACCAGGGTCGAGTAGAGCCGAGCCGCGAAGTCGAGGTGGCCGTGGATCCGGTAGTGCTCCCAGAGGGCCCAGAGGACGAGTCCGGTCTCATCCTCCTGGATGGCGAGGACCGGGTTGCCGGCATCGTCGACCCAGGGATGCCAGGAGCTGCCGGTCATCCCGTCGGGGGTGTACTTGTGAAGAAAGTAGCCGCCTTCCCCCTCCCACATCATCGCCCGCTGGCAGAAGTCGAAGAAGGTTCGGGTGATGTCCTCGTGGCCGGTCCGATCCAGCGCGTTGGTGACGAGGGCGCCGTCGCGGGGCCAGACGTAGCTGTAGGTGTCCCGGGCGAACTTGGTGATGTCGTAGTCGGTTGCGGCGATGACCCCACCGCCGTTGTCGAACTGGGTGCGGATCGTCAGCAGGCTCCTCCGGTAGAGCTGCCGCGCCGCCTGTCCGAGTGCGTCCTGGATCGGCCGGTTGTCCTTGCCCGACCAGATGTCCCAGTAGTTCATGGTCCGTGTCCGGTAGGTCGTCTCACCCCGCTTCAGGATCAGGTCCTGGCCGAACTCGGTCACGCCCTTGAGGTCGGTCGCCATGCAGAGCCAGTGGCAGACCGTCGCGGGCCGGCCGGCCGCCAGGGGCCCGCAGTCGAAGCCGATCGTCGTGTCGACCGATCCCTGCTCGATCCGGTTCCGGCTCAGCTCGCCATCCTCGGCGTCGACCCAGGTGCCGGAGCGGCCATCGCCCTTTTTTCCGTTCGCCCAGGTTCCGATCCCCTCGCCTGCCGGGGAGCGGCCGCCGAGGAGGAAGTAGCGGTCCTTCTTGTAGGCGATGACGGCGTGCTGGGCGGCGTCGTAGCCGGTCGTGCAGCCGAGGTCGACCTCCTTGATGTACCAGTCGTAGTGGAAGAACACGCGGGCGACGTCCACCGGCCGGTCACTGGTCAGCTCCAGGTTGCGGAAGAGCCAGTTCCGGGCCATGTCCACGTAGTCGGTGAAGCGGACCCGGAGGCCGAGCCCGGCATGGCGCAGCGTCACGCTGGTCACCAGCGTGTCCTCCGCGTAGCCCAGCTCGCGCTCCCAGCCCGGGTCGGTCACCCAGGCGAAGCCGCCGTCGAGGTAGAAACCCGTGTGGCAGACGTTCCCCGCGGTGTGGTTCTCGAGGCCGACCTGGGGGAAGAAGATGTCCCGCAGCGCGTAGTCGGCGTCGAACGCGACCATCACGTTGCCGTTGCCGACGACGATGCTGCGAGGCACCTCAGTGCGTCACCGGACCACGATCCGGCCCCGCCACCGGCCGCACCGCCTCGCGGACCCGGCCGAAGACGGTGCCCGGTTCGCCCACACCATCGACCTCGGCCACCGGAACACCGGCCGACCGGTAGTGCGCCAGCACCGGCTCCGTGCGGTCATGGTATTCGTGCATCCGCTCCTCGATCGCGTCTCGGGTGTCGTCGGCCCGGCTCTCGACCTGGGCCCGCTGGAGGAGACGCTCGATCAGCACGTCCTCGGGCGCGGTGAGCGCGACGACCATGTCGACCTTGCGGCCCTCGCCGGCCAGCAGCTCGTCGAGCGCGCGGGCCTGGTCGACGGTGCGGGGAAAGCCGTCCAGGAGCACGTCCTCGTCGGGAAAACGGCGCAGTCGCTCGCTCACGATCCGGACCATCACCGGGTCGGGCACCAGCTGGCCGGCCTTCATCAGCACGGCGACCTGGCGGCCCTCCTCGGATCCCTCGGCCGCCTCAGCGCGGAGGACCTCGCCGGTCGACAGGTGCGTCAAACCGAACTCGGAGCTGATGAAGCGAGCCTGTGTCCCCTTGCCGCTGCCCGGTGGTCCGAAGATCAGCCAGATCATTGGTGGGGCCGAAGTGAACCGCGTCGCTCCTGCAGCCGCAATGAACGCCTTCGCTGCCACCACTTGTGGGTGTCCTCGGCGAGCAGCGCGTGGGCGGCGACGTCGGGGCCGGAGGGTTGGCCGGCCTCGCTCAGCTCCAGCCAGCGACGGGTGATCTCGACGTAGAGGTCGGCCTCCGTCCAACCCGGGAAGCGGTCGAGCACGTCGTGCCTGCGGATCACCTCGGCGACCGGACCGTACACGTTGTCGTACCAGCTGGTGGCGGCCTCCGGCAGCGAAACCTCGCGACCGCTCTCGAGGCCCAGGAAGTAGCGATGGCCGAGGATGTGCTTCAGGATCTCGTCGTACCGACCCAGGCGGCTGACCTCGAGCCGCGCCTGAGGACGGAGCTCGTGCAGCCGCGTCGTCTCCAGGAACTGGCGGTACTCGGCGGCCCGCAGCAGCGTGGCCGACTCGATCTCAGGGCCGAGTGGTGCGGTGGTCCTGACCTCGATCACGCGCGCGTTGATCCGGTCGCGGCCGAGGCTGCGCGCCACCGATACCCGGTGATGCCCGTCGATGACGTAGTAGCTGTCGCCGACCTTGTAGACGTCGATCGGCGGCAGCTCCTCACCCTCCACCATCGCCCGATAGATGCGCGTCCAGCGATCCCGGAGCCGGCGGCTGACTGGCAGAAAGGCGGGGTCGAAGTCACCGGCCTTGCCAGGTGGGCCGGCCGAGCCCACGACCCGGTCCAGCGGGATCTCCTGCTCGCCCGCAAAGGAACGGCCGAGGGCGCCTGCTGCTTCGAGCGCGGCATCCATGGAGGCGAGGCCACGGCCGCGCCTGGTCAGCGTCGCCAGCACGGCCCTGCGGAAGGCCCGGAACCGCGCGGCATCGAAATCCTCCCGGGCGCGCAGGGTCTCGTCCACTGCGCATCCAGCACTCTGTTACAGAAGTGCCAGCTCTGTCTCCGCGTCGAAGAGGTG
>DATCOZ010000248.1:0-3996 GCA_036564345.1 Candidatus Dormiibacterota bacterium | reverse complement strand
GACGAACACCATCACCTCGACGTCGGCCTCCAGCCCGGCGAGACGCTCCGCCACCTCCATTGAAAGGCCGGGCTCGCCTGCCGATGTCCGCTCGACGGCGTCCAGCAGGGTGGCGAACTCATAGCCGGCCGGCAGGCCCTGGAAGGTGATCCGGGCGGCCTCACCGGGCTGCCCCACGCTCAGACTGGGGACAGCTTCGACCCCGGTCGGATCCTGGAGGGCATCTATCACGGTCAGCTGGAGCTTGTCCGGGGCGGCGGCGGCCAGCGCCCGCGCGAGCTCCTCCGCGGCATCGCAGGTCGGGCAGCCCGAGCCGCCTGGGAGGATCAACCTGCCACTGTCGGCACGGCGGTAGAGCCGCAACTCAACCTGGCCAACCAGGGTCTCCGCGAATCGCTCGCGAATCTGTCCCATCGTCTTCTCATCAATGAGTGCCATCTTCTTCGTCTCCTTCCTTATTGACGTCTTGTCAGCTGCGAATCTCGGCCAGCGCTCGCAGGCCGTGGTCAAGCCTTTGCAGGATCTCCGGGTCAAGGGCGGCATCATCGAGGCAGGCGCGCAGGTTGCTGGCCACCAGCCGGTGGCTGAAGCGGTCAGCCGCCGCGCGCAGGGCCGATACCTGCCGCACCACCTCGTCGCAGGGGCGGCCCTGTTCGATCATCGCCTGGATCCCGCGAGCCTGGCCCTCGATCCGGCGCAGCGCTGCAAGCAGCTCGGGCGAATTGATGTATTCCATGTAGTCGGTATACCCCCCGGGGTATGCTGGTTATTCCACCGGGCGTGTACCGTTCAAGAATCCGAAGGACCGACTCGGAGGCCAAATCCAGAAGTACCTCCGCCGTTTTGCTTAAACATCGGAATGAAATGTGCGAGCACGAACCCCAAGGGGTATTTCGGGCCTAATCAGGCGGGTCGTTTGGCCCGACTCCGACGCCTCGTCAGGTTCTACGGTAGAGCCTCGATGACAGCAGGGTTGAGGACGTGAAGAGCGATCAAGTGGTGGCTACTTTCCACCGGCACCTGATCGAGATGACGCTCTCGATGGTCATTCCCTGGAGCGCCTTCTTCGTGGTGGTTCACTTCGCACTCCCGGGCGCCGGGTTCACTCCGGCCTGGTTCCTCCTGATGCCGGTCGCGATTGTGGTGATGGTCGTCCCGATGACAGCGCTAATGATCTATCGCGGCCACGGGCTCCGCGACATCGTCGAGATGAACGCAGCCATGTTCGCCGGGATGATCGTTGTCATGCCGGTCGTGCGCATCGTGCTGCCGGCGGTGGGGGTGCAACTCGACCTCAATTTGATCTTCCCGATCGCGCTGGTGGCCATGACGGCTCCCATGGTGGCGCTGATGTATCTCCGCCGAGAGCACTACTCGCACCATGTCCACGCGGGCATGGCGAGTTCGGGCTGACCGCACCGGCAGGGGCCAGGAAGACGCACGCTGAAGTGTTGAACGGAGGAGCGGAGGTCAGGTCCGACCCTGTCGACGTCCCGATCCCCTCCTACTTCTTCGGAGCCGCTGGGAGCGGGATTGGCAGGTACCGGGATGAGCGGCCTCGTGAGCCGGAGAAGATGACCGTTCTTTTGCTCCACGGCTGGGCGGGCACAGCCGAACTCAACTGGTCCCATGTCTACGAGCCTCTGGTGGCCGCCGGCTACAGGGTCCTCGCGCCCGACCTGCCGGGCCACGGTCGGGGAGCCCGCGACATCCCATTCACCTTCGAAGGCGTCGCCGATGCGGCGGCAAGTCTCGTCAGGGAGTCCGGAGCCGAGAAGGTCGTTGTCGCGGGCCATTCGATGGGCGGCTCCATTGCGTTGAACCTAGCCGTGCGCCACCCCGACCAGGTTCGAGGCCTGGTGCTGATGGCCACCCAGGAGAACTGGCCGGGCATTCCGCCGGACCTGCTGTTGAATATGGCCGGACGAATTGGGATGGTGGCAGCACGTCCCTTATTGCGCTGGGGCGCCAGGTCGATCTTGAGCGGCGACGCGAGACGGGATCGATGGATCCACGAGGAGCTCAGCCACACATCAGTTGGGCACCTTGCCCAGGCCCTGATCGCCATGCGCGGGTTTGAAGCTAGGCCGTTGGTGCCTCGGCTGCGGGTTCCCGTGGTGGTCCTGGTGACCACGCGAGACACCGTGGTCAGCCCCGCGCGTCAGCATCAGCTCGCTGCGGCGATCCATGGTGCCCGGGTGATGGAGGTCGCGATCGACCACTCGGACCCACTGTCGAGGCCGGGGCCCTTTCCCCATGCGCTGGTCGCGGCCGTCGAACTGTGCGTGGGCGCGCCGGCCGCGTGCTCGTAGCGGAGTCCAGTCGGGTGACTTCCGCAACTTCCTCACCCAGACAGCGGGACCTTCGGCCCTGCCGGCGGGCCCCGACGGCAGCCAGGCTGAGTCAGTGAGCAGTGCACCGACCTCGTATCGGATCGAGGCCCGCATCGTGCGGCCGGGCATCTCGGCGGCCACCTCGAAGAAGGAGCTGATCGAGTTCGACACCTCCGCCGGTCAGGGAGATGCTCTGCCCGGACCGGCAGACCTCCTCACGATGGCCTTCGCAGCCTGCGTACTGAAGAACGTCGAGCGCTTCTCGCAGATCCTCCCCTTCCGCTACGAGGGTGCGTCGATCGAGGTCGTGGCCGAGAGACAGGACGCGCCCCCGAAGATGACCCGGTTGACCTACTCGCTGCACCTGGCCACCGATGAGCCAGAGCAGCGGGTCGAGCTGCTGCACCTCAACATCCGCCGGCACGGCACCATCTTCAACACGCTGGCCGCCACCTGCGACGTTTCCGGCGACGTGTCGGTGGATCGCCCCAGCGGCATCGCGCGGTAGCACGAGCAGGGAGTGGATCCCTGCTATCGCAACCTCGGGAAAGCGCGGAACATCTGCAACACGCTCACAACCGCGCGAGGCGCGTTGAACGAAGTCAACGCGCGGCGACCAGAGAATGCAGTTACTGAGTTCGCTTCCTTCCCTACAGTTCGTGGAGATGGAGGCGGTGAAATAGCCCTATCTTGAGGCTGTCCATCGCAAGCGCATAGACGGCCACGGCCGCCAGCAGCACGAGCGGGATCAGCAGTGTCAAACTGCTGTCAGCGGCGGTATGCCGACATACCATGAGGCGCTCCCCGGTCAAGCCCTTGTGATTTCGAGCGGGGCGCCTCTCCGTCCCTTGCTCGAGCGCCACCAGAAGTAGCCCACCGGTGCGACTACGAGCAACAGGACAGCGATCGAAGTCAGTTGAGCTTGGCGGAGACCGAGCCAGATCACAGGGGTTTCGTAATCGGTGCGCCAGAAGAATACGACCAGTTGCGATATCGAGTACAAGGCGAGATATGAAAGGCCGAGAGCGCCATCCGGCACGACTCGTCGGCGCACCATGAGGAGCAAGCCGAGGATCAAAAGGGCGGCCAAGCCCTCGTACGCGGCGGCCGGCTGGTAGGGCACGCCAAGATGGGGCGCCATCGAGTGGGGGTTGGTATAGACGAAGGCCCAGGGTAGATTCGACCGAGGCCCCAGGATCTCGCCATTCATGATGTTCCCGATCCGGCCGATAGGCTGTCCGGCAGCCGCGAAAAGGGCTGCCGCATCGAGCAGGACCCAGAAATTCAGGTTGAGGCGCCGGCTTGCGATGATCACCACCAACAAGGCCGCGAAGATCGCCCCGAAGTAGGCCATTCCGCCCTCCCAGAAGGCAAAGATGTGCTGCGGGTGGGTAAGGTACCAGAGCAGTCCGGACTGGACCACGAAGTAGAGTCGGCCCCGATCAAGCCCCCGGCGACGCCCCAGAAAATGATCGAATTGGCCGCCTGCGCCGGAATCCCTCGTCGGCGCGCATGCGCGAGCGCTAAAGACGTTCGCGTAATGCAGTGACAACTTGGTCAAAAAGAAAGACCGGTTTGGTGGAGGAAGCCGAACAGGAGCTGCTGGTTGCCGCGGATGCGGCTGACACCGCGATGGGCGGCGGCCACGGAGTGGCTGACCTCC
>DATCOZ010000229.1:0-2948 GCA_036564345.1 Candidatus Dormiibacterota bacterium | reverse complement strand
CGGCGGAGGCGCGGCGAGCCCCGCCGAGATTGCGCCGGGAGGCGGCGCGGAGGGCGGCTGCAGGGACTTTCCGATGAGAAAGGGCGGCAGCGGGACCCAGGCCTTGCCGTTCCAGGAAGTCTGTCCGTCGGCCGAGACGAGGGACCGCCAGCGGGTGCCGTCCCAGAACCACAGGCCGTCCGCGGACTGCGGAGGAGGACCTGCGCTCGCCATTGCACCGGGCATCTAAACAGATCCCGGCCCGCCGCGAGAAGGCGGGCAGCGAATTCAGGCCGCCCGGCGCCTGCCCCTGGCCTCGACCATGATCTTGCGCATCTGCTCGAGGTGCGACGCGTCGTGGGACAGCCCCGACAGGAACCGGCCCAGGGCGTTCATCGGCGGACGTCCCTCGTAGGGCGAGTAGAAGTTGTCGAGGTGGGGCTGGTCCGGCCAGGCGGCGAGCATGGCGAGGCGCATCCGCCGGCTCTCCTCGATCCGGCCGCGGATGAAGGCGGCCGTGCGAACGCCCTCCCAGGAAACCTCGTAGCGCGAGCGGCCGTCCACCGGCAGGCCTCGAGCGAGCGTCAGAGCAAGGGCTGCCGACTCCTCCGACGAGGCGGTGGTGTGGACCACCACGTGGCCGAGGGTCCAGGAGAGGCCGACGTCCTCCGGCCTTGCCGCGAAGGTGTCCTTGGCGTCGGGGTCGTCGGGCACGAAGTCGACGTCGGCGTCGACGGCGTCTCGGATCGCCTCCAGCTGGAGGTCGCACATCTCTTCGGTCAGGCTCGCGAAGTCTTCGCGCGTCAACTTGGCGGCGAGCTCCTGGCTGGTCTTCTCGCCTTTCTGAACGGGACTGAAATCAAGCATCAGGACTAGAACCCTCGCTCAGCGCCGGGCCATTCCGCGCGGGCACCGACTCCGCCTTGAGCGCCCGCGCCCGGAGCTGCCCACAGGCGGCATCGGCGTCGCGGCCGCGGGTGTCGCGGATGGTCACGTTCAGGCCCCGGCTGCGGATCCGATCGGCGAAGCGTGCGAGCGAATTGCGGCTGGGTCCCTTGAACTCGGTGTCGTCGACCGGGTTCCAGGGGATCAGGTTCAGGTGCGAGAGGTAAGGGTCGAGGAGCTTGCCCAGCTCGTCCGCATCGCGGTCGGAGTCGTTGACCCCGGCCAGGACCACCCACTCGTAGGAGACCCGGCGTCCGGTCACCCGCGCAAAGTCCCGAGACGCACGGATGAGCTCGGCGAGCGGGTAGCGGCGGTTGATCGGCACCAGGTAATCGCGCAGCTCGTCCCTCGCGGCATGGAGGGAGATCGCCAGCGTCACCGGCAGCTTCTCCTCCGCCAACTGCGCAATTCGCGGGACCAGGCCGGCGGTCGACACGACCATCCGGCGCGGGCTGATGCCGAGCAGCTCGGGGTCGGCGAGCAGGCGCACCGACTCGACGACGGCGGCGTAGTTGGCCATCGGCTCGCCCATGCCCATGAAGACGACGTGGGAGAGCCGCTTGCCGGATGGCACCAGCCGGCGTGAGGCGTCCAGCGCCTGGTCGAGGATCTCGTGGGCCTTCAGGTTGCGGCCGAACTTCCCCTGCCCCGTCGCGCAGAAGGGACAGCCGATCGGGCAGCCGACCTGAGAGGAGATGCAGAGGGTGGTCCGCCGCGGGTAGCGCATGGTCACCGACTCGACCGTGTACCCGCCGTCCAGCCGGTAGAGGAGCTTTGAGGTCAGGCCGCCGTCCGCGGCCGACTCGGTGACCGGCTCCAGGGAGCTGAACCGGAAGGCGGTCGCCAGATCGGCCCGAAGGCCGGCAGGCAGGTCGTGCATCTCCTCGAAGGACGCCACACCGCGCGCCAGCCAGCCGCGCACCTGGCGGGCGCGGAAGGCGGCCTGGCCGTGGGCGGCCAGCCACTCGACCAGCTCCTCGGAGCGCAGCGAAGTGATCGGCGGAGAGGCGAGGGTGGCGGTGACCACGCTGGCTACCATACCCACGTGCGCCTCCCTGGAACCGCCGGCGCGCTGCTCATTCTGGCGCCGCTGCTTCTGCTCGGGGCCGGCTACCCTCGCCACGACACCACGGAGCCGGCGACGCCGGCCCCTGCCGCCGACGGCGCATCCCCCGACCCCGGCTTCCACGACAGCATCGCCCCGGGCTACTGGCTCCCGCTCCTCGATGCACCCCCTACCCCGGGCGACTACCGGCCCGGGACCGGCCTTCCCCTCCTGAGGCCGACCCAGGGGGTGGAGACGCAGCCTTTCGGCTGCACCAACTTCGGCCTCGAGCCGACGACCGGCAGCTGCCCGGGTGGCTTCCACTCCGGCGTCGACCTCGCCGACCCCCAGGGCGTGCCGATCCGAGCGGCCGCCGACGGCATCGCTTACCCGCTGCCCGACTACCAGTTCTACGGCAACCATGTGCTGATCCAGCACGCCGGCGGCCTCTCCACCGTTTACGGCCACATGGTCCGGATGAACGTCGGCTGGGGTCAGTCGGTCAGGCGCGGCGACCTCATCGGCTGGGTCGGGACGACGGGGAACTCGACCGGCCCCCACCTCCACTTCGAGGTCCGCTTCGCCGGAGTCGCGGTCGACCCGGTCCCCTACCTCGAGGGGTCGCCCGCCGAGCCGTTCCCGCTGCCCGCCGGGTGGCCGGGGATGGCGCCCGACGACACGCTGGGGCTCAGCTAGCCGGTCGGCGCAAGCGAGTAGCGGGAACCCTGCTCGCCGACCTTGCCCTCGGCGACGAGCTTGTCGAGGTGCGCTCTGAGCGTCATCTCCGCCGCGCGCAGCAGCTCCTCTCCGCTGACCTCGGCGGCATAGACGCGACGGGTCAGCTCGCCGGCGTCGGCCGGGCCCTCCTCCAGTGCGAGCAGCACCTGGCGCTCCCGGTCCAGCCGGTGGGAGCGGTACTCCTCGAGCTTCGCCATCGGGTCCTCGACCGGGTCCCAGTGGCCGGGAAAGAGGATCGCCG
>DATCOZ010000131.1:0-8219 GCA_036564345.1 Candidatus Dormiibacterota bacterium | reverse complement strand
GCCTACATCCCGGGCATCGGGCACAACCTCCAGGAGCACTCGGTGGTGCTGATCCGGGGCGGCCGCGTGAAGGACCTTCCCGGCGTCCGCTACCACATCATCCGGGGCACCCTCGACACCTCCGGCGTTCGCAACCGCAAGCAGGGGCGGTCCCGCTACGGCGCGAAGCGCGAGAAGGCCGGCGCCGCAGGCAAGGGACGATAGATGCCTCGTCGCAACCGGCCTGACAAGCGTCGTATCGCGCCCGACCCCATCTACAACTCGGACGCGGTGGCGAAGTTCGTGAACATCCTGATGCGGGCCGGCAAGCGCTCGGTCGCCGAGGGCATCGTCTACGACGCCCTCACGCGCGCCTCCCGGCAGGCGAAGAAGGAGCCGCTCGAGGTCTTCGACCTGGCGATCCGGAACGCGACGCCGCAGCTCGAGGTCAAGCCCCGCCGGGTCGGCGGCGCCACCTACCAGGTGCCGATCGAGATCCGGCCGGAGCGCCGGCTTGCGCTCGCCCGCCGCTGGCTGATCCGTTTCGCGCGGCAGCGAAGTGGGAAATCTATGGCAGAGAAGCTCGCGTTCGAGCTGCTTGACGCCAGCAACGGTGTCGGCGCGGCCGTGAAGCGGAAGGAAGAGACCCATCGGATGGCTGAAAGCAACAAGGCCTTCAGTCATTTCCGGTACTAGGGCGGTAGGAGGAAAGCGGAAATCTCAGCAGTGGCAATGAAGATGAGCGATCGGAAGGTCGCGCTCGAGCGGTTGCGGAACATCGGCATCATGGCGCACATCGATGCGGGTAAGACCACGACCACCGAGCGGATCCTCTTCTACGCGGGCCGCATCCACAAGATGGGTGAGGTTCACGAGGGGGCTGCGACCACCGACTGGATGGTCCAGGAGCGGGAGCGGGGGATCACGATCACCTCTGCCGCGACCTATGCGCTGTGGCGCGACCACGCGATCAACATCATAGACACACCCGGACACGTTGATTTCACGGTTGAGGTCGAGCGGAGCCTTCGCGTCCTCGACGGCGCGGTGGCCGTCTTCGACGCCGTGGCCGGCGTCGAGCCGCAGTCGGAGACGGTCTGGCGCCAGGCCGACCGCTACGGCGTGCCGCGGATCGCCTTCATCAACAAGATGGACCGGATGGGGGCCGACTTCTACATGGCCCTCGACTCGATCAAGACGCGCCTCGGTGCGCGTGCGGTCGCGATCCAGCTGCCGATCGGCTCGGAGGACAAGTTCGCCGGCCTGGTCGACCTGATCAACCTGAAGACCGTCATCTACACCGACGACCTCGGCACCACGTCTGAATCGGGCGAGATCCCGGCCGACATGCAGGAGCTCGTCGCCCAGCACCGCCACGACCTCATCGAGGCGGTGGCCGACTTCGACGACAGAATCATGGAGAAGTACCTCGAGGACGAGGGGACGACCGTGACGGCGGCCGACATCATGCCCGCGCTCCGGCGCGGCACGGTCGCCGGCATCCTGGTACCCGTCATCTGCGGCGCCGCGCTCCGCAACCGGGGTGTCCAGCCGATGCTCGACGCCGTCGTCGACTTCCTGCCGTCCCCGGCGGACGTGAAGGCGGTCGAGGGCACCGATCCCCGCGACGGCCACATCATCGTCCGCGAGCCGGACGAGGACGAGCCCTTCAGCGCGCTCGCCTTCAAGATCCAGATGGATCCCCAGGGCGTCGGCAAGCTCACCTTCTTCCGGGTCTACTCCGGCCGGCTGAAGGCGGGCTCGTCGGTCATGAACGTCACCTCCGGCAAGCGGGAGCGGATCGGCCGCATCCTGCGCATGAGCGCCATGCGCCGGGAGGACGTCGACGAGGTCTTCCCGGGCGACATCGCGGCCGGCGTCGGGCTGAAGGTCACGACCACCGGCGACACGCTCGCCGACGAGGCGAAGCCGATCCTGCTCGAGAACATCCAGTTCCCCGAGCCGGTGATCTCGGTCGCCATCGAGCCGAAGACCAAGGTCGACCTCGACAAGATGGGGATCGCCCTTCAGCGCCTGTCCGAGGAGGACCCGACCTTCCGCGTCCACACCGACGAGGAGACCGGCCAGAACATCATCGCCGGGATGGGCGAGCTCCACCTCGAGATCATCGTCGACCGGATGATCCGCGAGTTCAACGTCGATGCGAATGTCGGCAAGCCGCAGGTCGCCTACAAGGAGGCGATCCGCAAGCCGGCCAAGGCGGTGGGCCACTTCGTCCGCCAGACCGGCGGCAAGGGCCAGTTCGCCCACGTCGAGATCGAGGTCGAGCCGGGCGTGAGGGGAGATGGGTATGTCTTCGAGGACAAGATCAAGCAGGGCGCGATCCCGCGCGAGTACATCCCCGCCGTCCAGAAGGGCATCGCCGAGGCGATCACGACCGGTGTCGTGGCCGGCTACCCGGTGCTCGACATCCGGGTCAAGCTGGTCGACGGCCAGTTCCACCCGGTCGACTCGAGCGAGATGGCATTCGGAATCGCCGGGTCGATGGCCGTCAAAGAGGCGATGCGGCGGGCGGATCCCTGTCTCCTGGAGCCGGTCATGAAGGTCGAGGTCGTGATGCCCGAGGAGTACCTCGGCGACGTCATCGGCGACCTGAGCTCACGCCGCGGCCACATCCTCGGCATGGAGGGCAGGGGCACGTCCCAGGTCGTCCGCGCCACCGTGCCGCTCTCCGAGATGTTCGGTTACGCGACCCAGGTCCGATCGATGACCTCGGGCCGCGCCACCTTCCACATGGAGTTCGACCACTACGAAGAGATTCCAGCCAACCTCGCCGAGGCCATCGGTCGCCGCGGCAGTTCGTCCAGTTAGCACTAGGAGGCATCCGTGGGAAAGAAGAAGTTCGAGAGGACCAAGCCGCATCTGAACGTCGGGACCATCGGTCACATCGACCATGGCAAGACGACGTTGACGGCCGCCATCACGCGCGTGCTGGCCGCCAACGGCCTGGCGCAGTTCACGGCGTTCGACCAGATCGACAAGGCTCCCGAAGAGAAGCAGCGCGGTATCACCATCTCGATCGCCCACGTCGAGTACGAGACCGAGAAGCGGCACTACGCGCACGTGGACTGCCCCGGGCACCACGACTACATCAAGAACATGATCACCGGCGCGGCCCAGATGGACGGCGCGATCCTCGTCGTGGCCGCCAACGACGGCCCGATGCCCCAGACCCGCGAGCACGTGCTGCTGGCGCGCCAGGTCAACGTGCCCTCGATGGTCGTCGCCCTCAACAAGGTCGACATGATGGAGGACGAGGAGCTGCTCGAGCTGGTCGAGCTCGAGGTCCGCGAGCTGCTGACCAAGTACGAGTTCCCCGGCGACGACACCCCGGTCGTCCGCGTATCCGCCCTCAAGGCGCTCGAGTGCGGCTGCGGCAAGCGTGACGAGGAGCACTGCGGCAAGATCTGGAACCTGCTCGACGCTGTGGACTCCTACATCCCGGAGCCCGAGCGGAAGATGGACCTGCCCTTCCTGATGCCCGTCGAGGACGTGTTCACGATCGAGGGTCGTGGCACCGTCGTCACCGGCCGGGTCGAGCGGGGCGTCCTCAAGGTCAACGAGGAGATCGAGATCGTCGGAGTCCGCGACATCCGCAAGACGGTCGTGACCGGAATCGAGATGTTCCACAAGCTGCTCGACAACGCCCAGGCGGGCGACAACGTCGGAGCGCTGCTCCGCGGCGTAAAGCGGGAGGACGTCGAGCGCGGCCAGGTGCTTGCCAAGCCCGGCTCGATCAAGCCCCACACCAACTTCAAGGCCAACGTCTACGTCCTGACCCGGGAGGAGGGAGGCCGGCACACGCCGTTCTTCAACAACTACCGGCCCCAGTTCTACATGCGGACCACGGACGTCACGGGCTCGGTCAAGCTGCCCGAGGGCGTCGAGATGTGCCTCCCCGGCGACAACCTGGACATGGAGATCGAGCTCGGCACCCCGATCGCGCTCGAAGAGGGCCTCCGTTTCGCGATCCGCGAGGGTGGCCGCACGGTCGGCGCCGGCGTCGTCACCGCGGTGACGAAGTAAGCGATTAGGAAAGGTAGGGAAAAGGGCAAGTGGCGCAGCGCATTCGAATCCGGCTCAAGGCATATGACCACCGGGTGCTCGACCAGGCGGCCGACAGGATCGTCGACACCGCTCGGCGTACGAACGCGCGCACCGCGGGCCCCATCCCCCTGCCCACCGAGATCACCAAGATGACGGTCATCCGCGGGCCCTTCATCGACAAGGACTCCCGCGAGCAGTTCGAGATGCAGACCCACAAGCGGGTCGTGGACATCCTCGACCCCAACCCCCGGGTGGTCGACGCGCTGATGCGCCTGAACCTTCCGGCCGGGGTCTCCATCGAGATCAAAAGCTAGCAATGGCCCCCAATCGAAGCCGTCCCACCAAGGGCATCCTCGCCCGCAAGGTCGGGATGACGCAGCTCTTCAACGCCGACGGCACCGTTTCGGCGGTGACCGTGCTCGAGGCCGGCCCGTGCCGGGTCCTCGGCCTGCGGACGATGGAGAAGGACGGCTACGCCGCCGCCCAGATCGCCTTCGGCGCGATCGCCGAGCGAAAGGTGAACAAGCCGGTGGCGGGTGGCTTCAAGAAGGCGGGCATCGACCCGCACAAGCATGTCGTCGAGATCCGCGGCTACGACGGGCTCGAGGTGGGCCAGGAGCTGAAGGCGGACCTCTTCGCGGAGGGCGACCTGGTCGACGTGACCTCAACCTCCAAGGGCAAGGGCTTCCAGGGCCTGGTCAAGCGCCACCGCTTCTCGCGGGGCCCCGAGAGCCATGGGTCGATGAACGTCCGCCAGCCCGGCTCGATCGGCGCGACCGACGCCGCCCGCGTCTTCAAGGGAGTCCGCATGGCCGGCCAGATGGGCAACGTGCGGACGACGGTCCAGGGTCTCCGGGTCGTCCGGGTCGAGGGCGAGCGCAACCTCCTGCTACTCAACGGCGGGGTGCCCGGCGCCGACAACGCGATCGTCTTGATCCGCGAGTCGGTCAAGACACAGAGGAAGGCCTGATGGCTGACGAGACCGAAGAGACCAGGACACCCAAGCCGCGAGCGACTCGTGCCAAAAAGACGGAGACCGCCGGCGAGGCCACGCCCGAGGTGTCGGCGGAGATCCCGATGATGGCCGAGGCCCTGACCCCAGAAGAAGAGGACAAGAGGCCGGCCGCCCGGAAGGCAGCCGCCACGAAGGCGACCGCCGCGAAGGCTCCGGCCAGGGCCAAAGCGGTCGACAACACGACCCCGAAGTCGATCGTCGCCGGGAAGGCCGCCAAGGCGGACGCGAAGCCGAAGGCGAAGGCGGGCAGGCCGGAGCGCAAGGCGATCGCCAAGAAGGGCGACTCGCCGCTCGATGTCTTCGTCTACGACGGCGCCGGCGAGCAGACGGGTGAGCTCCACCTGCCCGAGGCGATCTTCGGCCAGGCCCCGAACATGGGCGTCATGCACCAGGCCCTCCAGCGCCAGCTGAACAACGCCCGGCAGGGCACCTCCTCGACCAAGACCCGCGCGATGGTCCGCGGCGGCGGCCGCAAGCCGTTTCGCCAGAAGGGCCTCGGCCGATCGCGGCACGGGTCGGAGCGAGAGCCGAGCATGGTCGGCGGCGGCGTCGCCTTCGGCCCCCATCCCCGCAGCTACCGGCAGGAGATGCCGCGCAAGATGCGCCGGCTCGCGCTGCGATCGGCGCTCGCGGTCAAGGCGTCGGAGGGCAAGGTGAGCGTTATCGAGGGCTTCGCCGACATGGCGGTCCCGAGGACGCGGACGATCGTCGATCTGCTCGACTCGGTCGGCGTCGAGGGCACGGCGCTGGTCGTCCTCGCCGCCTCCAACGACATGGTCGCGCGCTCGGCCGCCAACCTCACCTGGGCGAAGACGATCCTCGCCCACAACCTGAACCTCTACGACATCTTCACCCACGACCACGTCGTGATCGCGAAGGACGCCCTGGAACTCATTGAGGAGACGTTCGCCTGATGAGAGCACCCTCAGAAGTGATCCTCGGGCCCGTCATCTCCGAGAAGAGCTACGCCCAGTCGCAGCTCCGCAAGTACACCTTCCGGGTGGCGCCCGACGCCAGCAAGCCGGAGATCGCGCGCGCCGTCGAGCAGCACTACGAGGCCCAGGGCGTCAAGGTGACCGCGGTCAACACGCTCAACGTCAGCGGCAAGGTGAAGCGGCTCGGCATGCGCGGAGCCCCCGGCCGCACCAAGAACTGGAAGAAAGCCATCGTCACCCTGTCGGAAGGGCAGAACCTGCCCGACTTGTTCGGGAGCATATAGCGATGAGCGCCAGCACCTTCGCGACGTCTCATCCCCTCAGGACGTCGATGCATGCGTCGACTCCTGCGGGCGCTCGGTCACGCACCCTTCAGGTGCGACCGCATTCCCCAGCCTTCGGCCGGGGCCCCCTATCCAAGCTCACGTCCTCGTCGTCTCCTTCGCCTCGACGCCCTGAGTGGCGATCCGCGAGCGAAGGCACTGGAGCTCATCGCTGATGCCAGTCCGCAAGTACAAGCCGACCAGCCCCGGGCGCAGGTTTATGTCGACCTCGTCCTTCGAGGAGATCACGACCGACAAGCCGGAGAAGAGCCTGGTCGAGGCGCTTCCCAAGGCGGCCGGCCGGAACAACCAGGGCAAGATCACCGTCCGCCACCAGGGCGGCGGCTACAAGAAGGTCTATCGGAAGGTCGACTTCAAGCGCGACAAGCTGGGCATCCCGGGCAAGGTCGCGACCATCGAGTACGACCCCAACCGCAGCGCCCGGATCGCGCTGATCAATTACCGGGACGGCGAGAAGCGCTACATCCTGGCGCCGCTCGGGCTCAAGGTCGGCGACTCGCTGATGAACGGTCCCGACGCGCCCGTCCGCGCCGGCAACTCGCTGCCGATGTCGAAGATCCCGGTCGGCTCGACGATCCACAACATCGAGCTGACCCTGGGCCGCGGCGGCCAGCTGGTCCGCTCGGCGGGCACCTCGGCCCAGCTGCTGGCGAAGGAGGGCGACTACGCCGCGGTCCGGATGCCCTCCGGGGAGCTGCGCCGGATCAACGTCAACTGCAGCGCCACGATGGGGCAGGTCGGCAACATCGAGCACGAGAACGAGTCAGGCGGCAAGGCGGGCCGCAACCGCTGGCTGGGCAAGCGCCCGACCGTCCGCGGCGCGACCATGAACCCGACCGACCATCCCCACGGCGGTGGCGAGGGCAAGACCGGCCCCGGCGGAAACCCGAAGACGCCCTGGGGCAAGCCCGCCCTCGGCTTCCGCACCCGGAAGCCGAAGAAGGCAAGCAACAAACTGATCATTCGCCGGAGAGAGAAGAAATAAGTGAGCCGCTCAACCAAGAAGGGACCTTTCATCGACCACAACCTGCAGGAGAAGGTCGCCAAGCTGAACGCGACTCGAGAGAAGAAGGTCATCCGGACCTGGGCCCGGGCCTGCACCATCTTCCCGGACCTGGTCGGGCACACGGTGGCGGTCCACGACGGCCGTAAACACGTGCCCGTATATATCTCCGAGAACATGGTCGGTCACAAGCTGGGCGAGTTCGCTCCGACCCGCTATTTCCGCGGCCACGGCCACCACACCGAGCGCAGCTCGTCGCTTAAGTAGACACAAAGAAATGGAAGTACAGGCAATCGCGAAGTACGTGAAGCGGACGCCGCGCAAGGCGCGGCTGGTCGCCGACTCGGTCAAGGGACTGAAGGTCGGCGACGCCCTCGCGTACCTCGAGTTCTCGCCCAAGCACGCCGCGGTCGACGTCGCCAAGGTGATCAAGTCAGCCGCGGCCAACGCCGAGCACAACTTCAACCTGAACCGCGAGGAGCTGGTCGTGAAGCAGCTGCTGATCGACGAGGGGCCGACCATGAAGCGGCTCCGCTTCCGCAGCCGCGGCATGGCGAGCCAGTACTTCCGCCGCACCTGCCACATCACCGCGGTCGTCGAGGACCAGCCCGTGGTCGAGGTGAAGCCGGCCCGCCGCCGTGCGACGACCACCACCACCCGCAAGCCGGCCGCCCTCAAGGCGGCCGTCAAGCGGACCCCGAAGCCGGCCGAGAAACCGGCCGAGACGGCAGCCGTCGAGACGACCGACGAGCTGACAACCGAGAAGGAGTCCTGAGTTTTGGGTCATAAGGTTCATCCGAACGGCTTCCGGCTTGGTGTCTACCGTCCCTGGGAGGCGAACTGGTTCGCCGAGGACAAGGACTACACCAAGCTGC
>DATCOZ010000103.1:0-19048 GCA_036564345.1 Candidatus Dormiibacterota bacterium | reverse complement strand
GGGCCGAGTGTATACTGGCCCCGAAGTTCACTGCCCTGGAGGCAAAGGAGGTGAGGTGTTGTTGGATCACAGTAGTCGTGGAGCCAACCGCCTCGTTTGCCCGCCGGAAGTGTTTGAGGGGACTGTCCTCTAGAACGCGACCGACATTCTCACTCTGACTTCCGGAGTCGGAGGCGGGAAGCTCCGCGAGCAAGCGGAAGGGCCCGTCGGGAAACCGGCGGGCCCTTCTTCGCTAGATCTCCCTCCGCGTTCCTGAAGTCTGTCTCCCTCCCAGTAAAGCGGGGAGGGTTATCGAACGGATGGGGAAAACCAATTCCCCGGTCCGCTTCCGGTTAACTTTCTAAGTTCCATGGCGACCGACTTCCTGAGCATGATCAACTCCGCCCCGTCGGGCTGGGTCAAGGAGATGGGCCTTCAGTTCATCGAGGCGACTCCCGAACGGGTGGTGGCCACGATCGACATCACCGAGCGCCACCACCAGGGCTACGGCATCGTCCACGGCGGGGTCCACAGTGGCATCATCGAAACCCTCGCCTCCGTCGGCGCCCATCTTTTCGCCTCTCAGAACGGCCGCGCCGTCGCCGGCCTGGAGAACCACACCAGCTTCATCCGGGCCATCCGTGAGGGCCACCTCACGGCTACCGCGACGCCCCTCACCCGCGGCCGGCGGAGCCAGGTCTGGCAATGCGACATCGTCGACGACGCGGGCAGGCTGATCGCGACCGGCCGCGTTCGCCTGCACAGCTTCGAGCCGGGCGAGGAGATCGCCGGCGAGAAGCCGCGGATGGAGCGCGGTTAGCAAGGGTCCCGAGCCAGAAGGGTCGACGAAAATGCCACGGCCGGCGCAAGCGCCGGCTGTGTGACCCTTCGGGTTCGCTCGCTGAGGACGCCGATCTCGGCGTCAACTTCTGCGGTACTCACTCACGCACCTCTGGTGCGCGCGCTCCGTTCCTCGGCGTTTCCTTGATCTCGACGCCCTCAGCGGCGACTTGTCGCCGATCCTCCTAGCTCAGGACCCTGAACCGGTCACGAAGCCGAGGATGATCTGGTCGATCAGTCGCTCGACCGGCGCCAGGTCGTCGGTGAAGACCTGGCCGTGGTAGGGCGACTTGCGCAGGTTGCCGTCGCTGAGAGCGCTAGCCGCGACCTGCCGGACGAGCGGTTCCTGTGCGAGCGCCAGGTTGTGCTCGACGTCGGCGCTGGTGATCGGCTCGGTCGAGCCATAGACGAGCGTGTTGCTGAAGGACGGCACGTCGACCAGATAGACGGAGGGATAGACGGCGGCCATCGTGCTGGCGACGGCCCCGACCAGGCGGAAGTCGGTCTTGGTGCGGCCGGCGTTGACGACGGCGACACCGCCCGGCTTGAGGTGGTCCTTTGCCTGCTGGAAGAACTCCCGCGTGGTGAGGTGGAAGGGGATGTAGGGCTGGCGGTAGGCGTCCATGACGATCACGTCGTACTTGTGGTGGTCGGTCGCCAACCAGTAGCGCCCATCCTGGACCACCGGGGTGACACCCGCCTCGGCGAGGTGGAAGTAGCGATAGGCGGCAGAGAGGATGTCGGGGTCGATCTCGACCCCCACCTGGTGGACGGAATCGCCATAGGCGAGGTGGAACTGGCGGGCCGAGGTGCCTCCCGCGAGGCCGATGATCGCGACGTCGAGCGGCCTCGGCTCGGTCGCCTGGGCGGGCCGGAAGTAATCCGCCAGCAGCATGTAGTCCCAGGGCCCCCCGGTGGTCGCCTGGTCGGGGTTGTAGATGGAGTGGATCGCCTCTCCCTCGTTGAGGATGAGCTCGGTCTGGTCGCCGTCCTGGACGACCTGGATGTAGCTGTAGGGCGACTCCTTCTCGTAGAGCAGCCTGCCGGTTGCGGGGGGCTTGATGCCGAGCGACTGGACGTAGATACCTCCGGCCAGGACGACGATCCCGAGCACGGCGAAGATCCGGCGACGGGGCCATAAGCCCGCCACCGAGAGTGCCAGCAGCGCCAGGCTGAAGCCGATCAGCGTTGGCCGAGTGCCGTAGGTCGGGATGAACCAGAAGACGGGCAGGAAGGTGCCCAGGATGCTCCCGGCGGTGCTCAGCGCGTACACGGCCCCGGCGGTGTTGCCGCCGGTCGCAACGTCCTGGAGGAGGAGGCGGATGGCGAAGGGCGAGACGCAGCCGAGAAGGATCACGGGCACGGCGAAGAGCGCGATCACCGCGAGCAGGGTCCCCAGCACCAGGCCGGCGCTGACCGTCGCGAAGCCCTGCTGGCTCTCGAGCAGGATCGGATAGGAGACGAGCGGGATGAGGCCGATCCAGAGCGCGGCGACGGCGGTGATCTGGAAGAGCACCTGGTCCCGCGGGTAGCGATCGGCCAGCCTCCCCCCGATGACGTAGCCGATGCTCAGGTAGACCAGGATCAGCCCGATCAGCACTCCCCAGACGTAGAGGCTGGTACCGAAGTAGGGCGCCATCAGCCGGGAGGCGCCGAACTCCACCGCGAGCGACGTCATGCCGGAGAGGAAGACGAGGGGAAGCAGAAGCCGGCGGGCGAGCATACGGGGCGTAAGGCTATCCGAGCGGTGTGTCGCTAGAGAGGCAGGACCGAGGCAGCGATGCCCTCGGGACCGATCTCCAGCATACCCACCGTGGGCCGGGGCCAGACACGGCGGTAGCGCATCACCCGCAGCCAGCTCGCCTCGAACCAGCCGGGATTTCGAGCCAGCCGGCGGAGGGCCTCCTCGGGCGTCACCTGGTAGACGGCGCCTGGGTTGAAGAGCAGGGCCCCGTCCAGGCGCCGCGCGTCGGCCTGGTGGGTGTGGCCGTAGACGACCGCGTCGACGTCCGGAAAGGTCCGCCGCAGGTGACGGTAGAGACCGGCGGTCGGCCACCAGTACCCGAGCGAGACCGTTCCAGCGAACGTCGCCGGCTCCTCGAAGAGGTGGCTGCGGTTGCCGTGGAACAGGCCGATGCGCCGGCCTGCCGCCTCGACCACGCGTCGCTCGGGAAGGTCGAGCTCGCGGTCGTGATCGCCGCGAACGGCTTCTACCGGCGCGATCCGGCCAAGCTCAGCCAGCGTGTCGAGCGACCCCACGTCACCGGCGTGGAGGATCAGGTCAACTCCCGCGAGAAGCTCGGCGATGCGTCCGGGCAGGTGGTCGAGGAACTCCGGGCAGTGGGTGTCGGAGACGACGCCGACCCGGGTTGGCTTCACCGCATTCAATGGTAGCCTGCCGCAGATTTATAAAGCTCGCTTGACAAATTAGCAATGATCGCTTTCTAATTAGCCTATGAAAGATGCCAGGCGCGAAATACTTGCCCGGGTTGCCGCGGGATCCCTCTCGGCCGCGGAGGCTGCTCTCGAGCTCGAGGAGCTCGGCGGGGCCGACCGCTCCTCCGAACCGGTCGCCTCCGCGACCGCCGGCGAGGTGACCCGCATCCGGGTCGTCGCCAGCATGGGGAGCGTCACGGTCATCGGTGACGAATCGGTCCGGGAGGCGGTCGCCGAAGGCCCCCACCAGACCACCCGGGAAGGCGATGCCTACGTCATCGAGTCGCGGCAGCTGGACGAGGGCGGCTCCGCTTTCACCTTTGGCACCCGGGTTCGGTTCGGCTTCGATTTCAAAGACCGGCGGCTGCTGGTCCGGATGAACCCCCGACTGCGCCTGGAGGCCGAGGTCCAGGCCGGAACGCTTGTCGTGCGCGGCATTCGGGCGCCCATCCGGGCGGAGGTGCAGGCCGGCTCGACGCAGCTGGAGGACTTCAGCTTTCCGATCGACCTCGATGTCCAGGCGGGCTCGGTCAGGGCGAACGGGAGGCTCACCGAGGGTGCCTCGCGGATCCGCTGCCAGGCCGGCACCGTGAAGCTGGACCTCGACTCCGGATCGAGCGTCAGGATCAAGGCCAAGACCAGCCTCGGCAGGGTTGCGCTGCCGGGCGTGCCGGTCGTGACCGGGATCGGAACTGGCAGCGCCGAGGCCAAGGTCGGGGCGGGGGCCGCGACGCTCGACATCGATGCCGAGCTGGGCTCGGTCCAGGTGACGGTGGCGTCTTGACGGCCACTCGCAGCGCTCCCCGGCAGTGTCCCGTCTGCGGCGACCAGCTGGTCCTCACCCGGCTCTCCTGCGGCAGCTGCTCCACCGAGCTCTCGGGCCGCTTCGAGTCCTGCGAGTTCTGCGCGCTGACGGCGGACGACCGCCAGATGCTGAAGGTCTTCCTCGCCTCGCGAGGAAACATGAAGGACCTGGAGCGGCACCTCGGGGTCAGCTATCCGACGGCGCGGGCCCGCTTCGACGGGCTGCTCCACAAGCTCGGCATCGACCGGCCCGCGGCGCCGGCGCCCAACGTCGAGATGCTGGAGTCCCTCGCCCGCGGCGAGATCGACGTCGAGGAGGCGCTCAAGCTCCTCGGAGGGGAGCCGGCGTGAACGGCATGGTTCGGGGCTGAGCCAGACTCGCAGGCGGCGGTCCGTGCGAAACTCGGGCGATGGAGCAACAGGCGCCAGGGCCGAGCCAGGCTTCGCCGGGCAGCGATTCGAGCAAGAGCGATGAGGGAAAGATCCAGACCGGCCTTCGCTGGGAGCCCACCGACACGACGCGCCGGATGCAGCTGCTGGCAGGGGGCTACCTCCTGGTTGCCGGCCTCCTCACCGCCCTGCTCTCCTTCTCCGCCGAACGCTACGTCCGGCAGGCGACCGAGCAATCGATCCGGGACCAGAACCCGGACCTTTCGGCAGGCCAGGTCAAGGCTCTGGCCGACTTCGACCTGACCCTCGCCGTCACGATCGTGGCCCTCCTCGGGCTGATCCTGGCGGCGTTCGGGATCATGACCCTCCTGCGCCATTGGGTCTGGCTCTTCTATGCCGACCTCGTCATCTGCGGGCTCAGTGGGCTGGGCGTCTTCACCGGGATCTTCGGGCTGGCCCGCGGCTCCGCCGGACCCCCGGGGCTCGCAATCCCCAGCTTCATCCTGGCGGCAGCCGGGCTGGCGCTCTTCATCTGGATGCTTGAGAGGCTGGTCCAGGGCGGCGTCTGGGGCGCCCGCAAGGTCCCCGCCGCACCGAGCCGATAGGCGAGACCCGGCGCCAGCTACTCCGCGAACACGTTGCGGAGGGTGTCCTCCGGTCGGGGGTCGGGCTGCTGCTCGGCCCAGTCGGCCGCCTCTCCGGCTTCCCGCTCGAGGTCGAGACGGATCCGCTGCGCCTCCTCCGGCGAAAGCCAGCCACGCCCGGCCAGCCAGGCTTCGAACTTCACCACCGGGTCGTGCTCGAGCGCCTCGGCGATGTCCTCCGCCGTTCGGTACCGGGCCTGGTTGTCCTCCGAGGTGTGCGAGTTGATGCGCTTGATCCGGGCTTCGATGAGGGTCGGCCCCTCCCCCGCCCGCGCTCGCCGGACGGCCTCCCGGGCGGTGGCGTAGACGACCGGCACGTCGGAACCGTCGACCTGGACGCCGGCCATCCCGTAACCGGAGGCACGGAGGTGGATGTCGGTGTTGCCCGCCTGCTTGGCGACCGGGACCGAGATCGCGTAGCCGTTGTTCTCGCAGACGAAGACGACGGCCAGCTTGTGGATGCCGGCGAAGTTGAGCGCCTCGTGGAAGTCGCCGGTCGAGGTGGCGCCGTCGCCGAAGTTGCAGAGGAAGACCGAGTCCTTGCCGAGCAGCTTGGCGGCGTAGGCCATGCCCGCCGCCTTGGGGAGCCAGCTCGCGACCACCTGGGAGACCGTGACCACGCGCCGGGCTCGATAGCCGAAGCAGCCGCCTGGGATGTTGCGGCCGGCGGTGAGCGGATCGTCCGCCTTCGCGAAGACGGCGAGCATCCACTCCCGGGCGGTGAGGCCCATGGTGACCACGTTGCCGAGACCGCGATAGTGGGGGACCAACCAGTCATCGGCTCCGTCGAGGGCGGCCGTCGCACCGACCTGGATGCCCTCGTGGCCGCGGGCCGAGCCCACGAAGGGCGCGCGGCCCTGCTTCACGAGGATGTGCATCCGGTCGTCGAGCGCCTTCGCCTGGGCCATGAAGCGGTGGATCCGGAGGAAACCCTCGCGGGTGCCGACGGTGTCCTGCTCGGCCGTTGCCATCTCCTACGCCGTCGGCTTTTCGGCGAGCGCGGTGGCGATCTCGACCACCTCCTCCTCGCTGACGCCCATCCCCTCGAGGTGGTTGTAGTAGGCGGTCGTGAAGGCGGCGAAGTCGGCGTTCTCAGCGCGCTCCTCGCGGATCCGCTTCACCTCGCTCATCACCTTCGCCACCAGCTCCCCGTCGTGGGGAACGTGGTTGGCGCGGAGGGCGTGCTCGATGGCGAGCGCGCCCGAGTGCTTCCCGTATACGTAGCGGACCTCCTCGCCGAAGTCGGCGGGCGGGATGAACTGGTAGATCGCGGGGTGGATCAGCATCCCCGCTGTGTGGATGCCCGACTCGTGGCTGAACACGTTGTGGCCGATGCCGGGCGCGGTCGGCGGCACCGGGATGCCGCTCAGCCGTTCGAGCGTATGGGCGAGGTCACGCAGCTTGCGGTATTTGAAGCCGGGGATCTCGATCCCGAAGAGATAGCGGAGCTGGAGCAGCACCTCGTGCATCGGCGCGTTGCCGGTCCGCTCGCCGATGCCGTTGACCGAGGTGGTGAAGACCTCCGCCCCACTCCCCAGCGCGACGACGGTGTTCCAGGCGCCGATGCCGAGGTCGTTGTGAAAGTGGACGACCAGCGGCGCGTCGGGGGCTGCCGCCTTGATGACGGGGATGTACTCACCGACTGCGAAGGGTGAGTAGCAGCCGACCGTGTCGGGCGTGCTCGGACGGGTGCCGCCCGCCTTCAGACCTTCGCGATGGATTTCGGCGATGTAGGCCACGTCGGCACGCGAGCCGTCCTCGCCGCCGAACTCGATCTCCCTCGCACCCTGCGCCTTGGCGTAGGCGATCGCCTCGCACATCATCCGCAGGTTGGCGTCGCGGTAGAACTTGACCGGCAGCTCCAGCCACTCGCTGGCCGGGATGCCCTCGCGGGCGAGCAGGGTCCGGCCCAGCTTGTACTTCACGTGCAGGTCGGAGGCGCTCGAGAAGATGAAGTAGGTGACCGAGTCGCGGGGGTGTCCCAGCTCATCCATGACGCGGAAGGTCGCGTCGATGTCGGCCGGGTTGGAGCGCATCATGCAGACGACCTCGAGGTCCGGCCGGAGCTCGCCTCGCCGCTTCCCCTCCAGCACCAGCTTCAGCGTCTCCCGCTCGCTGCCGCCGACGGCGGGGAAGCCAACGTCCATGATGTGGACCCCGATGTCGCTCAGCTCGCGGGCGAGCTCGTACTTGTCGTGGGGGCTGAAGGCGACGCCCGGCATCTGCTCCCCGTCGCGCAGGGTGTCGTCATAGACGCGAATGCGGTCGGCGGGCGGGAAGACCAGGTCGTGAGTGAACCGGCGGGGGTCGCGGGCGAGCTCTTCGAGTGGTTCTTGAAGCTCTACCGGGCCCTTGTCGTTCACACGAGGAGGCCGGCGGCTCGCTTCTCCGCAAGGCGCTTGCGCACCCAGGGGGCCAGGCCGCCCATGTGGATGAGCTCGGTCATGAACTCGGGGAACGCGTCGGCCCGGTACTCGTCGCCCTGGGTGAGGTTCTTGATGATCCCCTCCTCGAGGTCGACCTCGAGCTGGTCACCCTGCTTGATCGCCTCCGCCGCCTCGGCGCACTGGAGGATCGGATAGCCGATGTTGATCGAATTGCGGAAGAAGATCCGGGCGAAGGAATCGGCGATGACGCAGCTGATCCCGGCGGCGCGGATCGCCACCGGCGCGATCTCCCGCGACGACCCGCAGCCGAAGTTGGACCCGGCGACCATGATGTCGCCGCTGGTGACCTTCTTGGACCATCCCTCGTTGTCGGGAACGTCCTCCATCGCGTGCTCGCCGAGCACCTTCTCGTCGAGCGAGTAGATGGCATAGCGGGCGGGGATGATCTGGTCGGTGTCGACGTTGTCGCCGAACTTCCAGCTGTTGCCGCGGAGAACCAGCCCGCGCTCGGCAGTCATGCCGGCATGACCCGATGGCTCTCCCACGAGATATTCGGCGATCCAGGCGCGTCGAGCGCAAGCAGCCGACGAGCACGGAAGCGAGCGCACCAGTAGGTGCGTGAGTGACGCGCGCAGGAGGCGGCGCCGCGATCGGCCCGCCTGGGCGTCGAAGATCCGACGGGTTGCCATCGGGTCATGCCGGGACTCCGGCGGGCTCCCGCTTCATGATCTCGGCCGGGTGGATGATCTCGCCGGCTATCGCGGAGGCGGCCGCGACGACCGGGTTGGAGAGGTAGACGAGCGCCTTGGGGTGGCCCATCCGCCCCGGGAAGTTCCGGTTCGTCGTGCTGAGGCAGGTTTCGCCCTCGCCGAGGACGCCCATGTGGCCGCCGAGGCAGGCGCCGCAGGTCGACACCGTCCACGATGCGCCGGCGTCGTAGAAGATCCGGATCAGGCCCTCCCTTTCCGCCATCCGGGCGGTCTCGGTGGAGCTTGGGGTTATCAGCAGGCGGGTCATCGGATGGACGTGGCGCCCCTTGAGCACGGCTGCCGCCCGGCGCAGGTCGCCGATCCGGCTGTTGGTGCAGGAGCCGATGAAGACCTGGTCGAGCTTGGTGCCGGCCACCTCGCTCAGCGGTGCGTAGGCATCCGGCGACATCGGCTTGGCGACCGACAGCTCGATCTTCGCGGCGTCGAACTCGAAGACCTTCTCGTACTCGGCGTCCGGGTCGGAGGAGACCGGGGTGTAAGGACGCTTGGCGATCCCCTTGAGGAAGGCCTCGGTGACCTCGTCGTACTCCATGATGCCGTTCTTGGCGCCCGCCTCGATGGCCATGTTGGTCATCGTCAGGCGGCCCTCCATGTCGATGTGCCGGAGCGCCTCGCCGGTATGCTCCATCGCCTTCGACCGCGCGCCGTCGACGGTCAGGTGGCCGATCACGGCGAGGATCAGGTCCTTCGCCTCGACCCATTCCTTGAGGCGGTTGTGGTAGACGAACTTGAGCGTCTCGGGGACCCGGAACCAGAGCTCGCCGAGAGAGAGCACGCAGGCCAGGTCGGTCGAGCCGATGCCGGTTGCGAAGTTGTTGAGCGCCCCGTAGGTGCAGCTGTGGGAGTCCGCGCCGACGATCAGCTCGCCGGGCAGGACGAGGCCCCGCTCGGGAAGGACGGTGTGGCAGATGCCGCCGTCGCCGACCTCGAAGTACCACTTGATCCCCATCGCCCGGGCCCAGTCGCGGGTTGTCTTGCCGAGCGCCGCGGAGGCGGTGTCCTTGGCCGGCTGGAAGTGGTCCTGGACGACCGCCAGGCGCTCCGCGTCCCAGACCTTGGTCGCACCCATCTGCTCGCGCATGATCTTGGAGGCGGGCGGGATGGTGAGGTCATGCCCCATCGCGAAGTCGACCCGCGCCAGCAGCAGCTCGCCCGGCTTGACCGAATCCCTCCCGCTGGCGCGAGCCAGGATCTTCTCGGTCATGTTCATTGCCATTCGCTAAGTCCCCTTCAGGTGACTGACCACCGCATCGCCGGCCTCGGCGGTGGAAAGCTCGCCGCCGATGTCGCGGGTGCACTCGCGGGCACGGATGGCGGCGATCACCGCCGCCTCGACCGCGTTTGCCTCGGCCTTCAGGCCAAGCTGGGCGAGCATCATCCCCGAGCTCAGTATCGCCCCAATCGGGTTCACGATGCCGCGCCCGGCGAGCCGCGGCGCCGAGCCGTGGACGGGCTCGAACAGGCCCTTCCCGTTGTCGGGGTTGAGGTTGGCACTGGGCGCGATGCCCATCCCGCCGATCAGCTGTGCGGAGAGGTCGCTCAGGAGGTCGCCGAAGAGGTTGCCGGTGACGATGACGTCGAACTGGGAAGGGTCGCGGACGAGCTCCATCGAGCAGGCGTCGGAGTAGAGGTGCCGCGTGGCCAGCTCGGGGTGGCGTGGCGCGAGATCCTTCCAGCGCGACTGCCAGAGGCCCCCGGCGAAGCCCATGGCATTCGATTTGTCGACCATGCAGACCTCGCGCCGGGCGCGGCCGAAGGCGTGCTCCAGGATCCGGTTCACTCCCTTGTAGGTGTTGACGTCCTCCTGGATCGCCACCTCGTCCGGGGTGCCCTTCTTGAAGCGCCCACCGGCGCCGATGTAGATGCCCTCGGTGTTCTCCCGGACAACCAGCAGGTCCACCTCGCGCAGCTTCTCGTCACGAAGTGGGGAGAGCCTCTGATCGTAGAGCCGCGCCGGCCGGAGGTTGGCCCAGAGGTCCATCTCGAAGCGGATCCGGAGCAGGACGCCGGCCGCGTAGTGCTCGTCCACGCGCGGATCGCCGACGGCGCCGAAGAGGATCGCGTCGGCCGCCTTCAGGTCCTCGAAGGTCGCGTCGTCGAGGCTGATCCCGGTGGCCAGGTAGCGGTCCGCGCCGATCTCGAAATCCTCGAATTCGAGGTCGGCCCCCACCGCCCGGAGCACCTTGACCGCCTCGGGAACGACCTCCTTGCCGGCACCGTCGCCGGCCACGACCGCGATGTGGCTAGGCAACCGGCGTCCGCTCGCGCAGCTTGTAGCGCTGGATCTTTCCGGTGATCGTCTTGGGAAGCTCGGGTACGAACTCGATCAGGTGGGGGAACTGGTAGCGCTGGAGGCGCGACTTGCAGTGCTCCTGGAGCTCGGCGACCAGCTCGGGCGAGCCCTCGACCTTGGCGATGACGAAGGCCTTGATCTTCATGAAGCCGTCGACCTCGATGCCGACGACGGCGCTCTCCCCCACCGCCGGGTGCTCGAGCAGCACCCCCTCCACCTCGATCGGCGAAACCCAGAGGCCGCTGACCTTGATCATGTCGTCGGACCGGCCCTCGTACCAGTAGAAGCCGTCGCCGTCGCGCCGGTAGCGGTCGCCCGAGAAGAACCATTCCCCGAGCAGGCTGCGCTTGGTCTTCTCATGCTGCCGCCAGTAGAAGGCGAGCGCGCTGTCGCCCTTCACGTACATGTCTCCCGCCTCGTCGTCGGGCACGGGGCTGCCCTCGGGGTCGAGGACCTTGAGCTCATAGCCGGGGACCGGCTTGCCGCTCGACCCGGGCCTCACGTCGTCAGGACGGTTCGAGCAGTAGATGTGGAGCAGCTCGGTCGACCCGATGCCGTCGATGATGGTCAGCCCGAACGCCTCTTTCCAGCGGCGCCAGACCTCGGCCGGCAGCGCCTCCGCGGCCGCGACGCACTGGCGGATCGAGGAGAGGTCGCGCTCCCGCGCGCCTTCCTGGTTGAGGATCGCGTTGTAAAGCGTCGGCGCGCTGAAGAAGAGCGTCGGCCGGTTTCGCTCGATCGTCTCCAGGGCAACGGCCGGGGTTGGCCGTCCGGAAAGGAGGACCGTGCCGGCGCCCGCCCAGCAGGGAAAGCTGAGGCTGTTGCCGAGGCCGTAGGCGTGGAACATCTTGGTCGTGCTGAAGGTCGTGTCGGCCTCGGTGATGCCGAGAACCTGGCGGGCGTAGGTCTCGCAGGTGTACTCGATGTCGTGCTGGAGGTGGACCACGCCCTTGGGAAGGCCGGTCGATCCCGAGCTGTAGAGCCAGAAGGCCACGTCGTCCCGGCCGGTGTCGGCCGGCGACGACTCGATGGGTGACAGCGCCAGGATCTCGGCCGCCTCGACGACAGTGACGGCCCAGGGCGCCCGGTCGACCGCCCCGCCCACCTTCTCGGCGGTCATCCCGTCGACGACGACCACACGGGCGAGGGAGTCGGCGAGGTAGTGGTCGTAGTCCTCGCTCCGCTGCAGGAGCGGGTTGACGGGCACCGGCACGGCGCCGATCCGGATCGCGCCCCAGAAGGCGGCCATCATCGCCGGCGAGTCGTCCAGGGGAAGCAGAATCCGCTCCTCCCGGCGGACGCCGAGCTCCTCGAAACGAAGCCCGGCCGCGCAGGCGAGGCCGTGCAGCCGGCGGTAGGTGACCGAGCCGCCCGCCCAATGGACCGCGACCTTGTCGCCGCGGCCCGCCTCCAGGTTGCGGTCGAGCAGGGTGCTCGCGTTGTATGTCCCGGTCATCAGGATGCGATGAGGAGGCGCGCGAAATCGGTGTCGGAGATGCCGTTCACGAACGCCTTCGGCTCGACGTCGGGAAGGTCGACGGCGGTTTCGAAGACGAACGCGTAGACGTTGTCGAGCATCCACTCGCCGTAGCCCCTGATGACGAGCTGGCGGCGCAGGTCGGCGTCGGAGCGGCCCTGCTCGTAGAGCGTCGTCGCCTGCTCGTAGAGTGCCTTGAGGACCCGGATCTGCATCTCGAGCTCGACGATCTCCTGCTGGTCGCCCTCGGCCTCGACGAGCCTGTCGACCTCCCGCTGGAGGTCGGCGATCTCCTTGCTGTAGTCATCCATGGCTGGCAGCTTTCCCCCTTCGCAGGAGAAGTTTAAGTGTGTTTCAGCGGCCGGCGAAAAGACCCAGGAAGATGAACTGCACGGCGCTGGCCAGCGCCATGCCGCCTACGGCCGCCGCCCGGCTGCGAAGGTTGCGCCCGCTCATCAGCAGCACCAACACGATCAGGACGAAGGCGGTGACCGGCAGCAGAAAGATGCCGATCGAGGCGATCGCCAGCAGGTTGAAGTTGGCCATCGTTCCGGCCGCCCAGCCGCAGAGGAGGCTGCCTAGCGTCAGGTTACCCACCCGCCCGCCAAAGAGCCAGGCGAGGGCGGCTGAGAGCAGGACGAGCTGGAAGAAGATGGTGATCCTGCCGTTGCCGGCGGAGGTCGTGTACGCGACGCTGACCGCCAGGATCAACCAGCCGGGCAGCTCGAGGAGCAGGAACCGGCGAAGCCGGCTGATCGGGACGGCCGGCTTCGCGGACCTTGCTGGCGGCATCCCGCCCTTTCTCAGTGGAGCAGCGAGTGTGCGGCCACCGAGGCCGCGATCAGGATCGCGATGATGTTGACGACCTTGATCATCGGGTTGATGGCCGGGCCGGCGGTGTCCTTGTTGGGGTCGCCGACGGTGTCGCCGGTGACCGCGGCCTTGTGGGCCTCGGAGCCCTTGCCGCCGAGGTTGCCCTCCTCGATGTACTTCTTCGCGTTGTCCCAGGCGGCCCCGCCGGAGGTCATCTGGAGCGCCAGGAAGAGTCCGGTTACGATCGCGCCGACCAGCATCCCACCGAGGGCGACGGGGCCGAGGATGAAGCCGACCAGGAGCGGTGCCGCGACCGGGATGATGCCCGGCACGATCATCTCCTTCTGAGCCGCGGCGGTGACGATGGCGACCGCGCGGCCGTACTCGGGGCGGGTAGTGCCGGCCATGATCCCCGGGTTCTCCCGGAACTGGCGGCGGACCTCCTCGACCACGAGGCCTCCGGCGCGGCCGACGGCGAGCATCGCCAGCGAGCCGAAGAGGAAGGGAAGGATCCCGCCCAGGAAGAGGCCGACGATGACCGACGGGTCGCTCAGGTCGAAACGGTAGACGTGCCCGGTGGCCTTGGTCAGCTCCTGCGTGTAGGAGGCGAAGAGGACCAGCGCCGCGAGGCCGGCGGAGCCGATCGCGTAGCCCTTGGTGACCGCCTTGGTGGTGTTGCCGACCGCGTCCAGCGGATCGGTGATGCCGCGCACCTCCTCGGGCAGCTCGGCCATCTCGGCGATGCCCCCGGCGTTGTCGGTGATGGGCCCGTAGGAATCGATGGCGACGACGATGCCGGTCATCGAGAGCATGCCCACGGCGGCGATCGCGATGCCGTAGAGGCCGCCCAGGTTGTAGGCGAAGATGATCCCCACGCCGATCGTGATGACGGGGAGGGCGGTGGCCATCATGCCGATCGCCTGGCCGGCGATGATGTTGGTCGCGTGGCCGGTCTCGGAGGCCCTCGCGATCAGCCGCACGGGCCGGTACCGGGTCTCCGTGAAGTACTCGGTGATGGCGACGATCAGGATCGTGATCACGACGCCGATGACGCCGCACCAGAAGAGGTTGCCGGGTTCGTTGACCCCGCCCTTGACAGCTCCGGTGAACTGGTTGCCGCCAACGAAGTTGGAGGTGATCAGGTAGAAGAGGCCGATCGAGATCACGGCCGCGGCCACCAGCCCGACGTAGAGCGAGCCCATGATCCAGCCCTTCCAGTAGATCCGCACCAGCAGGGTGCCGACGACCGAGCCGATGATCGAGGCGCCGCCGAGCAGCAGCGGGTAGACGATCCAGCCCGGCTGCGCCTTGAAGAGGAGCGAACCGAGGAGGATGGCGGCGATCATGGTCACCGCGTAGGTCTCGAAGAGGTCGGCCGCCATGCCGGCGCAGTCGCCCACGTTGTCGCCCACGTTGTCGGCGATCACCGCCGCGTTGCGGGGGTCGTCCTCGGGGATGCCGGCCTCCACCTTGCCGACCAGGTCGGCGCCGACATCGGCCGCCTTGGTGTAGATGCCGCCGCCCAGCCGGGCGAAGACCGAGACCAGGCTGGCCCCGAAGGCGAGGCCGACGAGGTATTCGGGATTGTGGAAGAGGAGGTAGCCGCCGGCCACGCCGAGAAGGCCGAGGCCGACCACCATCATGCCGGTGACGGCGCCGCCCCGGAAGGCGACGCTGAGAGCGGCATTGAGCCCGCTGCGGGCCGCCTCGGCTGTCCTCAGGTTGGAGCGAACGGCGACGTTCATCCCGACGTAGCCGGCGGCCGCGCTGAGGGCGGCTCCGATCACGTAGAGCACGGCGGTCTGCCAGCCCAGGAAGAAGAAGATCACGATCGCGATCACCAGGCCGATGCCGGCGATGACGATGTACTGGCGGTTGAGGTAGGCGCTGGCGCCCTCCTGGATGGCCCCCGCGATCTCGATCATCCGGGCGTTGCCGGGCGCCTTGCGCATGACCAGGACCGTGAGAACGATCGCCCACAGGACGGCTATGACGCCGGCGCCGAGCGCCAGCAGCACTGTCGAATCCATTCTTTCTTTCTTCCTCTCTTCGCTTCGCCGCCGGTTACGGGGACGGACTCGGATTCGGGCTCGGGCTGCCCGAAGGGGATGGGGACGGTCGGACCGGCGGCTGGTCCAGCGCCTGCTGGAACTTCGCCACCGTGGCGGACGGGATGACGTAGACCCTGGCGTCGCCGCTCACGCGCGCGTAATCGCCGCTGCCGTCAAAGTTCTGACCGCCAATCGATAGGGTATATGAACCGCCCTTCGCCAAGGTGCAGGCCACGGTGAGCCGAGCGGGGTCGAGACCGAGGTCCGGTTCCGCCGGCGGCGTCTTCAGGGTGTCCGACGATTGCAGCTGCGCGGCCGTGGCAAGGAGATCGTCGACCACCGTGCCGTCGGCCGGCCCGGCGCTGGGCGCAAGGAGCTGCCAGGGGCCGCCGGCGGACGAACGCCGGAGCTCGAGGACCTTGCCGCCAGGGCCGGTGAGCTTGAGGTCGAGGGTCTGGATCACGTCGCAGGGAAGCAGGACGGCCGCGGGCTTCGCCGGAGCGGGACGGGACTGGAGCGCGTAGACGCCGAGCGCCAGCAAGACCACGACCAGCGCCAGGGCAGCCTTCCAGTTGATCACCCCCCGTTACCCGGCTTCACGCCAGGCGGCGGCGCCACCAGACTGCCAGGCCGCCACAGACCACCAGGAGGGGCAGCACGATGAGGGTGATCCAGAGGTTGAGGTTGGTCTGCTCCTGGGTCAGGGCAAGCGTCGGCGGTCCTGCCGGCTTGGGTGGGATGGAGATCAGCTGCTCCTGCTCGGTGAGGTAGCTCAGGGAGCCTGTCAGGAGCTGGATGTTCACGGCCGACGCCTGGAAGACGTTGTTCTCGGCGAAGGCGCCGGTGCCCACCAGGACGACCCGTGACTTCTTTGCGCCGGCAGGCGCCCGCTCCGCCGTCTCCATGATCGTGAACGCTCCCGACCTGTCTCCCGACTCCTGTGTGAAGGGAGGCTGCCGGGGGGTCAGGATGAGGAAGGCGGCGTTGGACGTTTGCGCGACCGGCGTCGTGGTCACGTCGGCGGTGGTGGTCGAGTCGATGCTGGTGGTCTCGGGGAAGAAGGACACCCGGTTGGAGAGGTCCTTGGCGATCGGGGAGCTGCCGTAGTTCACGATCGCGACCGCGGTCGGCTCATTCCGCGCCGACTGGCTTGCCTCGGGCACCACCAGGCCGCCGTTGAAGCTGAGCCCGTACTGGGTGAGCGCCGAGTTGTAGCTCGCGGTGACTGCCGCCTCCCGCCAGGGATCGAGGGCGAGCAGAAGCCGCCCTCCCTTTGCCAGGTAGTCGGTGAGGAGCTTGACCGCCGCGTCGCTGAGCGGCTTGGTCGGACCCACGATCGCCACCACGTCACAGTCGGCCGGCACCTCGGTCGCCTGGGAGAGCAGCAGGTCCTTGACAGCGAAGTTGTCCTTCACGATCTGGTCGGAGGCCTCCGAGTACCCGAGCAGGGTGTCGGTGTTCTTGAGGTCCGCCTCGCCGTCGCCGCCGACCCAGCAGACGACCGGCGTCCGGCTCGACTCCAGCTTGAGGAGCGCCGCGGTGATGTCTTGCTCGTTCTGGGAGCCGGGAGTCAGGACCTGCGTCTTGTCGTGGTACTTGATGATCAGGAAGGGCATCGAGCTGGCGCTCACAACGCCCTGGGCGCGAGCCGTGGTCGGATCGGAGTTGGCGTCGAGGGCCGTTACCTTCAGGTGGGCGTTGACCGACCGGTAGCGCGCGAGAAGAGAGGTGATGGTGCTGACCGATGGGTCGTTGTTGATGTACCAGAGCGTGGCCGTGCTGTCGGAGTCGAGGCCCTTGGCGACCTGGATCGACTGCGGGGCCAGCGAGTTCACCTTGTAGCGGGTCAGGTCCAGCGCCTGGGTGCTCCGTGCCGCCAGGACGTTGGCCATTACCAGGATGCCGACGACCACCGCCGTGATCACCACGCTCAGGGTGCCGAAGCGCGACTGACGGCTGGAGACGAGGTCGCGGGCGGCCGTCGGGTCGAGGATCGCGTAGGAGATGAGCAGCGCGATGCCCGCGATCAGCGGATAGGACGCGCCGGTGGTCAGCCGCTGCTCGACCAGGAAGCTCGAGGCGCCGACGAAAAGGAGGATGACGGCGAGGAGCAGGCAGGCGACGGCCAGGCGGCGTTCCCAGGTGCTCATCGCCACTTCCTCGACTCGAGGACGCGGGTGGCGAGGAAGAGCGAGCCGAAGGTCAGGCTCAGGAAGTAGACGACATCCTTGAGGGCGACCTGGCCCTGGCTGAAGCCGGAGTAGCGGTTCTGGCCGCCGACGTACTGGAAGAAGTCCGAATAGGGCGGCGAGAGCACCTGCGTCGCCAGCCCGCAGTAGTAGATGAAGATCAGCGCGCCGAAGGTCAGGAAGGCAGCGACGATCTGGTTCTGAGTGAGGCTGGAGCAGAGCACGCCGACCGCGGCGAAGGCCGCGGCGAGCGCAAGCAAGCCGAGGTAGCCGCTCAGGAGGAGGCCGAAGTCGAGGTTGCCCAGGCTGAGCGGGACGCCGAGCAAGTGAAACGTCACCCTGGGCAGGTAGACGAGGAAGAGGACGACGTAGACCAGGGTGAAGCTGAACATGGCGCCCAGGAAAGCCAGCGAGCCGAGCCACTTGCCGGCGACCAGCTCCCAGTCGCGGACCGGTGAGGTGAGGAGCATCTCAAGGGTTCCCTGGCGGCGCTCGTCGGCGAGGACGCGCATGGTGACGAGGGGAACGATGAGCAGGCTCAGGGAGAAGGCGACCAGGCTGAACACGCCGTCCATGGACGCCTGCTGGTTGCCGAGCACGGGCACGATGTAGCCGAACCAGGACACGAAGAGCATCACCACCGGGGTGATCACCCAGCCGATGGGCGACACGAAGAAGCTGCTGAGCTCGCGCCGGGCGATCGCCAGGACCTTGGTCAGGCCGGTGCCGTAGAGGGGCTCGTAGGTGCCGCTGGAACGCAGTTCCTGCCCGGCATCGGCTTCGAGCTCCGGTTCGGCGACCGCCTCGGCGGTGGGCACGACCTCGGGCTCCGGGACCGCCTCCGCCACCGGGAGGGGCGTCGGGTCTGCCTCGGCGACCACCCGCTTCCTCACCCGGGCCATTGCTGCGGCTCCTCGGTCGTCAAAGAGATGAAGACATCCTCCAGGCTCAGCGTTCGCGAGTGCAGCTCACGAAGTCCGAAGCCGCCCCTGACGACGGCGCGGGCGATGTCCTCCCGACGATCCGCTCCACTGCTGTGGACGGTGACCGAGCACTCGCCGCCGGCGAGGGGTGTGACATCGACCGAATCGAGGCCTTTGACGGCGGACAGCTTCTTCCGGACCGCCTCCGGGTCTCCTCGGACGATGAGCTCGACGTCGATGCCGTGGCCCTCGCTCATCCGGCGGGCGAGGTTCTCCGGCCGGTCGTCGGCCACCAGGACCCCCCGGTTGATGATCACCACCCGCTGGCAGGTGGCGCTCACCTCGGGCAGGATGTGGCTGCTGAGGATCACCGTGTGGTCCCTGCCGAGGGCCACGATCAGGTCGCGCGTCTCCCGCGTCTGGGCCGGGTCGAGGCCCGAGGTCGGCTCGTCGAGGATCAGCAGGTCCGGGTTGTGGACGACGGCCTGGGCGAGGCCGACGCGCTGCCGGAGGCCCTTCGACAGTCGCCCGATGATGTCGGTCCGGCGCTCCCCCAGGCCGCAGGCCTGGAGCGCGTAGTCGACCCTTCCGGCCCGCCGCGAGGGCGGGACGCCGCGGAGCTTGCAGCAGAGGTGGAGGAAGTCGGTGACCCGCATCTCGTTGTAGAGGGGGTTGTTCTCGGGGAGGTAGCCGATCCGCCGGCGGACCTCGAGCGGGTTGCGGAACACATCGAAGCCGGCGATCGACGCGGTCCCGGCGGTCGCCGACAGGTAGCCGGTCAGAATCCGCATCGTGGTCGACTTGCCCGCTCCGTTGGGACCGAGGAATCCGAGGATCTCGCCACGGGGGACCGAGAAGCTGATTCCGTCGACGGCGAGCCGGGGGCCGTAGCTCTTCGTCAGGTCTTGTACTTCGATCAAAGGCGAATGAAAGGCTACTCAAAAGTCAGCCGCCGACGGGCCGCCATTACCCTGAGGGGTGTGTCTGGCAGTGGGGTCGACCCAATGGCCGCAGGCGACCCGCAGGGTCGCCGGTCAGGCGACCCGCAGGGT
>DATCOZ010000096.1:0-10459 GCA_036564345.1 Candidatus Dormiibacterota bacterium | reverse complement strand
GAATCGAACACCCGGTGCAGCTTGCTGACCGGGTCGGTGCCGGCTGCGTGGAGCTCGAGCCGATCGAGGTGGCCGCTCGTGGTCAGGTAGGCGGTGATGGTCGCGCGAGAGGACTTCAAGAAGGCGGTTTCGGTGTCCGCGGCCACCGTCACCGACATCAGCTGTTCCAGTTGGTCCGGGGCGGGCGTGATCGTGTACAGGTTGTAGAAAGTCCCACTGCTGAAGGTGCTCGACTTGCCGCTCTTCTTCGCGAGCAGCACGGTCTCCCGGAGCAGGTTCAGCCGGACGCCGGGATAGAACTGGTTGAACAGGGCGGCCGAGCCGAGGAACCAATCGCGAGTCGTCCCGTGCGGCCGGACGAAGAGGTAGACGTCGTTGATCACCAGGTCGTAGCCTCCGACCGTCTTCCCGGCGCTGTCGAGCTGGCTCAGCACGAAGGAGACGTTGTCGTCGCGCTCCTGGCCCGCCGCCGAGAGGCGGATCCGGTTGACCATGCCCTTGGGTATGCCGCCGCCGCTGTCGAGCAGGGTGTCCGTGTAGCTGAAGGCGGCGCCCTTCTGCTCGACCTCCCGGATCGCACCCGCCACCGCGGCGAGGTCGGCGTCCCCCGCACTGGAGCCACAGCCGGCCGCGATCAGCAGGGTGGTCAGCAGCAGCCCGAGGACACGTTTCACGGGAGGCGCTCGCGGACGGCGTCGAGGATTCGGTCGGCCATCCGGCGCTTGCTCGACCGCTCGAGATCGAGCCGTTCGCCGGTGCGGAAGAACATCACACCGGCATTCTCGTCGCTGCCGAACACTCCGCCCCGGATGTCGTTGGCGACGATCGCGTCGAGCTTCTTGCGGGCGAGCTTCTCGGCGGCATGCTGCTCGAGGTCGGCGTCCTCGGCCGCGAATCCCACCCGGAAGACACCCTCGGCCCGGCTGTCGCGGCTGAGCTCGGCAAGGATGTCGACGTTCTTCTCGAGCTTCAGCTCGAGGGTGTCGAGGTCCTCGCGGCGGATCTTCCCGCTCGCCGCGTGGGCGGGCCTGAAGTCGGCCACGGCGGCGACCATCACGAGCAGTTGGGCGCCACCCAGCGCCTCGCGGAGCGCCGCCAGCATGTCGTCCGCCGATTCGACGTGGCGGGTGGCCACGCCGGCGTGGCCCGCGTAGGGAGAGGTGGTGACCAGCACCACGTCGGCGCCACGGTCGGCGGCGGCTTCGGCGACGGCATGGCCCATCTTGCCGCTCGAGTAGTTGCTGATGAAGCGCACCGGGTCGATCGCTTCCCGGGTGCCCCCCGCGCTGACCACGACCCGCCGGCCCGCCAGGTCGTAGCGGGCGCGCAGCGCGGCGTCGAGAGCGGCGAAGATCTCCGCCGCGCCGGCCAGCCGGCCGGCGCCGGTGTGGCCGCTGGCGAGCCTGCCCGAACCGGGCGGCACGATCGTGAAGCCCCGCATGCGGAGCAGATCGAGGTTCTCGGTCACGGCGGGCTTGGCCCACATCGCGTCGTTCATCGCCGGCGCGACCACGACCGGACAGCGGGCGGCCAGGACGGTGGCGGTCACGAGGTCGTCGGAGTGGCCGCCGGCCAGCTTGGCGATCAGGTTGGCGGTGGCCGGCGCGACCAGCGCAACCTGGGCCCAGTCGCCGAGCCCGACGTGCGGCTCGGCCACGCCCGAGTTGGCGAAGAGATCGCCCTGCACCGGGTGGCCGGTGAGCCCCATGAAGGTGGCCGCGCCCACGAATCGACCGGCTGAGGCCGTCATCGCCACCTTCACGTCGCAGCCCGCCTGGGCAAGCTGGGAGACAAGGTCGGCGACCTTGTAGGCTGCGATGCCGCCGGAGACGAGGACGGCCACCCGACGTCCCCTGACGGCGACCGGGACCTCGGCAGGGTCAAATGGCATCCGAGTCACTCACTCGCATCGGCGCCTCGCCGGCGCTTCCGTTCCATCCGGATGATCTCCATCACGTCGTTCGCCGCAACCTGGGCATCCTCGTTGGTCACAACGTAGTCGTAATACTGCGCGTGGGCCATCTCCCAGCGGGCCACCCGCTGCCGTTCGTCGCTGTCCTTCGCGGAGTCGGCGCCCCTCTCCTCCCGGCGTTTGAGCAGCTCTTCCAGGGAGGGCGGGACGATGAAGATGAAGACCCCGTCGGGGCGCCTCGAGCGCACCTGCTCCGCGCCCCTCACCTCGATCTTGAGGATCACGTCGAGCCCCTGTCGTTGCAGCTTCTCGACCCGTGTTCGCGAGGTCCCGTAGAGGTAGCCGTTGTACTCGGCCCACTCGAGCAGCTCGCCGCGCCCGATCAGCTCCTCGAACTTCGGCCGGGTCACGAAGCTGTAGTGGACGCCGTCGACCTCGTAGTCGCGCTTCGGCCGGGTCGTGAAGGAGACCGAGTAGCGCAGGTCGGGGTCCATCTTCAGCAGGCGTTCGATGATGGTGTCCTTCCCCACTCCGCTGGGCCCCGAGATGACGATCAGGAGGCCGGTCACCGCTGCGCCTCGAGGAAGGAGAGGAAGTCGCCGGGAGGCGCGGCCTCGAAGCTCATCGCCTCGCCCGTCCGGGGATGGCGGAGCTTCAACCGCCAGGCGTGAAGCATCGGCCGGGGCGCCGCCCAGCCCCCGCCGTAAACGCGGTCGCCCGCGATCGGGTGGCCGAAGGCGGCCAGGTGGACGCGGATCTGGTGGGTGCGCCCGGTCTCCAGGTCACAGCGCAGCAGGGTGTGCCCACGGAGCGACTCGAGCACCTCGTATCGGGTCCGCGCCGACCGGCCGTTCGCGACGACTGCCATCCGCTTGCGGTCGCGGGGATGCCGCCCGATGTCGCCTTCGAGGACGCCGGCCGGCCCCACCACCCTGCCGACGGCGATGGCCTGGTAGGTGCGCGACATGGTGCGATCCGCCAGCTGCGCGCTCAGCGCCTGGTGGGCGGCGTCGTTGCGCGCCGCCACGAGGAGGCCTGAGGTGTCCTTGTCGAGGCGATGGACGAGACCCGGCCGAGCCTCACCGCCCGCCGACGACCAGCTTCCGCCGAGGCCGAGCAGCGCATGGACCAGGGTGCCGGTCGGGTGGCCGGCGGCCGGGTGGGAGACCATCCCGGCCGGCTTCACGACGACCACCAGGTCGGCGTCCTCGTAGAGCACCTCGATCGGGATCGCCTCCGGCTGCGGCCGGGTTGCGATCGGGGCGGCTCGTTCGAACTCGACCACATCATCCCGGCGGAGCGGATCAGCCGGGCGGGCCGGCTTGCCGTTGACCCGGACGTGCCCGTCTCGGGCGAGCCTGCCGGCCGCCGTGCGTGTGAGGCCGGTCACGTTGTCGGCCAGGTAGCGGTCGAGCCGCGGGCCTGCGGCCGCCACCGTCAGCCGCTCGGTCGCCGTTGCCGGTAGTACCCCGCCGCCAGCGCGACCACCCCGAGCGAGATCGCTGAGTCGGCGATGTTGAAGGTGGGCCACCAGTGGACCGCGATGAAGTCCGTGACCGAGCCGTAGAAGATCCTGTCGAAAGCGTTCCCGAGGGCGCCGCCCATGACCAGCCCGAGGACCGCGTGAACCCAGATCGGTCCGAGGTGCTGAAACTCGTACACGGCAAGCGCGACCACCACGACCAACGCGATGGTCAGGAATGCGAGCTGGCTCGGGCCGCAGAAGCTGAAGGCGGCGCAGGAGTTCTGGATGTGCTGGATCCAGAGAAAGCCGGCGATCGGGCCCTTCTCCGTGTTGGGCGAGATCGATGTCACGACCAGGTATTTGGTCAAGCGGTCGAGCGCGAAGACCCCGAGGGCGATCGCGAAAAAGAGCATCCGGCCCTTCGTCAATCGACCCGTTGTAGCGCCAACCAAACCTTCTCGCCGTCGATTGTGACCTCTTTCGACGCCAGCTCGGGCGGGATGCCGCGAACCAGGTCCCGGGAGAGCGTCTCCGTCTTCAGGTAGTCGGCCCAGACCTCGAACGTGCGGTGGACGAAGCCGGACGTCTCCCAATAGGTGATGATCCGGTCCTCGATCTGGTACCCGGATTCCTTGCGGAGGCTCTGGATCGTTCGCACGATGTCCCGCGCCAGCCCTTCCAGGCGCAGCTCCTCGGTGATGTGGGTGTCGAGCTGGACCTCAGGCGCGCCGAAGGTCAGCGCCTTGACGTTCAACTCTTCACGAACGATGGCCGCGATGTCCTCCGGCAGCACGTCCCCCGGCACCGCCGCGGACGCCAGCGGCTGGCGGACCTTGAGGCGGAGCGCGTCGCGGGCGGCGAGGCCGGCCTCCACGGCACGCCGAGCGGCCGCCATCTGCCGTTCCAGCTGCTCGTCGCGCGAAGCCGCGTCCGCCTGCGGAAAGTCGGAGAGGTGGACGCTCCGCTCGCCGGTCAGGTTGCGATAGACGGCCTCGCCCAGGAACGGCATGAAGGGCGCCATCACCTGGGCGACGGTGACCAGCACCTGGTACAGCGTCTCGTAGGCGGAGAGCTTGTCGGCGTCCGAGTCCGACTTCCAAAAGCGCCGCCGGGAGCGGCGCACGTACCAGGTCGAGAGGTCGGTGACGAAGGTCTCCACCGGCCGCGCGGCGCCGTTGACGTCGAACGTCTCCATCCCGTTGTCGGCTGCGGCCACGAGGTGGCTCAGCCGGCTCAGCAGCCAGCGGTCGAGGACCGGCCGCTGGGCGAGCGGAAGGAGCGGCCTCTCGCCCGGCTGGAAGCCGTCGATCCGCGCGTAGGTTACGAAGAACGAGTAGACGTTCCAGAACGTGATCAGGAAGCGGACCACCTCGTCGAGCGGCTTCGGGCCGACCTTGTAGCTCTCCCCCACCGGCGACGTGAAGAACAGCCAGCGGATCGCGTCCGAGCCCCACTTCTCGAACACCATGTTGGGGTCCATCACGTTGCCGCGGGACTTGGACGCCTTCTGGCCTTTCTCGTCCAGGATGTGGCCGAGGCAGATCACGTTGCGGTAGGAGTTCTCGCCGAAGAGCAGCGTCGACTCTGCCAGCAGGCTGTAGAACCAGCCCCGCGTCTGGTCGATCGCCTCGGCGATGAAATCGGCCGGGAAGCTCGCCTTGAACGCCCCCCGGTCATGCTGGGGGTAACCGCGCTGGGCGAACGGCATGGCGCCCGAATCGAACCAGCAGTCGATCACGTCGGGAACCCGGCGCATGGTCCCGTCGCACTTGGCGCAGGGGATCGTGACAGCGTCGACGAAGGGGCGATGGAGGTCCGCGTCGGCGGGCAGGCCGAGCTCGGCAGCGCTCTCGACGCAGCGCTGCTCCTCGCACTTCTCGCAGATCCAGACCGGCAGCGGCGTGCCCCAGTAACGGGAGCGGGAGACTGCCCAGTCGATGTTGTTCTTGAGCCAGTCGCCCATCCGGCCTTCCTTGATGTGCTCGGGCACCCAGTTGGTGGCGGCGTTGTTGCGAAGCAGCTCCTCGCGCCGTTCGGTGGTCCGGATGTACCAGGAGTCGAGCGCGTAGTAGATGAGGGGCGTCTCGCACCGCCAGCAGAAGGGATAGGTGTGGTGGATCGTCTCGTCCCGGTAGAGAAGGCCGCGCTCGCGGAGGTCGTCGATGATGTGCGGGTCGGCCTCCTTGACGAACATCCCGGCGAACTTCTCGATGGCCGGGAAGAAGCGGCCCCTCAGGTCCACCGTGTGCTGGAAGGGGATGCCCTTCTCCTGGCAGAGCCGGAGGTCGTCGGCACCGTAAAGGGCGCTGGTGTGGACGACGCCGGTGCCGTCCTCGGTCGAGACGAAATCGGCCGCGACCAGGTAGTGCGCACGGCCTTCGCTGGGGATCGAGTAGGGGTAAAGCGGCTCGTAGTCGAGGTCGAGGAGGTCGGTTCCCTTCATCCGCTCGAGCACCTCGTACTCGCCGTCGAGGACGCTGAGGCGCGCTTCGGCCAGGATCAGCTGCTCGTTACCTTGGCGCACTTTGACGTACTCGATCTCCTCGCCGACGGCGAGCGCGACGTTCCCGGGCAGGGTCCAGGGTGTGGTGGTCCAGGCCAGGACCGACGTCTTGGGGTCGCTCTTCAGGCGGAAGCGGACGTAGACGCTGGGATCCGGCGTGTTGTCGCGGTAGCCCTGGGAGAGCTCATGGCTGCTGAGCGGCGTGGCGCAGCGGGGGCAGTAGGGCGCGACGCGGAAGCCCTTGTAGATCAGCCCCTTGTCCCACATCTGCTTCAGCGCCCACCAGACGGACTGGATGTACTCCGAGTCGTATGTCCAGTACGCGTTGTCGTAGTCAAGCCAGAAGGCCATCCGCTCGCTGAAGGCGCGCCAGTTGGCCACGTAGCGGTGGACCGACTCGCGGCACTTCTCGTTGAAGGCCGCGATGCCGTAGGCCTCGATCTGCTGCTTGCCGGAGATCTTCAGCTCCTTCTCGACCTCCAGCTCGACCGGGAGGCCGTGGACGTCCCAGCCTGCCTTGCGCTCGACGTACTGGCCCTTCATGGTCCGGTAGCGGCCGAACACGTCCTTGAAGGCGCGGGAGAGGATGTGGTGCGTGCCGGGGTTGCCGTTGGCGGTCGGCGGTCCCTCGTAGAAGATGAAGGGGGGCGAGCCCTCGCGGTGGCGCAGCGACTCCTGGAAGGTGTCGTCCTCCTTCCAGAACTGCATCATCTCGCGCTCGAGCGCCGGGAAGTCGGCCTTGGAGCCGACCGGTTCGAAGGTCCGCTGAGTGGTGTCCACCGTTTCCCTTGAAAGACAAAAAAAGACCCGTCCGCACTGGGACGAGCCTTCAAGACCCGCGGTACCACCCAGCTTCCCAGGGCAACCACCCTGGACGCTTCTGGACTCGGCTCCGGAGTGATCTCGTCCCGCCACCGGCCGCCCGGATCTCAGCACCCCGAGCTCTCTGTGGACCGGCTCCGGCGGGACTACCTGTCTCCGTCAGCGCCTATCAACTTACCCATTGCCGAGTCTACCATCGGCCTCGACGGGCAAAGGGGGGCAGGCCCCCCCTTTCCAGAATCCCCCCACGCGGCGCCGCGTCTTGGTGTCGATCTCACAACTCAAACGGCCGGGATGAACCCGGCCTTCGCGCCGCGTCTGGGCCGGGAGCGTCCTTAGAGGTTACTTACGAATTGGCCTATCAGCAGCAGGCCGAAGGTGACGATCATCGGCGAGAAGTCGAGGCCGCCCATGCCACCGCCCGGCAGCAAGTTGCGGACCGGCCGCAGGAGCGGCTCGGTGAACTGGAAGGCGAATCGGTAGACCGGGTTGTTGAGGTTGGTGCTGATCCAGCTGAAAGCGACACGGATGAGGATCAGGATCACCATCGCGTAGCAGAGGAGGTTGACGACGAAGGCGATGAGGGCCATTGCAGCCTCCATTCTCCCTGAGCGGGCCGCGAATCAAACGTGATGGATCAGGAGAACCGGTTGGCGATCGCGATCAGGATGAAGAAGCCGAGAGCCACGATCGCCGGGGACAGGTCGAGGCCCGCTGTCGCCCGTGCGGGCAGCAGGTTGCGGACGGGTGCCATGAGCGGTTCGGTGACCGTGTAGGTGATCTTGTAGATCGGGTTCTCGGCGTCGCGGCTGAGCCAGCTGAAGACGACGCGGACCAGGAGCAGCGTGAGCATCGCGTAACAGATGGTGGCGACCAGGGTCGCGATCACTGACATCTCTGAAGTCGATTCCTCCTTTTACGGGCGGTCGAGGTCAACTGCCGCGAGGGCTCTCGAAGAGGATCCTGCCAAGCCGGAGCATCGTGCTCCCCGCCCGGCAGGCCGCCTCGAAGTCGCCGCTCATCCCCATCGACAGGATCGGAAGAGCCTGGCCGGTGCTGTCCTGGCACTGCCGGCGAAGGACCGCCAGCGCTTGGAACGCAGGTTCCGGGTCGCCGCCCAGCGGACCGATTCCCATCAGGCCTTCCAACGGCAGGAGCCCTGACATCTGGCGGGCCGAGGCGGCCGCGAGCTCCGGGGGGACCCCGTGCTTGCCCGGCTCCCGGCTCACGTTGACCTGGAGCAGGACGGCCTGGCCGGGGTCCCGCGCCGCGAGCAGCTCGGCCAGCCGCACCGAGTCGAGCGAATGGATGAGCCGGAAGCGACCGGCGACCTGGGCGACCTTGTTGGTCTGCAGGTGCCCGACCAGGTGCCAGGTGGCCGCGGGCAGCGCCGCCTGCTTGCCGAGCGCCTCCTGGACGCGGTTCTCGCCGAGGTCCAGGCCGGCGCCGACCGCCTCCTCGCACTCGGCGACCGAGCGCCCTTTGCTGACGGCGACGATGGCGACCTCGGCCGGGTCGCGGCCCGTCCTCCGGCCCCGCTCGCGGACCTCCGCGAGGCGATCAGCGAAGGACGGCAAGGGCCGCGAAACGAGAGCCGTCCGGCTGGCGGCGATGGGAGAAGAGCCGCTCCGACTCGAACGTGCAGAACTCGAGAGCCCGGATCCGGCGGGGCAGCACCCCGGCCTCCAGGAACTGGCGCCGGTTGGCCTCGACCAGGTCGAGCAGGAGGCGATCGCCGGCGGTGGCCTTGAGCACCTCGGGCGGGAACCGCTCGGCGAACTCGGGTCCGACCTCGTAGCAGTCCCCGCAGATTCCCGGGCCGATGCCGACCCGGAGCTCGGCTGCCACCGAGCCGTACTCGCGCCTGAGAGTGGCCACCACCTTCTTGGCGATCTCCGCCTCGGTTCCCCGCCAGCCGGCGTGGGCGAGTCCGAGGGCGCGGTTGTGGGGGTCGTAGACGACGAGCGGGTAGCAGTCGGCGAAAGCCGCAAAGAGGGCGATGCCCGTCCGGTCGGTGACGATGGCATCGACGTCCTTGACAAGAGGCACCGGCCGGTCGAGGCGCGCCACCTCGGAGCCGTGGACGGCGCCGATCACCGTCAGCCACTCGGGCTTCACGTTGAGCGCTCGGGCAAAGCCGCGACGGTTCTCTGCCACCAACTCCGGGTCGGCTGCGTGGGTGAGGCCCATCGAGCCCATCGGCACGGTCGAGAAGCCGTGCACGATGTAGCGCTCGGCGGCGAGCGGCGGGATGCTCAGGAATGCGGGCAAGTCAGGTCAAGATTAGGAGTGACGCTTCGGCGGAGAGTCGCTAGCGCTTGGCTTTGACGCCGGAGCGGGAGGAGAGGACCTGCTCGATCTCGAGCTTCACCTGCTGGAGGTCCATGAACTCCCGGTAGACGGAGGCGAAGCGGATGTAGGCGACCTCATCGAGCACCCGCAGCCGGTCCATCACCATCTCGCCGATCTCGCCGCTCGGGATCTCGGCCCGGCCGCTGTTGCGCAGCTCGGCCTCGATCTCGTCGACGATTGCTCGGAGCCGCTCGGGCGAGATGTCCCGCTTCTGGGTTGCCTTGGCCAGGCCCCCGTAGAGTTTCTGGGGATCGAAGTCCTCCCGCCGGCCGTCCTTCTTGGTCACGTAGAAGGGGACCGCCTCGATCCGCTCGTAGGTCGTGAAGCGCTTGCCGCAGGCAAGGCATTCGCGCCGGCGCCGGATGGCCTCGCCGATCTCCGAGTCGCGCGAGTCGACGACCTTGAGGTCGTGGTGGCCGCAATAGGGGCATCTCATAATGGCAAAGCTACAGCCACAATATATTGCGTTCGGCACCGTGCGCTGTCAATCAACTTGTGTCTCTCCCCGCATGCAGGCAATACCGGCGAAGACTCTCCCCCGCTTGGGGGGGACCACCCCGCACCTATTGGCGGCGGGGCCCCCGGGGAGTACCGGCGAAGCCGGGGTGGGGTAAAACAGTTGTCATTCGCCCTGGAGGTCAGCGGCTGCTGAGTTACCCCTCCCGGCCTGCGGCCGGACTCCCCACCAGGTGGCGGAGAGTCCGGCCCGGCGCAGGGGAGGGAGGTCCTAGCTGCGGTGCCTCAGGAAGGCCGGGATGTTGATGTCCTCCTCGTCGGTTCCGAACTCGGGCTGCGGCTCGTCCTTGGCGTCCTTCTCCCGCGTGAAGAAGGTCTTGACGCCCTCGTCGGCCTCCTTGGCCTGGCCGGCCTTGTGGCCGAAGCCGGTGGCGATGACGGTGATCTTGACCTCGCCCTGCATCTTCTCGTCGCTGACGACACCGAAGATGATGTTGGCGCTGGGGTCGGCCGAGGCCTTGACGATCTGGGCGGCCTTCTGGATCTCGTGGAGGGTCAGGTCCGAGCCGCCGGTGATGCTGAAGAGGATCCCGCGGGCGCCGTCGATCGAGGTCTCGAGGAGCGGGCTCGAGACGGCCTGCTTGGCGGCGTCCTCGGCACGGCTGTCGCCGGACCCGAAGCCGATGCCCATGAGGGCCTCGCCGGCGTCCGACATGATCGCCTTGACGTCGGCGAAGTCGAGGTTGATGACGCCGGGGCTGACGATGAGGTCGGCGATGCCCTGGACGCCCTGGCGGAGCACGTCGTCGGCGATCCGGAAGGCCTGCTCGAGGGTCGTCTTGTGGTCGACGACCTGGGTGAGCCGGTCGTTGGGGATGACGATCAGCGCATCGACCTTGTCGCGGAGGTTCTTGATCCCCTGCTCGGCGGTCTCGTTGCGGACCTTGCC
>DATCOZ010000052.1:0-4841 GCA_036564345.1 Candidatus Dormiibacterota bacterium | reverse complement strand
GCGACCTCGACGACGAGGTCGTTGAACTCCTTGGGTCGGGTGCGGGGCAGGGTCTGCATCTGGGCCCGCGACTCGATCTGGAAGACGCCGATCGTGTCGGCCTCGCCACAGACCCGGTAGACCTCCGGGTCGTCGAGAGGCAGCAGGTCGAGGTCGGGCCGGGTGCCCGTCTTCGCCTCCACCAGGTCGAGGCACTCGGCGACGACGCTCAGCGTCCGGAGGCCGAGCATGTCCATCTTGATCAGGCCGAGGTCCTCGACGTCGTCCTTGTCGAACTGGACGACGACCCGGCCGGGCATGGTCGCGGGTTCGACCGGCACGATGTCGATCAGCGGCTCGCCGGTGACGAGCATCCCGCCGACGTGGATGGAGAGGTGGCGGGGGAAGTTGAGGACCTGGTTGCAGAGCGCCGTGAACTGCCGCCACGGTGCACTTCCGGTGAGGTGCTCGAACCCGGCCTGGGCGACGACTTCCTCCATCGACTCGGGGAACCAGGAGTCGACCGACTTGGCCAGCTTGTCGACGACGTCGGGAGGGAACCCGAGCGCCTTGCCGACCTGGCGCGCCGCCATCCGGGGCTGGAAGGTCACCACGTTGCAGACCATCCCGGTCCGCTCCCAGCCGTACTTGTCGTAGACGTACTGGATGACCTGCTCGCGGTGCTCGGTCGAGAAGTCGATGTCGATGTCGGGGGTCGACGTCATCTCCTCGTGCAGGAACCTCTCGAACAGGAGGTTGTGCTCGATCGGGTCGACCCGGGTGATGCCGAGGACGTAGGCGACGATCGAGTCGGCCGCGCTTCCCCGGCCCTGGCCGGGCACGCCGCTCTGCTTGGCGAACCGCATCAGGTCCCAGTTGATGAGGAAGAACTCGGCCAGCCCCGTCTTGTCGATCACGTCGAGCTCTTTCTGCAACCGCCGGGAGACCGCCGGGGTGATCGGGTGGTAGCGCTGCCGGGCGCCGTCCTGGACGAGCCGGTGGAGGTGGCTGAAGGGCGTCTCACCCTGGGGGACCGGGAAGCCGGGAAAGCGGACCTGCTTGAAGTCGAGGCTCACCGCGCATTCCTGGGCGATCTCGTAGCCGGCCGCCAGCGCGTCGGGATGGGCGCCGAGGACCGCCCGCATCTCCGCTCCGTCCTTGAGGAAGTACTCCGAGTTCGGCTTTAGCAGGTGGCGCGCCTCTTCGAGGGTCATCCGGTTGCGGATCGCGACCAGGACGTCCTGGAGCGGGCGCCGCTGGGGAAGGTGGTAGTGGACGTTGTTGGTGGCGACGGTACGGGCCCCGCATCTCCGTGCCAGCTCGGCCTGGCCCGCCGCCAGCCAGCCATCCTCCGGCCGGAGGTGGTTCTGCAGCTCGATCAGGACGTTCTCGCTGCTGAAGACGTCCTGCAGCGCCCTGAGCAAAGGCTCCTCGATGGGCTTGCACCCGGTCAGGCAGAAGAGGTCGTCGCGGTGCTCGGCGACCCGCTCGAGCGTGGTCCTCGCCTCGCCCTTGGGCTGGTTGCGGTGGGCGTGGCTCAGCAGGCGGGTGAGGTTCGACCAGCCCCGCATCGACTTCGCCAGGAGGAGCAGATGGCGGCCGTCCACCTCCAGCTCGGTCCCGATGACGGGGCGGATCCCGACCCGCCGGCAGTGGTTGACGAACTTGACCACGCCGTACACGCCGCCGTGGTCGCTGATCCCAAGCGCCGGCATTCCCAGCTCGGCGGCGCGCTCGACCAGCTCCTCCGGATGGCTGGCGCCATCCAGGAAGGAGTAGTTGGAGTGGCAGTGCAGCTCGACGTAAGGCGTCCCAGGCCGAATCCCCACCGCCCCATTATCGAACATGTGTTCGCAGTTGGGCGAGTCCAATGACCGGCCCGCCACAGTGCTCGATTTTCCCCCTCCCCGCTGGCGGGGAGGGCAGGGTGGGGCCAAGGGCAGGCCCAAATCCAGCCGGGGCGGGGGTCCGGGGCACTTGTATCGCCCCACCCCGCCCTCCCCATGTGATGGGGAGGGAAACAACGGACTACGCCGTGCTGCTTTCCTCCGTGACTCGGAAGGCCGACGCTTTCTGCGGCTGGCCGCTCCAGGCCGGCCGTGTGCCGAGGGCGTAGGTTGCCACCTCCTCCCGGGCAAGCAGCGCCTCCGCCATTGCTTCCAGGTCGCGCACCCGCTGGTTCGCCCGGATGGCCTCCCGGATGGAGAGGATGCCCACCGCCGGGTGCCGCTTCTCGATCACGTGGCGGAGCATGTTCAGGTGGGCGTTGTCGGGGACTCCCGGCTCGCGGATCCGGCGGACCGCGGCGCGCACTGTGGGCTGGGTGCCGTCGATCGCCTCGCCGTGTCCGAAGTCGAACTTGTAGCTGGGGCTGCGGCCGCCCGAGCGCGCCTCGCCGGTGAGCCTGATCCACTTCGCGTTCTCGACGCCCTTTCCGACTTCGATGACGAGCCGGACCGAACGGCCCTGGTGGAGGAAGCTCCCCGTCATCCGGGCGAAGCTCTCGCGGCGACCCTCGAAGCCTTCGTGGCGGCCGATCATCAGGGGCGCCGCCGCGTCCAGTCGGATGCCGTCGATCGGCGTCAGCAGCGAGATGATCGCGAAGGCGTGGGGGATCAGGTCGGCGATGACGCCGATGTCGGCCGCCGCGCCGACCAGGGGCTGCTCCTCGAGGATCTCGACGCGCACCTCCTCGACGCTGTCGAGGAAGACGCGGAGGGTGCGCTCCTCGCTGAGGAGAAGTTGGAGCAGGCGGACCTCGAGCTTGAAGTAGTAGTGGTCGGCGGCCACGATCTCGACGCCGCTGCGGGCGGTCTCCAGGAAGCGGCGGTACTCCTCGGGTGGCGCACCGAGCGGCTTCTCGACCAGGACCACGTCGCTGAGGTCGTGGTAGAGGGCCAGGTTCGGAAGGTGGGTGGCCGCCGGCGTGGCGATGTAGGTGATGACGTAGCAGCTCGGCTCGAGCTCGCGCTGGAGCTGGTCGTGGCCGGGGGTGGCCTCGCTGTCCCAGTAGAAGGCGTCGCCGTTGGCGACCACCTGCTGCTCGCGCTCCGCCAGCCGCTCGCGGCCGCCGGGTGACTCGTGCTCGACGACGTGGACCCGGAAGTTGAAGAACTGCTTCAGCGTCTGGAGATGCGCGTAGGCCTTCTGGCCCCACTGGCCGAAGCCGACCAGGACGAAATCCTTCTGGAGGTGGTGCTCCTCCTCCGCGAGGGCATGGAGGCGCGCGTTCTTGATCGCCACCGCCGCCTGGTGGGAAAGGCCCTGGGCGAGCTGGACCTCTTCCGGAGTGAAGATGCGCGCGCGCTCGGTCTGGGCCAGCACCGCGGCGCCGATCGGGTGCCCGTCGGCGATCAGCGGCAAGGCCAGCAGCGAGCGAACTCCGAACGACTCGCGATAGCCGGGCGGCACCCGCGGGTCGGTCGCCGCGTCCTCGATCAGGATGGCCTCGCGCCGGTCGAGTACGTCGAACAGGAAGGAGGGCTGCGAGCGCTCGCCACGCTGCCGCCGCCAGAGGTCCTCCTGATTGGAGGCGGCGGCGCCGAACCAGCCCTGGCGGTCCTCCTCGTAGAGAGCGATCTGGCAGAGCGAGGTGTCGACAAGCCGGACCAGGTTGCGGGCCACCAGGGCCAGGGTCTGGTCGAGGTCGATGGAGGAGGCGATCGCCTCGCTGACGTCGGCGCTCAGCTCCAGCTGCTTGGCATGGTGGCGGGCTTCCTCGTAGAGGCGCGCCGTCTCCACCGCCACCGCGATCTCGGCCGCGGCCGCGCGGAGCGCTTCGACCTGGCCCCAGTCCGGGCGCCGCTCGCCGCCCCGGTGGTAGCCGACCTCGAGGACGCCGGTGGCGGGGCGGTCGTGGTCGAAGCCGAAGGGGAGGAAGATCCTGATCAGCTCGCCGTGGCCGCTGCTCTCGAAGAGCTCGCCCGCGAGGGTGAAGGGAGGATCGGGCGCGCCCTGCGCGCCGTCGCCGAGGAGGCAGGCCATCACCGAGCTGAGCGTTGTTCCATCGCTCCACACGACGGGGACCTGGACCCAGCGTGAGCTCTCCCGGATCGGACCCGCAAAGACGTCCTCGCGGCGGATCTCCCGGCCCGACGAGGCGGGGCCGACGACGGCCGCCTGCCACCCGGTGGCGACGTGGACGAGGACGTCGTTGGGCGCCAGCGGCCGCTCCTGGTCCAGGGCCCAACGCGGCACCCGGGCTCCGCGCGCGCCCCCGCCGTCGGGTGCGGCCTCGGCCGAGCTGATCGCGGCCGTGCGGGCGGCGCCGGCGGCCATCCTGACGACCGGCTGCTCTCCCTCTCCGACGGCGACCAGGAAGACGGTGGCGAAGTGAAAATCGAACTCCGGCACGGCGGCGTCGGTGAGGTGGCCGGCGACGGCGTCGATGACCTGGCGCCGGGTGGAGCCTGGGCGCAGCATCGAGCTCGTCATGTGGCCGAGGGCTCCGAGCAGCTTGTTGCCCTGGCGGAGCTCGCCGATCAGGTGCCCGCCGGCAAGCGCTCCTCCGATCAGCTCGCCGGCGACCCGCAGCATGACGTCGGTCGCGGGCGCACGGCGAACCGTGGCCAGGCGGTCGCGGCTGAGCATGACCAGGAAGCCGTGCGGGTCGTCCTCGCTGCCCAGCGGGAAGGCGGCCACGGCGTGCAGGTCGGCCGTGGCCAGCGCAGCCCCGACGTCCTCCAGCAGCCGCGGCTGCCAGTCGCGGGGAGACCCTTCGAGGCGGACCCGAGGGGGCGCGACCGCCGGTGCCTGGGCGGTCACCAGGTCGAGCCGGGTCCCGTGCCCCGCCAGCTCGTAGATGATCGCGCCATCCAGGGCGCTCGCGAGAAGCAGCTCGGAGAGCGCGATCGAGAAGAGCC
>DATCOZ010000045.1:0-2920 GCA_036564345.1 Candidatus Dormiibacterota bacterium | reverse complement strand
CGGCGCCGCGACCGAGACCGAGATGAAGGAGCGCAAGCACCGCGTCGAGGACGCCCTACAGGCGACCCGCGCGGCGCTCGAGGAGGGAATCGTGCCCGGCGGTGGGGTGGCGCTGTTGAACGCCACCGACGCGGTCGGCCTTGACTCCTTCGAGGACCCGGACGAGCGGACCGGCGCCCTGATCATCCAGCGCTCACTGGAGGAGCCGGTGCGTCAGATCGCCGAGAACTCCGGGCTGGAGGGCTCGGTGGTGGTCAACAAGGTCCGCGACCTGAAGCCCGGCGAGGGCCTCAACGCCGAGACCGGCGAGTACGGCGACCTGGTCGCCGACGGGGTCATCGATCCGACCATGGTCACCCGCTCGGCGCTGCAGAATGCGGCCTCGATTGCCAAGAACATCCTCACCACCGAGGCGATCGTCGCCGAGCCGCCCGAGAAGGAGCCAGCGATGGCCGGCGGTGGCGGCATGCCCGACATGGGCGGGATGATGTAGCCACGTCCGTGGCGTATGCTCGCCCTAACAGGCGAGTGACTTCGAGGGGCCCGGGATGTCCCGGGTCTCTCGCTTTCTCGGCGTCGCGGAGGCCCCGTTCTCCGAGTTCTCGGTATTGACAGACCCTCACCGCGATGGGAGAGTTGCCTGACACCTTGAGGCAGGAACGTGACATCGCCAGGTAGCTTCCTTCGGCGTCCCATGCTGGTCGGCTTGGTCTGTATGGCCGTGATCGCCGTGCTGCCGGCCTCCGCGTCTGCGGCTGTGACTCCGCTTCTCAAGTTCGGAAGCTTCGGCAGCGCCGCCGGACAGCTCAAGACGCCGGCTGCCATCGGCGTCTCCGGGCAGGGGAACGTGTATGTGCCCGATCAGCTCAACCAACGGGTCAGCGAGTTCACCGCCTCGGGCACCTTCATCCGCGCCTTCGGCTACGACGTGATCCCCGGCAACGGGAACACCGGATTCGAGGTCTGCACGACGGGGACTGGGTGCAAGTCGGGCGTCCCCGGTGCCGGCAACGGACAGCTGAACAATCCCTTCGAGCTTGCTCTCAACGGCAGCAGCCTCTACGTGGCCGACCAGTTCAACTACAGGATCGTTCAGTTCAATACCACCGCCGGCCCTGCATTCGTCCGCAACATTGGTTCCATTGGATCAGCAGCCGGCCAGCTCAACACCCCGATCGGGGTGGCCGTAAACGCTTCCGGGCAGATATTCGTCGGCGACGACTCCAACAACCGGATCAGCGAGTTCGACGCGTCGGGCACCTTCATCCGCGCCTTGGGCTACGACGTGATCCCGGGTGACGGCACCGGATTTGAGGTCTGCACGACGGCGACCACCTGCCAGGCAGGCGTCCCAGGCGGGGGCGCGGGGCAGCTCTATCACCCGGCCGCCGTGGCGCTGGACGGGGTCGGCGACCTCCATGTCGCCGAGCACACCAACAATCGGGTGAGTGACTTCAGCGCAGCCAACTCGACTTTCCAGAGGGCCTTCGGCTTCGACGTCATTCCCGGCAACGGCACCACCGGCTTCGAGGTTTGCTCGATAGCCAGCAGCTGCAAGGCTGGCGTCGCCGGCGCCGGGACCGGACAGCTCAACGACGCGTTCGGGATCACAATCGACTGCCGCAACGCGGTCTGGGTCGCCGACACGGCCAACAACCGGGTTCAGCGTTTCGGCCAGCCCGGCACGGCGCTGCCGCCCTGTGGTACCGCGGCGAGCACCGCGCTGAAGTGCCAGGGCAAGCAGGCGACGATCGTGGGGACCGGCGGCAGCGACAAGCTGAAGGGGACCAAGAAGGCTGACGTGATCGTCGGCTTGGGCGGCAAGGACAAGATCGTCGCCAGGGCGGGAAACGACCGCGTGTGCGCCGGCGGTGGCAAGGACAAGGTCTTCGGCGGAAAGGGCAAGGACAGCCTCAACGGCCAGGGCGGGAGCGATCTGCTGTCGGGCGGCCCCGGCAAGGACAGACTGAAGGGCGGCCCGGGCAAGGACCTCCTGCTCGGAGGGCCCAAGCACGACATCCTCATCGGCGGCCCCGGCAAGGACGTACAGGTCCAGTAGCGCTCCCCGTCCGTCGCCTCGTTTCTCGACAACGAGCTACGAGCGCAGCACTTCCTCCATGCGCTTCGGCTGTACGCCTAACGCACGGGCGTCGGCGTCGCCGCGTTCCGTGACCATCGGCACCTCCATCAGCTCGGCCTCCTCCCAGGTTGCGAAGCCAGCCTCGCCGAAGACCTTGCGCAGCGCGATCAGTCCGCTTCGGACAAGCGGCAGCGGGATGTGCAGAAGCGGCCGCGGCCGCCCGCTGGCCCGGCTGACCAGATCGGAGATCTCGTTGTAGCTGAGCGTCTCTGGACCGGCCAGCTCATAGCGATCGCCCCCACCGCCGCCCTCCAGGGCGCCGATCACCGAACGCGCGACGTCATGCGCCCAGATCGGCTGGTAGCGCGCCTGCCCCGACCCCGACACCGGCATCACCGGCAGAAAGGAAAAGCGGCGCAGCAGGGTGATCCAGGGGTCGGAGTGGTCATAGACGATCGAGGGCGCGAATACGATCGAGTCCAGCGGCGACGAGGAGACCGCCTGCTCGGCCAGCGCCTTGGCGCGAAAGAAGCGCGTCCGCTGGGTGCTGCTGGCGTTGAGCGCCGAGAAGAAAACGAACCTCTTGACGCCTAGGCTCTCCGCGGCGCGCAGCAGCCTCACCGTGGCAAGGCCGTTCAGCTCCTCGATCCGCCGTGGCGGCTGGTCGCGGATCGTCGCCGCCAGGTGGACCACGGTGTCGACGCCCCGCAACGCCTGGCGCAGCAGGTAGGGGTCGGACAGCTCCGCCAGGTCGCCGAGCGTGATCTGGACGCTGACCCGGCGATCGCCAAGTCTGCGGGGCTCGCGGACCAGGCAGCGGATCGGCTGTCCGGACTCCAG
>DATCOZ010000037.1:0-9420 GCA_036564345.1 Candidatus Dormiibacterota bacterium | reverse complement strand
TACCTCAACGTCGACCCGGGGACGATGAGCCCCTACCAGCACGGCGAGGTGTTCGTCACCGACGACGGCGCCGAGACCGACCTCGACCTGGGCCACTACGAGCGCTTCGTCGACGAGAACATGTCCGCCGCGTCGAACGTGACGACCGGCAAGATCTACTCCGAGGTCATCGCCAAGGAACGGCGCGGCGACTACCTCGGGGCCACCGTCCAGGTCATCCCGCACATCACCAATGAGATCAAGGAGCGGATCCAGCGGGTCGCCCGGGAGTCGCGTGCCGAGGTGATCGTGGTGGAGGTGGGGGGGACTGTCGGCGACATCGAGTCGCTCCCCTTCCTGGAGGCCATCCGGCAGCTCAAGAACGATCTCGGCCGGCAGAACGTCTTCTACGTCCACCTTTCCCTGGTGCCGCTGATCCGTGGCGAGGAGATGAAGACCAAGCCCACCCAGCACTCGGTCCAGGCGCTCCGCGCGATCGGCATCCAGCCCGACGCCATCGTCTGCCGCTCCGAGCAGCCGATCGGGCAGGAGATCAAGGAGAAGATCGCCCTCTTCTGCGATGTTCCCCGCGAGGCGGTCATCTCGGTGCCCGACGCCGACACCATCTACCGGGTGCCGCTGGTGCTCGAGGAGGCGGGTCTCGGCAAGGTGCTCGCCCGGCACTTCGAGCTCCCCGCCGCCGACCGCGAGGCCGATCTCGAGCCGCTGGCCCGGATCGTCCACCGGATCACCAGCCCGCGCGGCGTCATCCCGGTGGCCGTTGTCGGCAAGTACGTCCAGCTGCCCGACGCGTACCTCAGCGTCACCGAGGCGCTCCGTCACGCCGGCATCCACCACGACGTCGGGATCGACATCCGCTGGATCCAGTCCGAGACCCTCGACCAGGGCGACACCTCGCAGCTGAAGGGCGTGGCGGGGATCGTCGTGCCGGGCGGCTTCGGTCATCGCGGGATCGAGGGAAAGGTCGCGGCGTCGCGCTATGCACGGCACAACCGGATCCCCTACCTGGGACTGTGCCTCGGCCTCCAGTGCGCCGTCATCGACATCGCCCGCGAGGCGCTCGACGCGCCCGACGCCAACTCGACCGAGTTCGCCGCGTTCACCTCGACCCCGGTCATCGACCTGATGCCGGAGCAGCGCGACGTGGCGAACATGGGAGGGACCATGCGGTTGGGGCTCTACCCGTGCAAGCTGCTGCCCGGCTCCCGCGCCCAGCAGGCCTATGGCGAGGAGGTCGTCGAAGAACGGCATCGGCACCGCTTCGAGTTCAACAACGAGTACCGCGAGGTCCTCGGCGAGGCGGGCCTCGTCTACAGCGGCCTCTCACCGAGCGGACGCCTGGTCGAGATCATCGAGCTCGCCGATCACCCCTGGTTCGTCGCGAGCCAGTTTCACCCCGAGTTCCGCTCGCGGCCCCAGCGGCCGCACCCGCTGTTCCGCGGCTTCATCGGCGCCTCGGTGGAGCGGAGCGGGGTTGACCAGATGGAGCTCCGGCCGGCCGAGCTGCTCGCCGACGTAGCCGACGTCTCCGATCCCGTCTAACGCTTCCTTCAGCTTTGCGCGTTACTTGAGACGTTAATTAGAGAGATGGAGAGCGAGCTCAAGAACCGATCGTCGTCGCAGCCGCCCTCGCCCGCCGAGCTGTTCGGCAACAGCGAGCTGGAGCTGGTCCGGGTCACCGAGGCGGCCGCCCTCGCCGCCGGCCGGATGGCCGGTCGGGGCGACCAGGACAAGGTCAAGAACCTGGCCGCCTCGGCGATGCTCCAGGCGCTTGAGGAGCTCGGCTTTCGCGGCCGGGTCGCCCTCGGCCCGCGCGGCGACGGCATCCTCTCCGCGGGCTCGGAGGTCGGCCTCCAGCTGCAGGGAGAAACCGCCGAGCTCGGCGTGTACCCGGTTGAAGGGGCCAGCCTGGTCGCCCGCGGGCTGCCGAACGCCATCTCGATGGCGGTGGCCGGCGAGCCGGGCGCCTTCCCATCGCTCCCCGCCGTCGCCTACATGGAGAAGGTCGTCGTGGGCAGCAATGCGCGTGGCGCGATCGACATGGACGACGGCGTGGCCGACAACCTGCGCCGGATCGCGTTCGCCCGCGACTGCCGTGTCTCCGACCTGACGGTGGCGCTGCTCGACCGGCCTCGCCACCAGGGACTTGCCGACGAGATCCGGTCGGCCGGCGCACGGATCGTGAGCCTCGAGGACGGCGACATCACGGCCGGCCTGCTGGCCGCGGCCGACTGGACCGGGGTCGACGCCATGATGGGGTTCGGCGGCCTGCAGGAGGCGATCCTCGCCGCCTGCGCCGTCCGCTGCCTGGGCGCCGACATGGCCTGCCGCCTGTGGCCTCGCAACGACGAGGAGCGCATCCTCGCCGGCGCCGAGGGCGAGCGCGTCTGGGGGGTGCCCGACCTCTCGACCGGGGAGCTCACGGTCGTCATCACCGGTATCACGGGCGGGCCGCTGCTGGCTCCCGTCTTCTACGGCGGCGGCCGGGCGGAGACGAGCTCGCTTATCCTCTCGACGCGGACCGGCACCGTGCGCCGCGTCACGACCCGCCACCAGCTGAGCCGCGCCATCGGGTGATCGCCTCCTTCCTGGCCGGGCTCGGGCTCGGCTTCCTGGTCGGCGCCCAGGTCGGCCCCATCTGGCTGCTCTGCGCGCGCTCGAGCCTTCGCCACGGGGCGCGGGTCGGGCTGGGCATCGGGGCTGGAGCGGCGATCGTCGACCTGCTCTACGCGGCGCTCGGGGTCGCCGGCGCGGCCTCCCTGCTCGCCGCCACCGGTCTGCGGATCGCCTTCGGGCTGCTCGGCGCCGCAGTCCTCATCCTGCTCGGGGCGCGGACGCTCTGGTCGGCCTTCCGGATCCGCTCCGGCGGCGAGGCGGAGGCCGAGGTTGCGAGCAGCTGGGTCGCCTTCCGGACCGGGCTGGCGGCGACCGCCTCCAACCCGATGACGATCGCCTCCTGGGGCGCCATCTTCGCGGCCGCTTCCGCCGCCAGCCTGGCATCCACGGCTCCTGCCGCGGCCGTCCTTGTGCTCGGGGTCGGGCTGGGCTCGATGGCCTGGTTCACGATCCTTTCCTTCGGCATGGCGCTGCTTCACCGGCGGGTTCCCGACCGCGGCCTCAAGGTCGCAGACGGACTCGCCGGGGTGGGCCTCATCGGCTTCGGCGCTGCGCTCGGATACGGGTCGCTGCAGCACCGCTAGCTCAGTCGGGCCGTATTGAGACCTGGCCTACCTTGCTGGCCTTGAGTCGGCTTCAGAGTCTTGTGAAATTTCCTATGAAGGGGAGGCGGTTGGAACGCTTGGGCGTCGGATTGGGCGTCTGGGGAAGCGTCTTGCGTGGTGTGAATGTCGGTTCGCTGGGCAGTCGACTTGGTCATTCGCCGCCCCATCGCTGAAGTTTGCTAGGTCGGCCGGACGAGCATCTCCGCGCCCAGCTTTTCGACGTAGCGGTCGGAGTTGGCCAGGGCGACCCTGGCCGCCGCCGCGCGCGGCGTGATCCCCTCCTCGCCGGCCAGGCGCAGCGTCTCCCCGACCGTCCGGCGCATCGTCTCGGCGATCTTCGCGAACGCGGCGTCCGCGCCCGGCTCCACCATCTCGAGGAGAACCCACCAGGCCCAGCCGTTGGTGCCCGCGTTGGCGATGAAGTCGGGGATCACCAGCACGCCGCGCTCGGCCAGCCGCCGCTCAGCCCGGGCCGTGGTCGGGATGTTGGCGGCCTCCACCACCAGCCGCGCTGTGACCGCTTCGCAGTTGCCCTCGTTGATCGTGTCGGCCACCGCCGCGGGCACCAGCAGCTCGGCGTCGGTGCGCAGCCAGTCGTCGCGGCCCAGCTCCCGATCCTCCGACCGGAGCTTGGCGCGATCGATCTCGCCGTGCCCGTTGCGGGCCGCCAGGTAGTGCTCGATGTCGAGGCCCTCGGGGTTGGCGATCGTCCCGCCGACGTCGGCGATGGCGACAACCCGCACTCCCTTGCGCGCCAGGTAGCGGGCGGTCGAGCCGCCCATCGAGCCGAAACCCTGGATCGAAGCCCGGGTGGCGCCCGGCTGCCAGCCGAGGTGCGACATCGCGGCAATCGCCGCCTCGCACACGCCGTACCCGCCGACCAGGTCGATGAGGGCGATGCCATCCACGGCCACGTCGAACGACGCGACGGCGCGGGAGATGGCGGCCTTGCGGTCGGGGCTCCGGTTCGCCAGCGCCTGGAAGGTGACCCCGATCCCAGCTTCCACGAAGGCGTCGATGAGCTGGGCCTGGCTGGTGCCCATGTCCTCGCCGGTGCCGACCCAGGTCTCGAAGAACGGCCGCATCGCCTGGAAGAAGCGGACCAGCATGCCCTGGGCGCCGGGGTCGTGGGGATCAATGTCGAGACCGCACTTGGCACCGCCGACGGGCAGGTCGAGACCGCCGTTCTTGAGGGTCATGGCGTGGGCCAGCCGCTCGACCTCCTCCAGCGTGCAGCCTTCCCGCATCCGCGTCCCACCGCCGGACATGCCGCCGACGAGGCGATCGATGACGAGGTAGCCGTGGCGCGCCGTCACCTGGTCGGTCCAGGTGATCCGGAGGAACGGGTCCGCCATCACTGCCGCTCCGCGGCGAAGTCCGGCTTGCGCTTCTCGACGAAGGAGGCGACCCCCTCCCGGAAGTCCTCGGTCGCGAAGGATTCGAGGATGAAGCCGACCTCCATGGCCACCTGCGCCTCGGCGCTCTGGGAAAGGCTGGCGTGGAGCAGCTGCTTTGCCCGCCGCAGCGCGCCGCTGGGCATCCGGGCGATCCGCTCGGCGAGCTCGAGCGCCGCGGCCGCCAGCTCGGCGGGCGGATGGACCGAGGCGACGAAGCCGTGACTGTGGGCCTCCTCCGCATCCATCGGCAGGTTGGTGAGCATCAAGCGGGCGGCGACCGACGGCCCGAAGAGGCGGGGCAGGAAGTACGAGGTCGTCGAGTCGGGCGAGAGGCCGATCCCGGTGAAGCCGGCCTGGAACCGGGTTCCCTCGGCGGCCAGCCGGATGTCGCAGGCGCAGGCGAGCCCCAGCCCATAGCCGATCGCCCCGCCCTGGATGGCGGCGATCACCGGTGCCGGGCTGCGGTGCAGGCCGAGGAGACCCTGGTGGACGGCGTCGGCGCGGTCGGGGCTGAAGCGCCCCGTCGCGAAGGCCTTGAGGTCGCCGCCGGCGCAGAAGACCGGCCCTTCGCCGGCGAGGATCACGGCCCGCACCCGGCGGTCGCGCTCGATCTCCTGCACGGCAAGGACGAGGCCGTCGGCGATGGCGTGCGTCAGCGCGTTCCGCGCCTCCGGCCGGGTGAGGGTCACGAACGCGATCCGGTCCTTAAGCTCATAGGAGACGTGCTCGGTCAGCTGCATGCCCGACAGGGTACGGCCCTCCTCGCGGTGGCTGTCCTGATCGGCTGCTCGCAGCCGGCGCCTCAACCTCGGCCGAGTCCGAGTCCCAGCCCTCGCGCTGCGGCCGCGACCCCGAGTCCGTCCCCGCTGCCTGCCTGCCTGGACGCGCCGGCGGTGCCTCCCGCGCCGGCCGGGGTCCGTTCCACGGTGCCGGCCTGGGTCCTCGCGAGTGGCCTCGACCAGCCCGATGACCTCTGGTACCAGAACGGCGCGACCTATGTCGGCCAGCTGGGCAGTGGGCACGTGGCAACCGTGCTGCCCGGTGTCGCTGTGAGTCAGAGCGCCTGGACCGTGCCGATGGCGGAGGGCATCGCCTTGCTCGGTGACCGGATGTTCGTGGCCGATCAACGCAACGACAGAGTGGACGAGATCGTCAACGGCCGGCCGCAGACCTTCCTGCAGCTGCAGCCCGTCTCGGGCAAGGACAACGTGGACGGGATCGGAGTTCAGGGCGACCAGCTGTTGGTGCCCGACAGCCCCAACGGCAACCTGCTCTGGGTGGATGGATCGGGACGCATCACCCGGACCGTCGGTGGTTTCAATCGCCCTACCGGCGCGTGGCCGCTGTCGGACGGCTCGGTCCTGGTTGCCGACGAATATGGCAATGCGGCCTTCAAGGTGGCGCCCGATGGCGGCAGGACGGTGCTCGTCCAGGGCCTCCCCATCGTGGACGACGTCGCGGCGGACGCCCAGGGACATGTGTTCGTGATCACCCCGGTCACCAGCGGTGGCCGACTCGCCGAGTTGGTCGGCGGCAGAGCGATCGACCTGGCCGGCAACCTCCTTCAGCCGCAGGGCCTTGGCTTTGACGGAGCCGGCAATGTGCTCGTGAGTGAGACCAGCGCGAATCGGCTGGATGTCTTCATCCGCAACTTCAAGCTGATTCCAACGGCCGGCCCGCCGGCGGCCGGCCAACCCGTCTGCGTCCATCTGCTCCGATCGCCGGGCTTCAGCGGGGACGTCCAGCTGCTGCCGCCCGACGGAGGTTTGATCGTCCGCCAGCCGGGGATCGGCGACGTGGGAGAGGTCCTCTTCGCCTCGTCCGGCTACTGCGGCCAACCGGGTTGCTTCGTCACCGCGACCAGCGGAGCGCTCACCGACACGGGCTGGATTACCGGCTGAAGTGGGAGGGTATAAAAGGAGACGGAAATCATGAGTCAGCTTCCGGGCCAGTACCCCGGGCCCGAGGAGCGGGGCCCCGAGTTGCCGCCGCCGCCACCGATGTACGGCGACCTGCACCAGCCCTCCCAGCTCCCACCGCCCCCCTCCTATGCCTTCCAGACGGCTCCCCAGTTGCCGCCGGGCGCTCCGCCGCGACCGCGCAACGGCCTGCTCGGCTGGCTCGGGACGCTGGTCGCCGGGGCCATCGCGCTCTTCAAGTACGCCTTCTTCGTGATCCCCTACGGGAAGACCCTGATCACGCTGGTGATCAGCTTCGGCGCCTACGCGATCTTCTTCGGACCGTGGTTTGCCGCCGGCCTGGTCGCGATGATCCTGATCCACGAGTTCGGCCACGTCATCGAGATCAACCGCCAGGGCATGAAGGCGACAGCACCGGTGTTCATCCCCTTCGTCGGAGCCGCGATCTTCCAGCGCGACCACCCGCAGAGCGCCCTCCACCAGGCCCAGATCGGCATCGCGGGACCGCTCCTCGGCACCGTCGGCGCGACGGTGGCCTACGTGCTCTACGGCACCACCCATTTCACGCCGCTGCTGCTCGCGGCCTACCTGGGCTTCTACATCAACCTGTTCAACCTGATCCCCGCCGGGATGCTGGACGGTGGCTGGATCCTGGCGCCGGTATCGAAGTGGTTCCAGGTCTTCGGCCTTGCTCTCCTGGCCTTCCTGGTGATCTTCGTTGGAATCAGCCCGATCATCCTGCTGTTCATACTGTTGGGCCTGCCGACCGTCTTCGCCCGCTTCCGCAACGACAAGGACCCGTACTACCAGGCGGTCCCGGTGGCGGCGCGGTGGGCGATCGGTGCGGCCTGGCTGGTGCTGGCCGTGTACCTCGGTTTCGCGAGCTACCAGGCACACACAGAGCTCCTGCCCTATCTCGGCTGAAAGCTTGGCTTAAGCTAGAATCACGCGTTCGGAGAACCAAGAAATGAGAACCCAGATCCATCCCACTTTCTACGAAGACGCGGTCGTCACCTGCGTGTGCGGGAACACGTTCACGACCGGGTCGGTGCGCAAGGAGCTCAAGACCGAGATCTGCTCCGCCTGCCATCCCTTCTTCACGGGCCAGCAGCGCATCGTCGACACCGGTGGCCAGGTCGAGCGCTTCAACAAGCGGGCGGCGAAGGTAGCGGCGAGCAGCGCCGCGAGCTAGAGGCCTCATGGCCCCTCTAGCCGACGACCCCTCGGTACCAAAGGGTCAGGTCCCCGCCTCACAGGAGAAGTTCTTCTACGGCGGGCAGGCGGTGATCGAAGGCGTGATGATGCGCGGGCCGCATCATTACGCCGTCGCCGTTCGGGACCCGAAGTCGAAGGAGATCATCGTCGACCGCGGGGAGCTGAAGTCGGCGATCTACACCAGCCCCTTCTGGAAGCTTCCCTTCATCCGCGGCCTGGCGTTGATGGGCGAGACGATCCACCTGGGGATGAAGTCCCTGATCTGGTCGGTCAACGTCAACGCCGGCGCGAACGACGTGAAGATCGGCAAGCGGGAGATCTCGATCTCGGTGGCGACGTCGGCCGTCTTCGGGCTCCTGATCTTCATCGTGCTGCCGCTGGTGGCGACCGGGTTCGCGGTCCACAAGAGCGGCTCGCTCCTCTTCGCGCTGGTCGAGGGCATGATCCGGGTGGGGCTGATCCTCGGCTACCTGGTCCTGATCGGGCTGATCCCCGATGTCCGCCGCGTCTTCCAGTACCACGGGGCGGAGCACAAGACGATCAACGCGTTCGAGTCGGAGTGGCCGCTCGACGTCGGCAACATCCGGCGGGCGTCGCTCCTCCATCCCCGCTGCGGGACCGGCTTCCTGCTCGTGGTGCTGGTGGTGAGCGTCATCCTCTTCTCCCTGGTCGCGCTGTTCCATCCCAACTGGCCGGTGCTGATTCTCAGCCGGCTGATCGGGATCCCGGTCATCGCCGGCGTCTCGGTGGAGGCGATCCGCTATATGGCGCGACACCGCTCCAACCCGGTCGTCGGAGTTCTCCTGCAGCCGGTTCTGGCCACTCAGAAGTTCACGACGAGGGAGCCGAGCGACGACATGCTGGAGGTCGCGCTGGCCGCCTTCAACGCCGCTCGGGAGGGCGAGGAGGCCGCGGCGGCTTGATCGACCGGCTGGAGTCGATCTCCCGCCACTACGCCGAGCTCGAGTCGGAGCTGGCGCGGCCCGAGGTGGTGGCCGACCACGAACAGGTCACCAAGCTGGCGCGGGAGCTGGCGAGCATGCGGGACATCGTCGAGGCCTACCGCGAGTACCGCGAGGCGGAGAAGGCACACCAGGAGGCGCGCGAGCTGCTCCATGCCGAGAAGGAGCCCGAGATGCAGGAGTACCTCCGCGCCGAGGAGGCGACCACCGCTGCTCGGATCGAGGTGCTCAACGAGCGGCTGAAGGTCCTCCTGCTGCCCAAGGACCCGAACGACGACCGGGACGTCATCGTCGAGATCCAGGGCGCCGAAGGCGGCGACGAAGCCGAGCTCTTCGCGCGCGACCTGTTCGAGATGTACACCAAGTTCGCGGCCAGGAAGGGCTGGAAGGTGGAGATCATCGACGCCAAGGAGTCGGGCATCGGCGGCTTCAGCAAGGTCGAGTTCGAGGTCAAGGGCCAGGGCGCCTATTCGCAGCTGAAGTTCGAGGGAGGCGTCCACCGCGTCCAGCGGGTGCCCAAGACGGAATCGCAGGGGCGGCTGCACACCTCGGCCGCGACGGTCGCCGTGATGCCGGAAGCGGACGCGGTCGAGGTCGAGCTGCCCGAGAAGGACATCAAGGTCGAGACGTCCACCTCGACCGGCCCTGGAGGCCAGAGCGTCAACACGACCTACTCGGCGATCCGGATCACCCACCTGCCGACCGG
>DATCOZ010000031.1:0-14824 GCA_036564345.1 Candidatus Dormiibacterota bacterium | reverse complement strand
GCTCATAGCTGACCAGCACCTCCTCTCGGAGATCGCTCCAGATCTCTTCGTAGATGCTCGAGAAGCGAGGGTCGAAACGGATCTCGTTGACTTTTCGCGGCCGGGGAAGGTCGACCTTGTAGATGCCCTTGATCGTTCCCGGGCCCGCGGTCAGCACCACCACCCGGTCGGACATCGCGATCGCCTCCTCGAGGTCGTGGGTGACGAAGACGACCGACGCGCCGGTCGTCGACCAGAGGTCGAGCAGCTCGTCCTCCATCAGGCTCCGGGTCTGCACGTCGAGAGCGCTGAAGGGCTCGTCCATGAGCAGGATCCGGGGGCCGTTGATGAGGCTCTGGGCCAGGGCGACCCGCTTGCGCATCCCACCCGAGAGCTGGTGCGGGTAGCGGTCCTCGAAGCCGGCGAGGCCGACCCGGGCGATCCAGTCGCGGGCGCGGTCGCGTGCCTCCCTGGGGTTCACGCCGTGATAGCGAGGCCCGGCGGCGACGTTCTCGAGGACGCTCTTCCAAGGGAAGACGGCGTCGGTCTGGAAGACGAAGCCGACCCCCTCCGCGATACCGTCCAGCGGCTTGCCGTGGACGAGCACCTCGCCCTCGCTCGGTGGCTCGAGACCGGAGATGAGACCGAGGGTCGTGGACTTGCCACAGCCGGTCGGTCCGACGACAGCGCAGAACTCGCCCGGCGCCACCTCGAAGGTGAGGTCTTTGAGCGCCGTGTAGACGGTCCCGGCCGGCGTCAGAAAGCGCTTGCCCACGCCCGTCAGTTGGATGGCACCTTGCACTGCCGGACACTCTGGCGCGGCGGGCCGGTGGAAGGAAGCCTTGCGGTCTTTGCGGCCTTTTTGGTCGTTTTGGTACCGGTGTGCGCAGTCGCCGCGCACTACGATCAGGTGGGTCAGCAGAGTTGAAAACCCGCGTCCCCCTCGTCTACCAGATCCTCGCCCTGCAGGTTGGGATCATCGTCATCTCCGCCCTTGCCGGAGCCTTCGCCGCGATCTGGCAGGCGCGGCAGGAGCTCGACCGCCAGTACGAGCAGCGATCGCTCGTGATCGCCGAGTCGATCGCGGCGACCAGCTCTATCCAGCAGGCGCTCCTCATTGCGGACTCGGGCACCATCCAGGAGTCCGCCGAGCAGATCCGCCAGGCGACCGGCGCCACCTATGTCGTCGTCACCGACCGGCAGGGGATCCGCTTCTCCCATCCGAACCCGGCCCTCATCGGCATGCCCGTCGACGAGAACCCGGCGACCGTGCTCGCCGGCAATACCTGGACCGGCGTCCAGGTGGGGACCCTCTGCACCTCCGCCCGCGGAAAGGCGCCGATCTTCAGCGGCGGATCCGTGATCGGGATGGTTTCGGTCGGCTTCTGCGAGAGCCGACTGGATCAGCAGCTGCTGGCCCAGCTACCCGGCTATGCCGGCATCGTGCTGCTGGCGCTGGGGCTCGGTGCGGCCGGCTCGCTGCTGCTCGCATCGCGGCTCAAGCGGCAGACCTTCGGGCTCGAGCCCTATGAGATCGCCGGCCTGCTCGAGGAGCGGGAGGCGAGCCTCCAGGGGATCCACGAAGGAGCAATCGCGACCGACCGCGACGGCACCATCACGCTCGCGAACGAGGAGGCGCAGCGCCTGCTCGGCCTGCCCCCGGTGGTCGTGGGCAAGAAGGTTTCCCAGGTGCTGCCGGCGGGACGGCTGGTGAAGTTCCTGACCGGCGGGCTGAACGACCAGGACGAGGTCCTGCTGGCCGGCGACCGGGTTCTTGTCGCCAGCCGGCGCGCGATCCTGGTCCGGGGCAGGGAGATCGGGCACGTCGCGACGCTGCGCGACAGCACCGAGCTCGCCGGGCTCTCCCGCGGGCTCGGCATCGACAGCCTGAGCGACGCACTGCGCGCGCAGGCCCACGAATTCTCCAACCGGCTCCACACCATCGCCGGCCTGGTCGAGCTCGGGCGCGGCGAGGAGGCGATGAAGCTCATCGCCCAGACCTCGGGGGTCCACCAGGAGCTGAGCGAGGCCCTTCTCGACCGGCTCGGTGACCCTGTGCTGGGCGCTCTCCTGCTGGCCAAGGCGGCCACCGCCTCGGAGCGGGGCATCGAGCTCCAGGTCGCCGAAGATCTCGTGCTGACCACCGGAACACTTGACCCGGAAAGCCTGATCACGCTGCTCGGCAACCTCATCGACAACGGCCTCGACGCGGCCGCCTCGACCGCGGGCGATCGCTGGGTGGCCGTCTCGGTGAGGATGTCCGACGGCGACCTCGTATTCGAGGTCCGTGACTCCGGTCCCGGGGTGGCGGACGGCCTTGCCGAGCAGATCTTCCAGGAGGGCTTCAGCACCAAGTCACGGGCTGGGCGCAAGCGGCGTGGCTTCGGGCTCGCGCTCGCGCTCCAGGTCGCCCGTCGCAACGGCGGCGACATCACCGTCGCAAACGACGGCGGAGCGGTCTTCACGGCTCGCATCCCGGCCCGGGTCGCCGTCGCGCCATGATCCGGACGCTGGTCGTCGACGACGACTACCGGGTTGCCGACCTGCACCGCGAGTACCTGGAGCGGGTGGAGGGTTTCAGCCTTGCCGGCCAGGCCCACAGCGGCGCGGAAGCGCTCGAGAAGGTCAACCTGCTCCGGCCCGACCTGATCCTGCTCGACCTCTACCTTCCCGACCTTTCCGGTCTCGAGGTGCTGCAGCGTCTGCGCGACGGCGACCAGCTGGACGTCGACGTGATCATGATCACCGCCGCCCGCGATGTCGACAGCCTGCGCTCGGCCATGCGCGGCGGGGTGGTGCACTACCTGATCAAGCCCTTCCGCTTCGCTGCCTTCGAGGAGAAGCTGACCTCCTACGCGACGGCGAGAGAGCGGATCGACCGGCTCGGCCAGGCCGACCAGGGCGAGGTCGACCGGATCTTCGGCGCGCTCCGCACGGCGCGCAACGAGCCGCTCCCGAAGGGACTCTCCGACAGCACGCTCGACCTCATTCTGGGGGCGCTCCGCGGCTCCGCCTACGGCCTGGCAGCCACCTCGGTCGCAGACCTGGCGGGCGTGAGCCGGGTCACCGCGCGCCGCTACCTCGACCACCTCTGCCGGCTGGGCAAGGCCGAGCTCACCCTCCGCTACGGTGGACCGGGAAGACCCGAGCACCGCTACCGGCTGCTGGCAGGCTGAGTCCGAGTCGGGCTCCCCGTCCGAATCGGCGACCGCTCGAGACGTGCGACACGCACGATGACTGGGCGTCCTGCCACCGTCACCATCCGTGAGCATGCAAACCGTGCTTGCGGTCACCCGGACACTCGCCATCCGCGTCCTCGACTTCTGTCTCGGCAGCCGGCTGGCGCCAATCCGGTCGCCTGCCTCCGACTCCCACCTCCACTGGGACAGCGTCGTCCGCGCCTGGAGATGATTCGCCTAACGTTCTCAGCTGACGTTGGAGAATGCCCAGGCAACTGACGCCGTCGTAGTCGGGGCGGGTCTGCTCGGGGCAGCGACCGCCTATCAGCTGGCGCGCCGCGGCCGCTCCGTCGCCCTCGTCGACCGCGCCGACGCAGGCCGCGCGACCGCCGCCGGGGCCGGGATCCTGGCCCCCCAGACCAGCGCGACCCTCAGCGACGAGATGCTCCAGCTGTTCCTGTCGGCGCTCCGCCATTACGTGGAGCTCCAGGCCGACCTCGCGGCTGACGGCTTTCCCGACACCGGCTACGCGGCATCCGAGGTGCTCGTCGTCGCGACCGCGGACGACGAGCAGGACCGGTTCGCCCGGGTTCGCGAGGTGCTCCTCGGCCGCCACCCGGAGGTTGTCACGGAAGTCTCGCCCGATTTTGCGAAGGGACGCTTCCCGGCGCTCGCCGAGGTGACGGGGGCACTGCTCGCGAGCGGTTGCGCTCGGGTTGACGGCCGGCGCCTGACGGCGGCGCTTCGGGCCGCCGGACGGTCCCGCGGCGTGGTCGAGCTGGAGGCGGACGTCATCCGCATCGAGCCCGGGCCGACCGGCGCGCGGGTGCACCTCCACGACGGAACCGCGCTGGCCGGCACGGACGTCGTCGTCGCCGCGGGCGCGTGGTCGGCGGAGCTGGCCGGTGCGCTCGGCGTGGCGCTGCCGGTGGAGCCGCAGCGAGGCCAGATCGTCCACCTCCACGCGGCCGGGGCCGTCAACGCCGACTGGCCGATCGTCGAAGGGCTGCGTGGCCACTACATCCTGCCCTGGCCGTCAGGCCGGGTCGTCTGCGGCGCGACCCGCGAGACCGGGAGCGGGCTCGATCCCTCGCTGACCCTGGCCGGCTGCGAGGAGGTCCTCCGCGAGGCGAACCGCCTTGCCCAGGGCCTGGCCCAGGCCCGGATCGTCGAATGGCGGGTGGGCCTCCGGCCCCTCTCGACCACCGGCCGGCCGCTGGTGGGTGGGCTGCCCGGTGTGGAACACGTGCACGTCGCCACCGGCCACGGGGCGAACGGGCTCTTGCTGGGACCGTATTCCGGGATGCTCCTGGCCGAAAGCCTGGCCACGGGGCGGCCGCCGGCCGAGCTGGCGCTTCTCGCCGTTCAGAAACCTTCCACCAGCCCGCCGGGCACCTGAAGGACGGGCTCTCCAGTCTTATAGCGGAGCTATCCGCACAAGTTACTGCTCTTGTTCTGCCGGCGACCTCATGGTTTTCTGGTGGAACTCCCGACCTCGCTCAGGCACGCAGTTTTCTGGATGAACATACATCTGGAACTGCTCACCGTCGACCAGCGGGCGCTCCGCCGGATGCGAGCCCTGATCGCCGTCTCAGCCTCGCCCGGTGACCGAGAGGCCGACCTGGAGCTGGTCACGGCCGAGATCGCGCGGGTGGAGGACCGCCTGGCGCACTGGGAAGCGGTGGTCGACCGGGCCAACGGGCGCGAGCAAGCCTGCTAGTGTCCTGGAACCGAGGTTCGTTGCAAAATCGCCGCCAGGGGCGTCGACATCAAGGAAGCTTCGATAGGGGGCCCCTCCCGAAGGGCGGGGAATGCGGCCGAGCAACGGAGCGCGCGGGCCTTAGGGCCCGTAAGCGACTTGGATAGGGGGCCCCGGCCGCAGGCTGGGGAATGCGTACGGAGAAGCTGACGCCGAGATCGGCGTCCCTGGCGGATGAGCCCGAAGGGTCGGCCGGCCGTCGCTTGCGACGGCCCAGACATTTGCAGGGAACTTCGGTTTCAGGACACTAGGAGCTCGCCGCGTGTCGCGTCTTCCAGGCCTCGATGGGCCCTGTCAGGAGCCTTCGGCGACCTCGTAGATGTGATCGGCCACCAGCCCGTGTGCCTCCCTGTGGACGCGAGCTGCCGTCTCGGCGTCGGGCGCCTCGACCAGGCAGAAGACCTTCCCGGCCTTCTCGTCGACCCAGTAGCTCTTGTACTTCACGCCGTACTCACCCTGCTTGGCGAGATCGGCGGCATGCGCATTGGCGACGTCGGCCGCCGTGGCACCGTCAGGCAACTTCTCGTGGACGTCCATGTAGAGCGGCAATTCAGTGCATCCCCCTTAGGCCCGGCCGACGTACATCCCGGCTAGGTTAGCGCCCAAGCAGCGTGTTGCGGAAGAGGCTCCTTCAAGGATGTCGTTGATTGGCGCCTCAGGCCTGGTGTTCGGTGCCCCAGGAGACGATGCGGTCGGGGTGGATGCGGATCAGCGGGTCGGGGTCTCCGATCGCCTCGGCCCGGCCGCGGACCTCAACGCCGCGGGGCTGCCAGGGCGGCAGCACATCGTCGATGACGATCGCCGCACGGCCGCTCCGAGTGACGTCGCGGTACTTCTTGGTCGCCGCGAAGTTGCGACCACCGACGTCGATCGTGTCGGTTTCAGAGTTGTAGGTCCAGCCGACCGGGACCACGTGCGGAGTCCCGTCGGGACCCACTGTCGCGATCCGTGCGAGCCGGCGTTCCCCCTTCAGGTAAGCCAGCTGGCTTTCGGTGAAGGCGCTCACTTGAGTTCGACTTGGTGGACATCGAAACCACTGGATCCGGACTTCAAGCCACGGACCTTACTTGAGGTTCAGCGCCGAAGGTGATGAAGTCGCCTTCACCCAACTTGAGAGTGCCGATGATCGCGTCGTTTTCGCCGCGCAGCGTCGTTGCTGACGCGGTGGATTCAACCCTGGTCACGTCCGGGAAGACCACGACCTTGCCATTGAGGAGCGCGTATGCAGCCATGTCCGCGACTGTATCGCACGGCACCGGTGGCGGAGAGGCACGCGGGCCATGGCGTCCGAAACGAAAGGAATCAAATGGAGCTCATTGGACAGCCAGTCAGAGCGCGAAAGGCGCCCACCTCAGGCCGCGCACGGCGCGGCCCCTCGCAGTGAGAGGCCACACCGCGCTCACGGCTTCTATCCGATCGGTTGCGAAACGGGCGCCGGACCAAGCGGCGCGCCGCCGAAGATCACGTTGCCTGACTGGTCCTGGTAGGTCAGCCAGGAAACCGTCGGGCTCTGGCCGACTCCCGGCTTGGTCCAATCGCAGACGCCGCTGGAGAAGGTTGTCTGAAGCGTGGTCCACTGCGCGCTGGTGAAGGTGATGCCCGGGTAATCGAGCGCAGACGGCGGCTTCAGCTGGCACTTGAAGATATCGTCGCGGTGCGGCTTGTTGAGGCCGACGGGCGCCTGGCCGCTGCCGATGCGCGGGTCGCCATAGTAGGTATAGGTCGGGGCAGCTGACGTCCCGTCGCTGCTGAAGCAGTTGGGGATGACGACTCCGCTGCTGTCAAAACAGGTGTCCACCGTGGTGCTCGGCTTGTCGGTGGCGATCTTCTGGGCCAGGGACGCGCTGCCGTGGTCGTTGTGGACGGCGGTCAACCACCGGTCCATCTCGAGGAACCCATCGCTGGTCAGGGTGTGAGTCGGGGTGGCATAGCCGCCGAGCCCCTGTGCGGGGGACGGTCCGGAGGGGCCTCCGGAGATCCAGATGACCTGGTTGCGGTGATTGCCCTGGGCGGCGTCCAGACGGGCGCGCAGCAGCCAGCTCCGGAAATTCGTGTGGATCTCGATGTTGTCGTTGGCGCGCAGGTCGATGATGGCGGTGCTTGCGAGATTGTTGGCCTCGTTGACCGCTCCGGTCCGGTAGACGTTGGCCAGCCCCTGTGGGTCGGCCACGCTGCGGGCGGCCTGGTGGACACCGTCGATGCTGAGGCCGCCGACCTGGGAGTTCAGGTCCAAGAACTGCTGAGGGGTAATGGCTCCGGCGAGCAGCGCGTTGAGCCCGTACTGCACTCCCACGTTGTCAAAGGGCTGGTTCGCGAAGCCATGTCCGATGAGCTGCTCGTTCGACGTCCAGACGCTGGGCGGTCGGAACCCGAACTCATTGGGCATGTAGTCCTGGAGGCTGCAGCGAACGCCATTCGGATTGGTCGTCGCGTCATAGATCAGACTGGGGGCGAGGCCACAGAGAGTCGGGAAGGCGTCTCCGATCGAGGGGTTGACTTCCTTCCAGAACCCGCTTAGGTACCAGATGCCGCAGGAGGAGAAGTTGTTCAGGTTGTCTTCCGTGGCGGCCTGACCCGCGGCGTTGCCGGCAAAGCCGTCGCTGATCGCCGTCGCGGATGCGGGCTTGCCGATGGCCGGTATGCCGAAGAAGTTCTGCAGCAGCTCGCATTCGACCGGATCCATGGCCGTCGACCAGGTGTCCGGGTAGCTGCAGTTGGGCAGGATGCCGTTGAGCAGTCCCGGGTACGCATTGGCGACCTGCTGCTGGTAGATCGACCCGCCCGAGCAGCCGCTGCCGATCGTGAACCGGATCGGACCATAGGTGTCGACGATGTGCTCCTTCATCATCTCGACCGCCTCCGCCTGTACCACGAGGTTGCAGTTGATCTGGTTGTGGTCGAGGGCGGGAGCGGCCACCATGTAGCCGCGGGAGAGGGCTGTGTCGTCGGTCACGCCCGGGGGCGCCGTCTTGTCGATGGTCTGGGGCACGGCTTCGTGGCCTTCGCCACAGCTGAAGCCGCCCGGCACCTCGAGCTTGCTGTTCCACTGCCGCTGTGGCGCCCACGGCTCCCAGCCCGGGTTGCCGGGATTGAAGAGCACCGCCGCGTTGTACTGGTCGCGATCCTGGTAGCCGGTCTCGATGCGGACGATGTAAGGGACGGTCTGTCCGTTGTCGGTGGTCGTGCTGGGCACGCTCGCCGCGGGGGTGGCGGGGGTCCAGGGAAGGAAGCAGCCGGTGGCGTTGGACGGCGCGCTGACGGCCAGCGTCACCGAGGAGGCGCTGCAATCGGCACTGCTAAAGTCCCGGTACCAGAACCCATAGGCGGTGGGCTGGTTGCACTGCGGGTCCCCGGGATCGGCGGTCGCCTGGCAGGTCCAGGGCTGGATCTGCGGACCGGAGAACACCGGCCCACCGATGGGGTGGTTGGTGAGCGTGATCTGGCTTATGCCACCCTCGCCCGTCGCCTCCAGCTGGTTCGGGCCGAGCAGTAGCCCGGTCACCAGGCCCTCGAACTGGCCATTGGGGCGCAGCGCGAACTCCGAAGTGATGTCGGTGCCGTTGAGACGTACGTGTACTGAATGCAGGGAGGCGTGCTCGGGCAGGCTGATTGTCACCAGCGCCACGCCGCCGGAGACGAGATCAGCGCGCGTCGACAGGACGCTGATGGAGGGGGGCGAGGCAGCCGCCGCGAGCGAGCTGCCAAGCGCCGCGACGCTTCCAGCCAGTGCCACGGCGGTCAGCGAAGCGGCGAAGAAACCAAGCCGGCGCAGCCGAGTTCCAGATCCCGTCATGTCGGCCAACCTCCGAATCCCCCGAGGAGAACGGCAACCCGCTGAATCTCGATGTAAGCACGCGGCAATCGCGCGCGTCAACGATCGAATCCCAGAAATTGGGCTGTTTTGGAATGCCAGCCGGCCCAGCGCCTTTAGTGCTGCCGCTCAGCACGTCGAGCACGTTTATGCGGGGTGTCGTGGACACTTTCCGAACTTTCGGTTCGCCGATCAGATAAGACTCGCGGGCAGGAGACGGAGCCCCTCCGCGCGAGCGGCCTCGTGAAGTCGCAAGTCCCAGGTCGCCAATACGATGTCCGGGACCGGCACCAGGAGAGCGGCTGCAAGGTGCAGCGAGTCGAGGGAGCGGAGATTCCGTTTGATCGCGAGCATGGCCGCGTGGTCTACGAGGGCCTGATCCACCTCGACCACGCCAAAGGCCGGCCATTCTTCCCGGATCGCCTTGACGGGAGTTGGCCCGGCTGCGAGCCCGACGGCTCGGACGGTTTCCACAAACCCGATCCGGCACATGAACCAGCCGTCCGCCTCGCCCATCGTCCGGCGCACCGCTTGGCTACCCGGCTCGGCGACGTAGCGTTTGACGAGGGCACTGGCGTCCAGGTAGAGGTTCAGCGGTCGGCTTCCCGCTCCGCCAGTACGAGCTCCGAAGCCGAGCGTGCGGACTTGACCAGCCTGGGAGCCTTGCCGGGCAGGCCGCGGGTCGGGAGGACGAGCCTTCCACCCGCCACCAGACGCCGAAGGCCCTCGTCGGCAGTGGCTGCACCAGCGGGCACGATGTCAGCCACAGGTCTGCCGCGAAAGGTCACTCGCACATGTTCTCCCCGACCGACGGCCCGCAACGTCGCGCTGAGGGACTGCTTAAGGTCTCGCACGCCGACAACTCGCATGTGGACACCATATCACGAAGAGTCCACATCCGACTCGGGGACGGTGCTAATGGCGGGGTTTCGGTCACAGGTAGTGCGGGCGCCAGGGGGAGCCGTATCGTCGCGCCGGACTCTTCGAAGGCGATGGCGGGGCGTCGTGGACACTTTTCGAACTATCGCTGGCGGTGCCGATGGGATTTGAGAATGGACCATTCGCGCAAGGCGCGGCCCGGGGAGGGGAGTGCCCGGCGAATCCGACGCGCTCTTCCCCAACCCGCAGCCCCTTTTCTTAATTCAGTTTTCGACCGTCCCGACTTCGGTGCCGATGAACTGGGTCGGCGCGTCCACCACGACCAGGAAGGAGCCACCGCCACTTAATCCCGCGTAGGCTCCCGTGCCCGAGAGGATCTTGAACTTGCCCTCGCCGACCGCGTGCGGACTGTTGTTCGGGAAGGCCACGCCGTCGAAATGGGTGAAGATCGTGCCCTTCTGTCCGACGAACTCCTGGTCGCCCGACAGATGACCTCGGTTTGGATCGCTGGTTGGCGTGACGGTTGGGTTGGCAGCCGATGTGCCCGAGTCCTCAAACTTGCCGGACATCGCGAAAGTGCCGGCGGTGGTCGTGGGTCCCGTGGCATGGAGGTCGAAGCCGATGAAGAAGCGTTCCTGTTCACCCTCCTCGGCAGCGAAGGCCGCGGCCGGCATGCCGGCCAGGCCGATCGCACCGGCCGCCCCCGCCAGCTTGAGAGCGTCGCGCCGACTGATCTTCAGGTCTTTCATTTCCTGGAGTCCTCCTTTCATTACGCGTCTCGACGGACGATTCAGGTCGCGCTGACGGCCACGTCCGCCGATGACCACAGCGGCCGATTCGGAGCAGTCGAGGGGTCGGCGAAATCGAGGCCGGTCTGGTCGGCAATCTGCTGGATCTGCCAGCGATCGAACGGGTGGTTTGACGTTGCCAGGCCGGCGAGCGCTCCGGCGGGCGCTGCACCTTCGACCACGGTGATGACAAGGTCGACCTGCGGCGTGTGTTGGACAAAGATGGTGAGTCCATGGCCGAGCCGGCGGAGACTCTCCTCAAATTCGGCGGAATGGATGCCATCGAGTTCGCTGCTCCACTCCTGGAGCCGGCCGCTCTTGTTCGGCAGCAGCGGCGAGGCGGACGCGTGGAGGCGGCCCTGACGTGGCGGGCGCTGACGAATCAGCAGCTCAACCTGCGGTTGGCCGGGCGTCGCCGGATCGAAGCCGTGCAGCGCTGACATCCGGTCCGCCCACCACTCCGCGAAAGAGCTCGCTCTGCTCGGCTGGACCGGGATCGAGCTATCGAGCTCGCGATAAGCGACCACCAAGCCGCCCTGGGCGGTGGTCTGAAGGAAAGCCGCCTCACGGGTGATGCCCAGCTCTCTGCGGTACTCGTCGTATTCAGAGCGCCGCGACTCGACCTGTTTGGCGAAGGAATCGAGCTCGGCCTCCTTGCCGGGAAGCAAGGGCAACACGAAGGCGATGGCTCGCGGGGAGTGATCCGCTGCCCGGGAGCCCGGCTTGATGTTCACCTCTCTTGGCGGTGTGACTTCCACGTCGTCCGCAGGCTAGAACCGGGCACAGCGCGAAGGAATCGGGGAAATCCCTCGCCTTTCTGTCGGGAGCTTCATTTCCCTTGCTGCGGACGCGCCCCTGATCGAGGTGTTGCGCGCGGAACCAACAACGCGTCCTGGACTAGCAGTGTGTCCCGACGCGGGTGACCAGCTCGCTCCGCGACCGCACGTTGAGCTTGGCGTAGATCCGGGACAGGTTCGCCTCGACTGTTTTCACGCTCAAGAACAGCTGGGCGGCGACTTCCTTATTGGTGTGTCCGCTCGCCACCAGCCCGGCCACCCTTCCTTCGGTCGGCGTCAGCGTTCCGACTCCGGCAGAGGAAGGCGCGACGCGGCTCAGCTCTAACTCGGCGCGCTTGATCCACGCCGATGCACCAAGCGTATTGAGGATCGCGAGCGCCTCTTCCAGCCTCTCCCGCGCGGCGCGCTTCTGCTTCCCGCGCCGGAGCATGGCGCCGTAGGCGAGCAGAGTCCGCGCTCTCTCCAGCGGCATCGGCAGCGCAGCATGGGCGTCGAGCGCGAGGTCGAACTCCCGTATCGAACCAAGCAGGTCGCCACGGGCTGCGGACAGCAGGGCGCGGGACCGAGAACCGATCGTGCGCTGCCAGGGATCATCGAACTTGGCGAACCGGGTGCACACGGCTTCCGCGTCGGCCAGCCGGCCGAGGGAGAGCAGCGCCTCGACTTCGTCCCCCTCGCTGCGGGTGGTTCCCCTGAAGCCGACATCGGTACCGCGACCGCGGAGGCTTTCAAAGTGTCGGTTGGCCGCGGCCGGATCGCCGGCCGCAAGCTCGGTCGCGCCCAGGATCGCCAAGGCGCGCCGTTGATACGGCTCGTCGCCGATATCAATTGCGATGACAAGTGCCTCCTGCGCGTCGGACTCGGCTTCGTGGAGCTCTCCGCGGTAGCAGTGCAGGAGGGCATTGGCCGTCAGCGAGAGACGTGCGTAGGATCGCTGCCCGGCATGGATCACCGACTTCTCGCACTCGTGTGCGTAGACCGCGGCGAGTAGCCAGTCCCCGGCCCAACACTCCATCTCGGCAAGGTGAAACAAGATCGGAGCTCGAACCGATTCGTCGCGGCCGTCGGTCAAAGCCAGGGCTCGCTTGAAGATCATCCGGGCGTGGTCGAAGTCGTCGGACCACTTGAGAAGGACGGCCCAATCCATCAGAGGATGCAGCCCTCCCACGGGGTCATCGATTGCCACCGAAGCCGTGCCTTCGGCCAACCCGACGGCGATAGCGCGTGCTTCCGGCGAGAGGGACTTGAAATGGCGCTCGGTGAAAGCTCTTTGTCTTTGGGCAAGCGCCACCAGCGACGGATCGCCGGTTCGAACCGCGATCTCGGTCAGTCGGACGCTGTGGTCGAACGCCGCCTGAAACTTGCCCTGCTGGCTGGAGACGAGAACCAGGTCACGGGCGATGATCGCCTGGGCACGCAGGTCGTCCCCGGCCTCATCCCGAGCCTCGACCAGGATCCTTTCGGCTTCTGCAAGGTTGCCCGACGCAAACGTGATGCTGCTCAACATGCGGAGTGCTTCGGCCGGCCGGCCGCCGGCCGGCGAAGCCTCCAGGACGGCTTCGAGTACGTCCCGGGCGGCCGGAGCGTCACCCGCTCGGAGGCGGTATTCGGCGTTCATGATCCGGCGCTGTTCGATCGCTCGCGGAAACTCTGGCGGTGTCAGCTCCGCGGCCTGCTGCGCCAAAGTCGCGGCGGCATCGGGCGCGCCCCGGGCATTGGCGTATCGGGATGCCGCCTCGAGTGCGTCGGCAACAACTGCGTCGGGGGCGGTCGCCGCGTGGGCGAGGTGGCGCGCTCTCTCCTCCGGGTCGGTCACCAGGCCGGCGAGCCTCGCGTGCCATTGCCGGCGCGCGGCCGGGTCAGCCATCGAATAGATGACCGATGACAGCAGCGGATGTGTGAAGCGAAGCCTGCCCTCGACCGTCTCCACAACCTGTGCGCTGTGAGCGGCGCCGAGAGCGGAGCCTGCGCGTGGATCGGCTCGGCGAAGCAAGCCTTCGTCAGCGCGGGCCATTGCGCTAAGCGCCACCAGGATGTCGCGGGATTCGGGTGGAAGGCGCCTGATGCGGACCTTGATCGCGTCGGCGAGGCTTCGCGGCAGCGGAATCGGCTCACCGGTCCTCGCCGTCGCTGGGCGCTCAAGGATGAAGCGGCCGATCTCCAGGGCGAAGAAAGGGTTGCCGCCGGAGACGCTGTAGACCTGGTCAAGTTGAGGCCTTCGGAGCGGACGTTCGAGCCTCCGCAGCAGCAGATCGTCTATGACATCGAGAGGAAGGACCCCCAGCCGCAGGCGGCGAAGCCGGCCGTCCCCGACGGCCTTTCGAAGGACGTCTCCCGCGTTGTTGGGTGACGGCACGCGGAGCGCGCTCAGCAATCTCACCCGTTCCCCCTCCAATCGGTTCAGGGCGAACGAGAGGACACGCAGAGATGGTGCGTCGACCCACTGCAGGTCATCCAAGGCAAGGAGCACCTCTTGGTTGGCCGCCAGGTGGCGCAGCACACGGAGGAACGCAGTACTGACCGCAAGCTGGTCCGTCGGGCCTTGCTTTGCGGGCGCCCGGAACAACGCAACATCGAGCGCCGCTCGAAGTGGATCGGCCAGTGAGGCGACCGCCTCGTGGGGGATGGGATCCAGAAGGTCACAGAGCACCGCGTACGGGAGCCCGGCCTCCGCCTCGGTCGGCGCTGAGCTCAGCCGCCGAAAGCCATCGGCGGCTGACAGTGCCGCCTTCCAGAGGCTGGTCTTTCCGATGCCTGCTTCACCTTCGAGAACAAGGACCTGCTGGGCGTTCGATTCGGGGTTCAGGAATTCGGTAATCGCCCTCCTCTCCGTCTCCCGGCCCACCAGGTCGGACCCGGCCAGCGTCACCGGCCAACCGTAGGTGAGCTCCAAGCCGATGCCAAATGGGAAACCCGACTCACGATGGTGCTCGGCCGTGGTGGCCTGTCCACAATGTCTTGCAACGGTGTCCGGTATGTCCTGAGACAGGACGCTTGCGGGATGAACGTGGACACTTTTCGAACCTTGTTTCCCGGTCGGGGAAGGAATCAAATGAGGCCACTCCGCTCAGGCCACGCATGCTCAGGCCGCGCACGGCCCGGCCCGGCGGGCCGAGGGGGGGAGGCGACGTCCCTGCGGGGACGTCCCCGGGGCGTGAGCCCCTCCAAATTAGACAGAGGTCCCTGCGCGAAACGCAGGGTCTCGCTCCCCCATCGCGCGGAGCGCGAATGGCGGAGCGAGAGGGATTCGAACCCCGGTGGCTTGCGCCACAGCTGTTTTCAAGACAGCCGTGACTAGCCGGGAGGGCCTGTCGAGTTCAGGTATCCCGGCTGTCTGCGGACAGCGATGGTGATGTAAGGCTTATCCGGCAGGCCCTCCCGCTGCAACCTCCCTGTGCTATCGCGTAGAGAGCCGCGGTCAGACCACGTGAAACAAGAAGTGGAGTAGCAGTAGACGACGATAATCAGCACCACGACCCCGACGATGTAACTGATATTCACGGCTTCGTCTCCTGGGCATCGCTGGAGGGCAACGAGGTCGAATTCTAGCGTCGGAGGAAACCAGGCGACCGTAAAGGCCGAGCGCCCGGTCAGCTGGAAATGCTCACCGAAGCACCCGGAGATCGCCGAGC
>DATCOZ010000027.1:0-11604 GCA_036564345.1 Candidatus Dormiibacterota bacterium | reverse complement strand
GATCGTGTTCGACAAGGCGTTCAGCCCCTTCGCCAACAACGCCAAGCCTCCGCGCGGCCTACCCCCCTTAGAATGACCCGGCTGTGTCCGTCCTCACCTACTTCCTGCCACTGGCCGCAAGCCCGAGCCCTTCGCCGTCGCCGTCGCCCGCCGTCGTGTCGAGCGCGCTCGGCTCCTCCCTGCCGATCCTGGACGGGGTCATCGTCGTCGTCCTGCTGATCGCCCTCTACATCGGCTACCAGCGTGGGATCATCCAGCCGCTGATGACCTACCTCTTCTTCTTTGGCGCCGTCTTTCTGATCTACCGCGAGCGGGTCCCCTACCTCAACGGTGTCGAGAAGTACCTCCACGCCAACGTCGTGCTGGCGATCTTCTTCGCGCTGATCATCGCGGTGCTCGCGGGCTACGGGGGCAGCGTTGTCGGCCATGCCCTTCACCGGATGCCGATCGCCCGCGGTGTCGACGGCTTCCTGGGTATCTTCCTGAATGTCGCGATCGCGATCGCGGTCATCTACTTCGTGCTTTCCGCGATGATCGTGTTCGACAAGGCGTTCAGCCCCTTCGCCAACAACGCCAAGCTGACCAACGCGCAGGTGACGACGCTCAGCAATCAGATCGAGTCAAACCCCCTGGCGGCCGTCCTCGTCGACCCCAAGGACCTCCAGAAGCTGAAGGACCAGACCAAGAAGGGGCAGACCACGACTCTGTCAACGGTCACCCAGCTCGACAACGTGAACACCTTCTACGGCGACTTCATCAAGCCCCAGCTGAAGGGTTCCCGGATCGCGCCCTACATCATGCGGATCGGCCAGAAGATCCCAGTGCTCAGCCGCTATGGAGCCTCAGACCTTCCCAAGAAGTAGCGCTGCCCGTGAGGGAACGGATCGAGGTCACTCATACACTGAGCGCGATGGCGGCGGAGGCGGCCGTTCGGCCGGGCAAGGTTACCCAGCGCAGAGTCGGCCAGCATCAGCTGGCCCTCATGTCGCTGTACTGGATCGCGATCGGCTACCTGTGGTCCAGCCTCGGGGCTCTGATCCTGCCCGACCTGGTCCAGCACCTTGTCGGGCGGGCGCACAAGGGCACCGCGATCAGCGTGCTGGAGGGCATCGGCACCTTGATGGCGGTCATCTGGCAGCCGATGGCGGGGTCGATCTCCGACCGCTGGCGGAGCCCGCTGGGCAGGCGCAGGCCGTTCATCATCGCCGGGACCGCCGGCGATGTGATCTTCCTCATCGGCCTCGCGCTCTCCGGCAGCTACTGGGTGCTGGTCATCTTCTACTTTCTGCTCCAGACCGCCTCCAACACCGCCCAGGGGCCCTACCAGGGCCTGCTGCCCGACGTGGTGCCGCCTGAGCAGCGCGGTGAGGCATCCGGCTACTACGGCGTCGCCAACCTGGTCGGCATCCTGGCGGGTACCGTCGGCGCCGGCTTCCTGCTCCACCAGTACGGCCGCGGCGTCGCCATCGCCAGCATCGCCGCCCTGCTCGCCGTGACGATGCTGGTGACGGTGCTGATGGTGCCCGACGTCGCTCGGCCGACCGAGGCCCAGTTCGAGTCGCCCCGGCACGCCTTCGTCCACACCTTCTCGCTCGACCTCCGCAAGCACCGGGACTTCGCCTGGCTGATGGCCTCCCGGCTGCTCATCCTGATGGGCATCCTCGGCCTCCAGAGCTTCGCCTTCTTCTACTTCAGCGACGTCTTCTTTCCCCATGACCGCAAGGAGACCACCCTGGCGACATCGGTCCTCCTCGGCCTGGTGGTGCTGGTCGGCCTGTTGGTGACGCTGCCGGCAGCGAAGCTTTCCGACCGGGTCGGGCGGAAGAAGATCGTCTGCGCCGGCGGCCTGATCGGAGCGGCCGCAACCGTCGCGGTCGTCTTCAGCCACTACCAGCTGCTGCCCACGGGTGCCGCCCAGCCACTCGCCGCCTGGCTGCACGTGCCCTGGCTGGCCGCCCAGGCGGTGCTCTTCGGATTCGCGATCGGAGTCGGCTTCGGCGCCTTCCTCTCGGTCGACTGGGCATTCATCACCGATGTGATCCCGTCCGACGAGGCCGGCCGGTTCATGGGCTTCTCGAATATCGCGACCGCGGGTTCGGGCATCATCGCCCGTCTCAGCGCAGGCTGGCTCCTCGATTACTTCAACGCCGGGCCGCGGATCCTCGGGCTGCCCGGCGGCTACCCGGTGATCTTCGGGCTCTTCGCCGCCTGGATGGTCGCCGGGTCCCTCCTCGTCCTGAAGGTGAGGGAGCGTCCCCGATGATGGATCTGGCTGGCCTGCTGCCCTGGGCCGGGCTGGCCGGGGCGGACCTGGCCGACGCCGACGTCACCATCGGCGGCATCCCCTACGACGGGTCTGCCGCCTACCGCAAGGGAGCGGCGAAGGCGCCGGAGCGGATCCGGAGCCTGAGCCCGGTGATGCCGCCGGTGACCGAGGACGGCCGCCACCTGTTCGGCATGGCTGTCCACGACCTCGGCGACCTCGACGCCGGCCTGCAGATCGAGGCCGGTTGGCGCGCCATCGCGCAAACGCTGGCCGCGATCCCCTCTCGAGCGCTGCTTACGATGATGGGCGGGGACCACTGCGCGACGATCCCGATCGTCGCGGCCCAGGCACGACGGCACCGCGACCTGCGCGTCGTCTGGGTGGACGCCCACCCCGATCTCTGCGACTTCTCGCGGGGGGGCGCCTGGACGTGTGGCTGCGCGCTTCGCCGGGCGCTCGAGGTCGCCGAGCTAGCGCCCGCCGCGGCGGCGGTCGCCGGCGGGCGCGACTACGACATCGAAGAGCTCGAGTTCATGAAGCAGCACGGGATGCTGCTGATCGGCTCCCCGGAGATGGTTCGCGACCCGGAGGCGGCGGCGCGGCAGGTTGCCGGTTGGGCGGGCGGTAGGCCGCTCCACGTCTCCTTCGACATCGATGTGCTCGACCCCGCCGCGGCGCCCGGGACCGAGATCCCCTCACCGGGCGGGCTGAGCACACGGAACGCGCTCGATTTCCTGGCCGCGCTCGCCGGCGAAGCGCACCTGGTCGGCCTCGACGTGGCCGAGGTCGCGCCCCCCGTCGACCACAACGACATCACCAGCCTCGCCGCGCTGAAGATCATCTTCGAGTTCTGGGGGAGAGTTTGGAAACCGCGGACGTAGTCGTCGTCGGCGGTGGCGTGATGGGCTGCTCGCTTGCCTATCACCTCGCGCGGAAGGGCGTCGACGTACTCCTCCTGGAGCGCGGTCAGCTCGGTTCGGGCTCCACGGCGCGCAACGCGGGAGGCGTCCGCCAGCAGTTTTCGAGCGAGGTGAACGTCCGGATCGGGATGCGCAGCGTCGCCCTGCTGAAGCACTTCGAGGAGGAGGTGGGACTGCCGGCCGACTTCCGCCAGGTCGGCTACCTGATGCTCCTCACGCGCCCCCAGGAGGTGGAAGACTTCCGCCGCCTGATGGAGCTCTGGCACCGCCTCGGCCTCGCCGAGGCTCGCTGGCTCTCGACCGTCGAGATCGCCCGCCTGGTCCCGGCCCTGAACCTGGAGGACGTGCTGGGCGCCACCTTCTGCCCGACCGACGGGATCGCCGGCCCGGACGCGGTGACGATGGGCTATGCCGCGGCCGCCCGCCGCCACGGCGCGCGCCTGAAGGAGGGTGCGGAAGTCTCCGCGATCGACGTCAATGCTGGCCGGATCACCGGGGTAAGGACGCCGGCCGGCGAGGTTTCGACCCGAGTCGTGTTCGACTGCGCCGGCCCGTGGGCGAAGGCGGTGGGGCTGCTCGCCGGGGTGGACGTTCCGGTGGAGCCCTACCGGCGCCACATCTGGGTTACCGACAACATTCCCGAGATCGGCCGCCAGACACCGATGACCGTCGACTTCACCACCAGCTTCTACTTCCATCCGGAAGGCGACGGGATCCTCTTCGGGATGAGCGACAGGGAGGAGGGGCCGACCTTTTCGACCGAGATCAACGACGGCTTCCTGGAGCGCGTCACCGAGGTCGGCCTGCACCGCCTGCCGGCGCTCGAGCGGGCGGGGATCAGGACAGCCTGGGCCGGCCTCTACGAGGTCACGCCCGACCACCAGGCGATCCTCGGGCCGGCGGCCGAGACGGAGGGCTTCTGGTGCGCCTGCGGGTTCAGCGGCCACGGCTTCATGCAGGCGCCCGCAGTGGGGGAGCAGCTTGCCGAGCTGCTGGCCGAGGGCAGGTCCGAGATCGACCTCTCAGCCCTCTCCCACGCCCGCTTCGCGGCCGGCACCCTGGCGACCGAGCGGAACGTGATCTGACCGGTCTCTACCGGTCGCCTTCGCTATCGGCTCTTCGCTTTTCGACCTCCTGCCGGTAGTTGGCCGCCCAGGCGACCAGCGCCACCTCTCCCAGGGTGAAGAGGAAGGTGACCCCGAAGACCGCCAGGCCCACCCAGGGGTTCGCGGTCGCGTACCAGGCCATTGCTCCGAGCAGTCCGTCGACGATCACCAGGAAAGGGACCGCCACCAGCCCGCCGCGCAGGATGTTGCGGCGGTTGATCGGGCGCGGCCGGTTGAATGGCGGCGGCAGGTCCCGCCACCACTCGCGGCGGCGGTCGCGCGGCGGCGGTGGCTTCCCGGCGCCGTCACCCGGCGCGGTGACCTCTCGTTTCCGCTCCCGGGTCAACAAGCCGCTATCTCCCCGCGAAGAGGACGATGCCGATCACGACCAGGCCGGAGAGGATGAGGGCGCCGGCGCAGCCGAACTGGACCACGCTGTAGGCGATCCCCCCGGTAACCGCATAGGTCTCCGCGAACTCCGCCCGCCGGCGGCGTGTGAGGATGGCGGTGACCAGCGAGACGACCCCGACGCCGACCGCGACCAGGCCCAGGAGCACGCCGAGCAGGATCCGGGAGTCCACGGCCTCTGAAGTATCGACCAGCTACCATCTGCGGTGCCTTGGCTGATCGAATCCTGGTCCTCGGTGCGACGGGGTTCTTCGGGCGCGCCGTAGCGCATGGCGTGCTCGACGCCGGCTACCAGCTCCGCGTCCTCGCCCGCAACGCGGCCACGGCAGCAGCGTTCCGGGTGCGTGGTGCCGAGGTCCTGGCCGGCGACGCGACCGACCCGGCCGCCCTGGCACGCGCCTGCGGGGGGTGCGCCGCGGTCATCAGCCTGGTGGCGGTGACGCGAAACCGGCCGCAGACCTACCTCGACGTGAACGTCGAGGCGCCCCGCCTATTGGGCGAGGCCGCCAAGGCGGCGGGCGTGACCAAGGTCGTCTTCATCAGCTCGATCGGCGCACAGCCGGACGCGCGCTTCAAGTACCTCGCCTCGCGTTGGGCCGGCGAGCAGGCGCTGCAGCGGACGGGGATCCCATCCACAATCCTCCGCTTCAGCTACATCCTGGGCGAGGACGGCGGGATCGTGGGCGACTTCCAGCGGCGGGCCGAGTTCGGGCCCGTGGTGGTCATCCCCGGCAACGGGCTGCAGCACTCCCAGCCGATCATCCGCGAGGACGCCGCCCGCTGCGTCATCGAAGCGATCTCCCGGGTGGACCTCTACGGCCAGACGGTCGAGCTGGGCGGTCCCGAGATCCTCACCTACCAGCAGCTCTTCGACTTCTTCGCGGCCGCTCGCGGGATCACCAAGCGGCAGGTCAAGGTGCCCGTGCCGCTGCTCGAGCCGCTTGCCGCCATCCTTGGCGCTGCCATGCCGGACCCGATCATCACCGGCGACGAGCTGAGCACGCTCGGACTCGAGAACATCGCACAGAGCCTCGACGCGGTGCTCCAGAGGTTCGGCTTCCGGCCCAACTCGCCCTCCGCCTGGGCGCAGACCCACTGGAAGTTGCGGAAGGTCTTCTGAGGGACCAGCCACAGGCAATCCGCGCGTTCCTGGCCGTCGGGCTGCCCGACCTCCAGCGGGATCGCCTGGCCGGCTATCTCGACGGCTGTCGCGTGCTGCTGCCGGGCTTCCGCTGGGTGGCAGCAGACAGCCTGCACCTCACCCTCCGCTTCCTCGGCCGCGTGGGCCCGGGGCCACTGGATTCACTGGCCGCCGCCCTTCGCAGGCTGACCGTCGAGCCCTTCCCGGTCACCGTCGGTGGCCTGGGCGCCTTCGGCCGCGGCAGCAGCGTACGCGTGGTCTGGTTGGGTGTGACGGCCGGCGGTCACGAGCTGAGCCGCCTCGCCGCCGAGGTCGAAGGCTGTACCGTCGCCGCCGGTTTCGAGCCCGAGGAGCGCCCTTACCATCCCCACCTCACGCTCGCACGCTCGCGAGAGAGGAGAGGCCAAGCCCTACCCGAGCTGCCGCCACCGCCCGACCCGCCCGGCTGGACGGTGACCGGCTTCCGGCTCTACCGCAGCCGCCCTGGAGCGGGCGGCGCGACCTACTCGGTGCTTGAGGAGTTCGGAAACTGAGGAGTTCCGGCTATCCTCGGCCGATGGGACCGGACCGGTGGAGCTGAAGGGAAGCGTCGGGATCGTCACCGGCGGCGCGACCGGGATAGGGCGGGCCGTCTCCCTCGAGCTCGCCCGGGCGGGCGCCCAGGGCGTGGTCGTCAACTACTCCCGCTCCGCTGCCGATGCCACGTCCACCGTGGCGGAGCTTTCCGCTCTCGGCGTGGAGGGGCTGCCGATCAAGGCCGACGTGTCCCACGAGGTTGAGGTCAAGGCGATGGTCGAGCAGGCGGCGAAGCACTTCGGTCGTCTCGACGTCCTCGTCAACAACGCCGGCACGACCCGCTTCATCCCCTTCCCCGACCTCGACGCGGTGACCGACGAGGTCTGGCAGCAGATCCTCGGCGTGAACCTGATGGGGACCTGGTACACGTCCCGCGCGGCCGCCCCGCACCTCCGCAGGAGCAAGGGCTGCATCGTCAACATCGCCTCCATCGCGGCCCTTCGCGCGAGCGGCTCGTCGATTCCCTACGGCGTCTCCAAGGCGGCCATCGACCAGCTGACGCGCGCTCTCGCGGTCGCGCTCGCCCCCGACGTCCGCGTCAACGCCGTCAATCCCGGGCTCGTCTCGACCCGCTGGTTCCGTCAGCCCTTCGGCGAGGATGCCGCAGCGGCGCAGGAGGCGGCTCTGGCGAAGCGGACCCCGCTCCAGGCGGTGGCGACGCCCGAGCAGGTGGCCCAGGCGGTGATGGGCTTCATCCGGAGCGACCTGGTGACCGGCCAGCACCTGGTCGTCGACGGCGGCCTGAACGTGACCTACTGAAGGCGCTTACCGGAGGTAGCCTGGCGGCGAACTGAAATTCGGGCCTTGCGCGACGGAGGGCCGAGCCGCACCATTGGCGACGGCCCCGAGCGATACGTTCAAAGGCTTGGAACCGTGGTCGCAAGACCGTGGTACCGGGTTCTGAGAGGCGGTCGGTCGGGGTCACTTCTTTTCCTGACTTTTTAGGGCACGAGGTTTTCGAGTAACGACCGACCAGGAGTTTCTGCACGCCTTCGAAAGCGGCCGGTTGTCTCCCGCGGGGTTCCATCATCGCGATCACCTCCGACTCGCCTGGCTCCAGGTGAACCGCCTCGGGCTGGAGGCCGGCAGCGCGGCCGTCGCGGGCGGGATCAGGCGGTTTGCCGAGGCGCACGATCACCACCGGCTCTACCACGAGACCCTCACCCGGTTCTGGGTGAGGATCGTCGCCCACGCCGCTCGCCCGACCTTTACGGAGACCCTCGAGGCACACCCGATGCTGCTCCGAAAGGATCTGCCGCTCCAGCACTGGAGCCGGGAGACGCTCTACGGCGACGCTGCCCGTGCGGGCTGGGTCGAGCCCGACCTGAGTCCGCTCCCCTTCGCCTGAGGGGCGCCGCGGCGGGCCAGGACCAGCCCGCGCCTCGCCTAGGGCAGGGCTACCGTCCTTCGCAGGTAGGCCGCGAAGAGCGGCTCGCGGAGCCGGTAGCGACCCTCGCCCTGCTTCACGATCAGGCCGTCGCCGCGGAGCCGGTTGAGTGCCCGGCGCACGGCTTCCGAGTCCTTCCCTGCCAGCCCGGCGAAGACGCGGGCGCCGTGGGCGATGCGGGCTACCGCGAGCTGCTCGCGGGGCAGGAGCGCCTCCCAGTCCTGCCCGAACGGGGTCGCCAGCCCGTTGAGGGCCCGCAGCAGGGCCTCCTCGGCCTCCCCGTAGCCCGCGAAGTGCTGCTGGCGGGCGAACATCAGCAGGTGCAGCTCGGCCGCCAGGGCCATCGTGTCCTGGGCGTGGCCGCCGGACTCCTCCAGCAGCTTGCCGAGGCAGTGCTCGTCGGCCTGGATACCTACCTCGCGGAACTTGCGGTCCAGGTAGGGCAGCCACTCGGCGGGTCGCGGATCGTCGATGGGAACCTCCATCGCCACTCGGAACAAAGGGCTCTGCCGGTCGCCGAACTTCTTGCTCAGGATCGAGGCGCGCGATCCCGAGAAGAGGTAGCTCACCCGGTGGGTCCGGTCGGCGGCGAAATGGCGCAATGAGTCGTCGAAGCGCGGGTGGATGCGATCCGAGTCCTGGAACTCGTCGAGCAGGAGGACCACCCGCCGGTCCTTCACCCCCGCGAGCCGGCCGAGCAGCTCGAAGCAGCGGTTGAGGAGCATGTCCGGCGCCTCCGCCGCCTCGTGGATCTTGATGCCGGCCTCGAAGAAAGGCCCGAGGCGGGCTTGGTAGGTCGACTCGACGTCGAGCAGCTTCTGCTTCTGGCGGAGTGCCTGGAGCATCCCGGAGGCACCTCCGTGAGCGGCGGCCACCTTGTCGAAGAGCACCGAGGCGAATGCCATCGGGGTGGCCAGGTAGAGGAGGTCGGCTGTGATCGGGATGGCGCCCTCCCGCTCTGCCAGGCGGAGGGCTGCCTCGGCGACCGAGGACTTGCCGATCCGTCGGGGACCGGCGAGGTAGCTGTGCTGGCCGGAGAGAGCGCGGGCCGCCATCAGCTCGGCCTGCTCGCGCCGTCCGACGAGATCTTCGAGCGGCACAGCACCCGCGATCGGGAACTGGTTCTCGACCAGCCGGACTTTGGGCATCGAGCCCATTGTATCCACGATGGCTGTGGGTTGGACCCATGTCACGTGTGGGCTTGAGGTCGATACGAAGGGCCTCGTGGGCGGCCACAAAAAAAGTGACCCCGACGGATCGCTTCTCAGGCTCCGGATCCTGCCTTGCGGCGCTCACCGGCTCCCTCGCGCGTGTCCCTCGGGGCCGTCACCTATGCTGCCTGACCGCCGCCCAAAAGGGAAGGTCCGAATTTAAGTTCGCCGCCAAGCGGTGAATCGTCGCCTGGCGTAAGTCCCCTGTGTTAGGGCTCGGTCTTCGGCGGTCGGGTCTCGCGGTAGGCGATCGCCAGCTTCGCCGCCAGCTCGAAGTTCTCGCAGAACTTCTTGTTGCCGGTCTTCTGGCGGGCCTTGCGCACGGAGTCCGAGAGCTGCTCCCAGTAGTAGTCGAAGGCGAAGGCGTCGAAGAGGAGGTCCTCGACGATCAGGCCGTGCAGGGCGAGGGTCGAGATTTCCTCGAAGAGGTGTGCGAGCGGGATCTCGTCCTCCGGCTTCGGCTGGCCGACGAGGAGCCGTGCGAAGGCGCTCGAGTTGGGCTCCTGGTGAATGATCCGCATGATCCCCAGGAAGCCGGGGAGGTCATCCCGGGTGGCGTTGCCGAACCTGGGTGTACGGCGGCCGGCGGTTGCTGGCTCGTGGACTACTGGACCTGCCATACGAAGAGGCTCCTTGACTACAGCCGAGTGGGCGGGAGGCGTCGGATTCCGATCATAGGCCTGGAGGTTAGAAGCGGCGGCCCCTCACCATGTCGATCGAGAACTTGGCCGTGTCGGCGATCAGCATCACGGCCATGATCCCCGCCTCCAGCGAGTCGGTGACGACCAGGTCGACCGCCTCGGGCACTGATCCTGCCATGTTGGTGCTGAGCACGATGATCCCCGCCTCGCGCACCTCGCGGACCGCGGTCGTGATGTCGCCACCCATCAGCGCGCCCGCGAGGACGAGCACCCTCGCCCGGTGGAGGCGGGCGGTCGCCCGGACGGCCGCCGCGATCCTGTCCTCGCCCACCAGGGCGATGGTGTCGACGGAGATCCGCTCGCCGCGGATGTTGTGCCGGTCGGCCTCGGCGACCGCCCCCTGGGCCACCTGGCCGACCTGGGCGCCGCCGCCGATGACGATGACGCGCTTGCCGAAGATCTGCTGGAAGGAGGGGACCTCGCTGACCGCCTCCACCGCCGGCTGGAGGGCGAGCAGGTCTTGCACCAGCTGCCGGCGATCGTCGACGCCGATCATCTCGAACTGGATCTCGCCACCGCTGATGGTGGAGACGTAGGTGACGTTGCCGCCGTGCCGGTAGATGGCCTCGGAGACGCGGTAGAGAGAGCCCGGCTCGTCCCGGACCTTTACCAGCAGCGCTAGTAGATCGCCCGCTTCGTCGTTATCGTCCATTTCCATTCCTGAAGCTCCCAGGCTGACGCACGGAGAGCGCGGCGCGTAGGCCGGGTTTACCCCGGCCGTTTGAGTTGTTCAAGAATCGACACCTGGGCGCGGCGCCGCGGGGGGAGTTCTGGAAGAGGGGGCCTGCCCCCTCTTGCCACTTAGTAGATCTGCGTCTCCGCCGTCACCGACTCCATCCACTTCCGGCATGAAACCAGGAATCTAGCAGCCTGGAGCCCGTCGAGCACCCGATGGTCGAAGCTGAAGCAGGCGTACATCATCGGTTTGATCCCGATCATGCCGTCCACCGCGACCGGCCGCTCGACGATCGCCTCCATCGTCAGGATGCCCGCCTGGCCGGGCGCGATGACGGAGTAGGAGAAGAGGGTGCCGAAGGTGCCCGAGTTGTTGACGGTGAAAGTGCCTCCCTGGAGGTCGTCCCCTTTCAGCTTGCCGTCCCGGGCGCGCGTCGCGAGGTCGTTGACGGCGCGGGCGATCCCGGCGATCGAGAGCGAGTCGGTGCGCCGGATGACGGGCACAACGAGCGCGTCCTCCATCCCGACCGAGATCCCGACGTTGATGTCGCGGTGGATGAGGATGGCGTCGCCGGCGAAGGTCGCGTTGACGTCGCGGTGCTCGCGCAGCGCGACGGTGGCGGCCATCACGACGTAGGGCAGGAAGGTCAGGTTGAACCCCTCGTCCTTCGCGAACTTCGCCTTGTTCGCATTGCGGTTCGCCACGATTCCGCTCATGTCGACTTCCTGGGTCTGCCAGGCGTGGGGGATTGTCGTCTTCGACTTGACCATGTTCTCGCCGACCAGCCGCTTGATCCGGCTGAGGGGCACGCGCTCATCCCCCGCCATCTCCGCCGGCCCAGCCGCGGGGGCGGAGGGAGCCGCCGCCTGGCCCGCGGCGGCCGCCTGCGTGCCGGGGGCCGTCGCCCGCCCGGCCACGGCGGCTTCGACGTCCTTCTTGGTGACCCGACCGCCGAGGCCGGTGCCATGGATCGCCTCCAGGTCGAGCTTGTTCTCTTCGGCCAGCATCCTCACCGCCGGCGAGAAGCGATGCTCGCCCGACTCGCCCTTCTCGCCCTCCGCAACGGGCCGCGCTTGGGGCGGCGCCGGCTCGGGGGACGGCGTGCTCGCCGGCGCCGCGGGAGCGGGCTCGGTCGGCGCGGCAGCGGGCTCGGTCGGCGGGGCAGCGGGCTCGGTCGGCGCGGCGGCAGGCTCGGTCGGCGCGGCGGCAGGC
>DATCOZ010000016.1:0-6634 GCA_036564345.1 Candidatus Dormiibacterota bacterium | reverse complement strand
TCCCCTCGTGGACCGATTCGCCGAGCTGGGGCATCGTGATCCGGACGGTGTCGGCCATCAGTACGCGGCCAGCTCCCGCAGCGCCTTCTCGATCTTCTCCGGGTTGGGCATGAAGAACTCCTCCATCGCCGGCGCGTAGGGTATCGACGGCACGTCGAGGCCGCCCAGCCGCTTGACCGGGGCATCCAGGTGGCGGAAGGCCTCGTCGGCGATCACGGCCGCGACCTCGGAGCCGATCGCGACGCTGAAGTTGTCCTCGTAGAGCACCAGTACCTTGCCCGTCTTGCGGGCCGACGCGAGGATGTCCTCCTTGGGCAGCGGGTACACGGTGCGGAGGTCGACGACCTCAACCGAGATGCCATCTTCCTCGACCGCCTTGGCGGCCTGGAGGGCGTAGTGCAGCATCAGCCCGTAGCAGAAGACCGAGATGTCGGTGCCGGCCCTCGCAGTCCGCGCCTTGCCGAGCGGGATCAGGTACTCGCCCTTGGGTACCGCCTCCTTGTACATCCGGTAGAGGCGCTTGTGCTCGAAGAAGAGCACCGGGTCGGGGTCCCGCATCGCAGCCAGCAGCAGCCCCTTCGCCTCGTAAGGCCCCGAGGGGATGACGATCTTCAGCCCCGGCGTCGCGAAGCGGGCCTCGATCGATTGCGAGTGGTAGAGGGCGCCGTGGACGTGGCCGCCCATCGGGGCCCTGACCACGATCGGGACGCTCCAGCCGCCGTTGGAGCGGTAGCGGAACTTGGCGATCTCGTTGGTGATCTGGTTGAACGCCATGTGGGCGAAGTCGGTGAACTGCATCTCGGCGACCGGCCGCTTGCCGGCCAAGGAGAGACCGAGGGCGATGCCGGCGATCGAGGATTCGGCGATCGGGGTGTCGACGACGCGCTGCTCGCCGAACTTCTTGTAGAGGCCGTCGGTGATCAGGAAGACACCGCCCTTGGGACCGACGTCCTCGCCGAGGATCATGACGCGCTCATCGCGCTCCATCTCCTCGCTGAGCGCCTCGCGGAGCGCGGAGACCATGTTCAGCTCCTCCGTCCCGACACCTTCGGCGGGTGCGATCTCGCCCGGCACGTCGGCGCCGTAAACGTTCGTGAGGGCCTCCTCCGCCTCGGCGTCGCGCGCGTCGAGTGCCTGGCGGGTGGCCTGGTTGACCTCCTCCTTGACGCTCGCCTCGTACTCGGTGACCTGCTTGACGGTGAGGATGGCTTCCTCCAGCAGCCGCTTGCGGAAGCGCTCCAGGCAGTCGTTCTGGGCCAGCTGCTCGAGCTCCTCGGCGGAGCGGTAGCGGCGCTGGTCGTCCTCCGAGGAGTGGGCGCCGAGCCGGTCGACCAGCGCCTCGAGGAGCGTCGGTCCTTCGCCCGAACGGGCTCGCGCTATCGCCTGCTTGGCCACGTGGTAGGTGGTCACCGGGTCGCGTCCATCGAGCGTCACGCCGGGGAAGCCGTAGCCGGCCGCCCGCTGGGCGGCGAACTCGATGGCGTACTCCTTGCGGAAGGGCGTCGAGATGGCGAACCCGTTGTTCTGGCAGAAGAAGATCTCGGGCAGCTTGTGGATGGCGGCGAAGTTGAACGCCTCGTGGGCGTCGCCTTCGGCACCGGCGCCCTCGCCATAGCAGGTCATCACAACCTTGTCGGTGCCGTCCATCTTCAGCGCGTAGGCCACGCCGGCCCCGTGGACCATCTGGGTGGCCAGCGGCGAGCCGCCGGAGACGATGTTCAGCCGGGTGTCGGAGAAGTGGCCGGGCGTCTGCTTGCCGCCGGATGCCGGGTCGTCAGGCTTGGCCAGCACCGAGAGCATCACGTCGAGCGGGGTCACGCCCATCCGGAAGTTGAGAACCACGTCGCGGTAGTAGGGAGCGATCCAGTCGTACTTCGGCTTGAGCGGCCACCCGGCGCCGATCTGGGCCGCCTCGTGGCCGGCGCCGGAGAGGATGAAGGGCGCCCTTCCCTGGCGGTTGAGGACCTGGCAGCGGATATCGATCTGCCGGCTCAGCAGCATCGTCCGGAACCATTCGCGGAGAGTGTCCTCGTCGAGGTCGGTGTCCCGCCAGTCGACCGGCTCCTGGAAGTGCCAGTCGGGAGAGAAGGTCGCCTTCTCCTCCGTCTTCACCTTCGCCACGTCACCTTTCAAAAGTTCAGCGCCCGGCCGTCGACGGCCATCGCCGCCTCGCCCACCGCCTCGGAGAGCGTCGGATGGGGGTGGACGTTGCGGCCCACCTCCCAGGCATCGCCCTGAAAAAGCTGGGCCAGTGCCGGCTCGGCGATCAGCTCGGTCGCCTGGTTGCCCACGATGTGGGTGCCGAGGATGCGGCCCGTCTCGTCGGCGACGATCTTGACGAAGCCGTCCGGCTCGCCATGGATGAGCGCCCGCCCGATGGCTAGGAAGGGGAACTTGCCGACCTTGACGGCGATGCCCTTGTCGCGCGCCTCCTTCTCGGTCAGGCCGACCGAGGCGATCTGCGGGTGCGAGTAGGTGCAGCGGGTGATCAGCTCCTGGTGGATCGGCTCCATCCGCTTGCCCGCGATGTCCTCAGCAGCCGTCACGCCCTCGTGCACGGCGGCATGGGCGAGCTGGTAGCCGCCGACCAGGTCGCCGATCGCGTGGATCGAGTCGACGCCGGTTCGCAGCCATTCGTCGACCTCCACGAAGCCCGGCTTGCTGAGCTTGAGCCCAACTTCCTCGAGGCCGATCTCCTGGCTCCGGGGTGCGCGCCCGACCGCGACGAGGAGCTGCTCTACCTGTAGCTCGCCGCTGTCCAGCTTCACAGCCACTCCTTTGTCGCCCGCCTTCGCCTCCAGCACCTTGGCCCCGACGCGGACCTCGATGCTCGCCTTCTGGAACGCCTTCAGCATCACGCCGGAGACCTCCTCGTCCTCCAGCGGGACCAGCCGGTCGAGAGCTTCGATGACGGTGACCTTCTCGACGCCCATCTGGTGGTAGAAGGTCGCGAACTCTACCCCGATCGCGCCGCCGCCGATGATCGCCACCGACTGTGGGAGCCGGTCGGCATGGATGGCGTGGTCGGAGGTGATGATCCGCTTGCCGTCGATCTCGATGCCGGGCAGCGAGCGCGGCGTGGAACCGGTCGCGATGATCAGGTTCTTCGCCTCCAGCTTGCGGTCGCCGGCCTCGATCGAGTTCTTGCCGGTGACCTTCCCGCGGGCGCGGACGACCTCGATCTTGTTCTTCTTCATCAGGCCCTCGACGCCCTTGGTCAGCTGGTCGACGACGGCGTCCTTTCGCTTCGCGATGGTCGGATAGTCGACCGCGAGCCCTTCGGTGCTGATGCCGAATTCCCTCCCGCGGTCACGGATGCGGTAGAGGAGCTCGGACGACTCGAGCAGCGCCTTGGTCGGTATGCAGCCCCAGTGGAGGCAGGTTCCGCCCAGCTTGGCCTCCTCGACCAGCGCGACCTTCATCCCGAGCTGGGACGCTCGGATGGCCGCCGAGTAGCCGCCGAAGCCTCCGCCGAGGACGATCAGGTCGAGGGCTTCAGAGGGCAAGCTGATGCTCGCGCTGGGGGTTCACGATTGATCTCGATTGTATTGATTCCCCAATTCACCCCGTGGTGAACCGGGCCGCTTTTCAGCCGCCGCGGGCTTTGATGATGACGAGCACCGCCGGTCCCAGCAGGATGATCCAGAGGGTGGGGAAGATGCAGCCGACCATCGGCAGCATCATCTTGAGGGTGGCCTGCGCGGCCGACTCCTGGGCCCGCTGGCGGCGCTTGCGGCGGAGCTCCTGGGACTGGATGCGAAGGATCTTGGCGATGCCGACGCCCATCTGCTCGGACTGGATGATCGACTGGATGAAGTTGTTCAGGTCCTCGACGCCGCAGCGTTTGCCCATCTCCTCGAGGGCCTCGAGTCGGGGCCGGCCGAGCTGGGTCTCGCGGATGACCGCGGCGAACTCGTCGGCGAGCGCGTTGTGGTACTTGTCGACGACGTTGCTGATCGCCGCGTCGAACGACTGTCCCGCCTCGCTCGCGATCGTCAACAGGTCCATCGCGTCAGGCAGCGCCTTCTGGATCTCGATCCGCCGGCTGCCGGTTATCGAGTTGACCCAGTAGAGGGGCACGTAGAAGCCGATCAGCGCTCCCACCGCCATCCCGATCACGGGGCCGATGAAGCCGTGGCCGACGAGCACGCCGACGAGGAGCCCGAGGACGAGGCCGACGACGGCGGCCACATCGCGGAGCGCTGTGAAGCCGCCCACCGTCAGGTTGCCGGGATTGCCCGCGATGGCGAGCTTCATGCGGAGGTTGTCGCGGCTCTTCTGGGGCGTGCGGTCGCTGAGGAAGCGACCGGCTCGTTCAAGCGCCGGCCGCAGGACCCGCTCTTCAAACGGCTTCTGGAGCTCGATCTCGTCGATCGTGACCGGCTCGATCTCCCCGTAGCCCTGCAGGCGCTGCTCGATCATGTCGTCGGCGACGGCGCCCGGCCGGCGGTCGAGGCTGAAGAAGACGAGGAACAACCCGAAGGCGAAGGCGAGTCCGACGCTGAGGTTGAAGATCATTCCCATCAGACGTCCACGGTGGCGATCTTGCCCATGATCATCTGGCCGAGGAACATGAAGAAGCCCGCCCCGATCAGCATCCCGATCCCGATCGGGCTGCCGAGCATCGGGGCGAAGTACTGCGGCGTGACGAAGTACATGAACACGGCGAGGACGATCGGCAGCGCCGTGATCATGTAGCCGGAGCCGCGGGCCTGGGCTGTCATGGACGACATCTCGCCCTTGATCCGGACCCGCTCCCGGATCGTCTCCGAGATGGTCTCCAGGATCTCGCTCAGGTTGCCGCCGATCTTCCGGTTGATCGCGATCGCGGTCGCGACCATGTCGAGGTCGGAGCTCTCCGTCCGCCGCACCATGCGGCCGAGCGACTCCTCGATGCCGGCACCCAGGTTGACCTCCTTGACGACTCGGTCGAACTCCTCGTTGATGGGAGGCGACGCCTTGTTCGCCACCACGTCGAGGGCCTGGGCGAGGGAGTAGCCGGTCTTGAGCGCATTGGCCATCAGGACCAGGGTGTCGCCAAGCTGGCTGTTGAAGGCCTTGAGCCGCCCCCGCTGCCGGAAGCCGAGGTAGAACTGGGGGATGAAGTAGCCGAGGACCCCGAACAGGACCGCCTGGACTCCGAACGCTCCCAGGCCGAAGCGGAGGAGTCCGATCAGGGCCAGTAAGGCGGCTGTCCCGATCCGGATCAGCAGCCACTCCGACGTTCTCAGCTTCAGGTCGGCGCGGGAGAGCTGCTCGGCGAGGTTCAGCTTGCCGGGCTTGGCAGCAGTCGTTGCCGGGGCCGCCCACTGCTCGTTGGCCTGGAACATGGCGTCGATCCGGTCCCGGATGGTCAACGCCGGGCGCAGCTGATCCCTTGCCGTGACCGCCTGGGTCTGGTTCGTCTTGTCGAAGCCCATGAAGAAGAGGAAGGCTCCAACCGCGAGAGCGATGCCGACGATGAGATAGAAGGTCATGGGTGGGGATGCCTAGGAGACGAGGCCCGGCCAGCTCCTCGAGATGTCGCTGACGGTGACGCCGTGGGTCGAATCAACGCCCGGGCAGCTGGCGTCGACGGTGGTGTCCTTCGGGTTGTAGTCCTTGTAGGACTCGAGCGTGTACTTGATGGAGGCGTTGGCGATGAACCAGTCCAGGTACTCCGCCTGGCATTGCGTCACGACGACCGTGATGCTCGACGCGGTGGGAGGCTTCGGCGTCGGGGTGGGTGCCGCGCCGCGGGGCTGGACCGGCTGCAGCGCGATCGCGTCGGCCGCCTGGCCGAGCCTCAGCACGTGGACGTTGGTGTAGACGGTCCGGGTGTTCGCGAACTTGCCGCCCCCGTTGACGATGGCCGAGATCGTGATGTAGTCGCCGGGCTGGATGTACCCGGCGACGCCCTGCTGCTCGGCGGTGGGGATCGTCATCGCCACCCAGCCCTTGGGGATGGGAAGGAAGGCGGCCTGTGCGCCGGTGACCTGGTCGGAGCTGGTCACCAGCTCGTTGCCGGTCACCGGCTGGCCGGAGTAGATCGGCACGATGGGTATGAGGCCCTTGAGCTGGTCGACCTTGTTGAACGACTGGGGAGGTATCGCTGAGGCATCGATCTGGACGACCTTGACGTCGGCGGGAGTGAGGGGGATCCGGATCGAGATGTCGCGCGCGGCGACCACCATCGACTTCAGGTTCGCCGGGGGCGCGGCGATCGATCCCGCCGTCCGCGAGCCGAGGAAGACGAAGACTCCCAGGGCGAGGACGGCTACCACCGCGCCGATGATCGTGAAGGGACGGCCGCTCATCGCCGGAATTCTAGGGGCTGCCCGATTTGACCGCCCTTCATGCGGAGATCTGCGAATAGCCCTGGCTGGGCGCGGTCTGCTGGTCGTAAGAGACGGTCAGGACGCCGTTGCCCTGACAGTTGAGCGTGTTGACGATCACCTCGCTCGCGATCGGCTCCTTGCTGTTGCCGGCAATCGTCCAGTTGCCCGCCGGCCAATAGATGGTCGCGGTCCCGAAGGCGGCGTGGCCGCTCAGGCTTACGCTGCAGTTGTTGGTCGACGGTGCGTAGATCGCGATGTTGTTGAACTGGAAGCCGCCGAACCAGGCCAGGAACCCGCCCGTCGAGGTGAGGCAGGCA
>DATCOZ010000300.1:0-7035 GCA_036564345.1 Candidatus Dormiibacterota bacterium | reverse complement strand
CGCCTGCTCGAAGGGGATGCGGTCGACGACCTCACCGAAGAAGCCCTGGACGATCATCCGCTGGGCCGAAGCCCGCGGGATGCCGCGCGATTCGAGGTAGAAGAGGCTCATCGGGTCGACCGGCCCGACGGTCGCGCCGTGCGTGCAGCGGACGTCGTTGTTGTCGATCTCGAGCATCGGGATCGAGGTCGCCTTGGCCTTGTCACTGAGGACCAGGTTGCGGTTGGCCTGGTAGGCGTCGGAACGGGCGGCGCCCTTCTCGATCCGGATCAGCCCGGCGTAGACGGCGCGCGCGCTGTCCTGGAGGGCGCCCTTGAAGAGGAGGTCGCTGGTGGTGTCGCCGACCTGGTGGTCCTGGAGGGTGTGGAAGTCGAAGAACTGGTCCTCCGTCGCGAAGTACACACCCTTCAGCTCGGCAGAAGCCCCGCGACCCTGGAGGTTGGCCTCGCAGCGGACCTTGGCGAAGCGGCCGCCGAGGGTGACGTTGAAGATCTTGGCGTGGCCGTCCTTCTGGATGTGCGCCCGCTGGTTGGCGAACTGGTAGGCGTGGCGGCCCCATTTCTGGAGCGACACGTAGCCAACCTGGGCTCCCTCGCCGACGAAGATCTCGGCCGAGCCGCTGGTGAAGGCGGACTCCTCCAGCGACGGTGAAAGGAACTCGTCGAGGTAGTTGAAGCGGGAGTTCTTGCCGGCCAGGATCAGGGTGTGGGGGAGGACGGCGGCGCCGCCACCGCTCGACCAGAACTGGCCGAGGATCGGCCGCTCGATCTCGACGTTGTCGGGGACGTAGAGGAGTGTCCCGCCGCTGAACAGCGCGGCGTGGGCGGCAGCGAACTTGTCGCGGTCGGCCGTGACCTCGGTGAAGAGGTGGCGGCGGACAAGATCGGGATGCTCGCGGGCGGCCTGGCTCAAGGGCATGAAGACGACGCCCTTGCGGGTCAGCTCCTCGTCCACCTCGACCTTGCCCGGCTCCGAGCCGCGTTGTCGGAGGACGCCCGCCGCGCCCTCGATGGGCAGCGCGGGAGGGCCCCCGTTGGCCGATTCGAAGGCCTTGAAGTCGTCGAACTTGAAGCCCTTGAAGTCGATCCGGCGCCACTCCTCGTCGGAGCGGTCGGGCAGGCCGATCTTCTCGTAGACGTCCCACGCCTCACGCCGGCGTGCGCGCAGCCAGTCGGGTTCCTCGTGGAGGCTGGCGATCTCCTCCACGGACTCCAGAGAGAAACTCATCGCTCTAGCCGACCGAGCCTTCCATCTCGAGCTGGATGAGGCGGTTGAGCTCGACCGCGTACTCGAGCGGCAGCTCCTTGGTGAAAGGTTCGATGAAGCCGTTGACGATCATCGTCTCGGCCTCGTTCTGGGTTATACCGCGCGACATCAGGTAGAAGAGCTGCTCGTCGCTCACCTTGCTGACGGTCGCCTCGTGGCCGAGGGTCACGTTCTCGGCGTCGACGTCGTTGTAGGGGTAGGTGTCGGAGCGCGACTCGTCGTCGAGGAGCAAGGCGTCGCACTTGACGAACGACTTGCAGTTGTTCGCGCCGGGATAGACCTTGATGTGGCCGCGGTAGCTGGTCCGGCCACCGTTCTTGGAGATCGACTTCGAGGTGATCGTCGAGGTCGTGTTGGGAGCGACGTGGATCATCTTGCCGCCCGCGTCCTGGTGCTGGCCCTTGCCTGCGAAGGCGACGCTCAGGACGTCGCCCTTGGCGCCTGGCTCCATCAGGTAGACCGACGGGTACTTCATGGTGATCTGCGAGCCAAGGTTGCCGTCGACCCACTCCATGGTCGCGTCGGCGTAGACAGTCGCCCGCTTGGTGACCAGGTTGTAGACGTTGGTCGACCAGTTCTGGATCGTGGTGTAGCGGCAGCGCGCGTTCTTCTTGACGATGATCTCGACGACCGCGCTGTGGAGCGAGTCGGTCGTGTAGATGGGCGCCGTGCAGCCTTCGATGTAGTGCACGAAGCTGTCCTCGTCGCAGATGATCAGGGTTCGCTCGAACTGGCCCATGTTCTCGGCGTTGATCCGGAAATAGGCCTGCAGCGGGATGTCGACGTGGACTCCCTTCGGAACGTAGATGAAGGACCCGCCCGACCACACCGCGGTGTTGAGCGCCGCGAACTTGTTGTCGGCCGGCGGGATGATGGTCCCGAAGTACTCCCGGAAAAGGTCGGGATGCTCGCGCAAGGCGGTGTCGGTGTCGGTGAAGATCACGCCCTGGTCGGTCAGCTTCTGGTGCAGCGAGTGGTAGACGACCTCCGATTCGTACTGCGCGGAGACGCCGGCGAGGAACTTACGCTCCGCCTCCGGAATGCCCAGCTTGTCGAAAGTGCGCTTGATGTCCTCGGGGACCTCTTCCCAGGTGGTGCCCTGCTTCTCGGTCGACTTCAGGAAGTAGAAGATGTTGTCGAAATCGATGACCGACAGGTCGGCGCCCCAGGTCGGCATCTTCTTGCGCAGGAAGATCTCGTAGGAGCGGACGCGCAGCTTGGTCATCCACTCCGGCTCCTGCTTCATCCAGGAGATCTCTTCGACGATTTCCTTGCTGAGGCCGCGCTTGGCCTTGAAGACGAACTTCTCGGGGTCGAAGAAGCCGTACTTCTCGCGGTAGTCGTCGCCGACGTTGATCTTGGGTGCTACCGCCATTACGCGCTCACCTCCTGCTGTGTCGTGGGCTCGTCGACCCACTCTGAATAGCCGTGGGCCTCGAGCTTGTCGGCCACCTCCGGTCCGCCGGAGAGGACGAAGTTGCCATTGACCAGGACGTGGACGAAGTCGGGCTCGATGAACTCCAGGATGCGCGTGTAGTGGGTGATTATCAGGACGCCGAGCTCCGGCCCGCGCATCTTGTTGATCGCCTCGCTGACGTACTTGATGGAGTCGATGTCGAGGCCCGAATCGGTCTCGTCGAGGATCGCGATCTCGGGCTTCAGGACGGCCATCTGGAGGATCTCGACGCGCTTCTTCTCGCCGCCCGAGAAGCCCTCGTTGATGTAGCGGCTGAGGAACGATTTCTCGATCCTCAGCGTGTCCAGGAAGGGCTCGACGAGGGACCGGAACTCCTTCGGCGAGACCGCCTTCGACTTGTCCTTGCCGTCATAGCCGCGATGCGCGTTGAGCGCGGTGCGCAGGAAGTTGTTCATGGTGATGCCCGGTACCACGATCGGGTACTGGAGGGCGAGGAAAAGACCCAGCCGGCTCCGCTCGTCGGGCGTCAGCTCGACGATGTTCTTTCCCTTGAAGATGACCTCGCCGCCCTCGACGGTGTAGCCGGGATGGCCCATCAGGGTGTTCGACAGCGTCGACTTGCCGGAGCCGTTGGGGCCCATCACCGCGTGCACTTCGCCCTTGCTGATGCCCAGCGTGATCCCCTTCAGGATCTCCCGGTTGTCGACGCTGACGTGCAGGTCCTTGATCTCGAGGTCAGCCATGAATCTTTCCTTCCAGCTCCCTTTTATTTGGTCTTGATCACGTATGTGCAGGCGGCGTCCGCGTTCGCCAGCCACGTGGTTCGCTCGATGCTGGTCCCCAGCAGCCGCTCGTACATCGACTGCTCGCGGTGGCAGGGATGGCCGGTCTCGGCTGCGACGTCGGCGATCGGGCAGTTGCAGTGCCGGATCGCGAAGGAGCCGTCTCCATTGTCCACAACGTCGGTCATGTGGCCGGTGGCCGAGGCGAGCTCCCCGATCCGCCGCACCTTCTGCTCCAGGGTGAGGCCGGCGAGCTCGACGGCCATCGCCGCCTCGGTCCGCGCCGAGCGCTCGGCGAAGAAGCGCTCCAGCTGGGCGGCGCCGATGAACTTCACCAGCTCGCCCGCCAGCTCTCGGTGGGCATGAGGAAAGTGGTCTGCCGCGGCAGCGGTCAACCGGAAGACGTGGCCGGGACGGCCGGGCCCGGCGTGGGGAGACTCGCTGCCCTTCTCCACCAGGCCCTCGGCGCTCAGCGCCTCGAGATGCCGCAGCGCTCCCTGCTTGGAGACCTCGAGGTGCGAGGCGACATCGGCGAGAGAGGCTTGCCCGCTCGCCTTGAGAAAGCTCAGGATGGCTTCCTTGCGCTTGTCCACGAGTCGAATTCTACCCAATTAATCAACACGGCCGTTGATAAATGACTGACCGCGAGCGGTCGCCGGCGGACTACCCGCTGCTGCTGACGGGCCGGGTACTCCGCGCTTTCGGCTTCGGATCTTCGGCGGTGCTCCTCGGCCTCCACCTCGAACGGCACGGCCTGAAGCCGGCCGAGGTCGGGCTCTGCCTGACCATCGGCCTGCTCGCGGCGGCGCTTTCCGGCCTCGCCGCCGCGGCTCTCTCCCGTCGGTTCGGCAGGCGGCCCGTGCTCAGCCTGGTCGGGATGCTGATGGCGGTCACCGGGCTGGTGCTCTTCGCGGCGTACGGGCACCTGCTGCTCATCTTCTCCGGCGCGACCGGCATGCTGGGCGCGGCAGGGCTCGACCTGGGCCCCTTCCTGGCGATCGAGCAGCCGATGCTGGCCGAGTCGGTGGGGCCCGAGCGCCGCAATCTCGGCTTCGCACGCTACTCGCTGAGCGGGGCCCTGGCAGGGGCCGCCGGCGGCCTCGCCGCGTCGCTCGCCACCGACGTCCGGCTCTCCGGCCTCTTCTTCCTTCTCTACGCGGCGATCGGCGTCCTGACCGCCGTGCTGCCACTCCTCCTCTCCCGGCGCGTGGAGGCTGCACCCGTCGAGTCCGCACGCTTCGAGATCAGGCCGATCCTGGGCCTGGCGGCGCTCTTCGGGCTCGACGCGCTCGGCGGCGGCTTCATCGCCACCGCGGTGATCGCCTACTGGCTCCACGTCCGATTCGGCGCCGGCGCCCAGGTGCTCGGCCCGGCCTTCGCCGCCATCGGCCTGCTCCAGGCGGCCGCCTACGAGCTGTCGGGGCGGCTGGCCAATCGCGTGGGGCTGATCAACACGATGGTCTTCACGCACCTTCCCAGCAACGTGATCCTTCTCCTCGTCCCGTTCAGCCCGAACCTGACCTGGGCCTTGGCCCTGCTCCTACTCCGCTTCTCGATGTCGCAGATGGACGTACCGGCGCGACAGGCCTACATCGTCTCCATCGTCCCGCCCCAGCACCGGGCGAGCGCCGTCGCGACGACCAGCGCAATCCGGGGCCTGGGCCAGGCGGCCGGCCCGTTCCTGAGCGGGCTGGCGATCCAGGCGGCGCTTTTCGGGCTCCCCTTCTTCGCCGCCGGCGGCCTGAAGATCGTCTACGACGTTGTCCTCTTCGCGGGCTTCCGACGCCGCCCCGCGGAGCACGAGGCGCCGCGAAGTTGACTCCCACGCGCTCGCCGGCGCGGCGACGGCTTACGATCGGATCGGGGCGACCTGCCCACACGAAACGAGATGGCAGAAGACTTCACCGCGCTGGACCAGGCCGAGATCGAGCGGCGGAAGGAGGCGGTCCGGGAGCGGATGCGGCCGATCCAGGTCGAGCTCGACCGCCTCCGCAGCGAGCGCGACGTGCTCGCCACGGAGCTTCGGCGGCGGGAGCGGCTCGCCTCGATGAACGCCCGGCGCGACCTCAAGCAGGGAATGCGGGAAGGCACCTTTCCGACCGTCGCCGAGCTCGTCGCCTCAGCCGTGACGGGCTCCTTCGACGACTACGTCTTCAACCTGAAAACGGGTGGCGAGGTGCGCCTCGGCTTTCCCGGCGCGCGCTCCCAGACGGTGGCCTTCAGCGACGGCCGGCAGGTGGCCCAGGCGAAGGACCTGGCCGAGAGCGCCCGCTACTACGAGGCCGGCTGGGAGCTCGGCGCCCCTGGCAAACCGGGCTTGCGGGTGCATTTCCCGGGCACCCGCACCGAACGCCTGGTTGGGCCTGAGGAGGTCTTCGCCCGCGCCCTGGATCATTGACAGGACACGCGCGCGGCAGCCAGAATGCCCCCGGCCATGCGGGGGTTGGGGAACGCGCTCGCTATTTCCGCCGTGCTCGCTTTCGAGCTCAGCTCCTGCGGCTTCGGCGCGTCGAACCCGGTCGCGACGCCCGACCAGCTGCTGACCGCCGCCTTCCGAAACCTCGAAAAGTCGACCAGCTACAGGGTCCAGGGAACCTACACCGGCGTCATCCCGCGGGTCGACGTCGACGTCACTGCGGTGGTTCCGGTGGGCGCTCGGGGGAGCATCACGGACGACACCCGAGCGGCCAAGCTGTCCTTTGTCTATCGCGACGGGACGACCTACTTCTCGGGCACCAGCATCCCGGGCCTGCCCGGAAAGCTCGGCACCTTCCTGGCGGGCAAATGGGTCTTCAACTCGACCGCGACGAGCGAGGTGGAGCCGCTGGTCTCGACCCGCAAGCTGGCGACGCCGTCCGCGCTGGCAAGCGCTTTCCTGCGCGGCCAGGCGGCCCTCCGCTCGAAGCCGGTGACGCTCTCCGGCAAGGGGGCGGTCGCCCTGCTCAACGGCGCCGAAAAGGTGACCGTCTCACCGGGCGCCAGCCCTCAGCTGCTGAAGATCGAGCGGCCCGTGGGCTCAGCTCCCCAGGACGGCTTCACTCAGGTCAACCTCGACTTCAGCGAGTTCTCCCAGGTGACCACTCTGGAGGTCCCCGGTCCGCCGCTCGACCTCGCCGACCCGACGGTCCTGCCCGCCCGGTACTCGGCGGTCAAGGACAGCCTTGCCAAGCTTGCCTGCAGCATCGCGAGCTGCGGCGCCAAGGTGTCGGTCACGAACTCGGCCGGCCCGATCGAGCCCTCCCCGGGAGCGACTGTGACCATCCGTTTCCTCAAGCTGTCGGATCGGACCCCGATCGACTCCTGCACCGCGCCGATCCCGCTGATCGCCCACGGGGCGACCGAGGACATCTCCTGCCAGGTTGCCGGCGGCGCCTGGAGCACGGCGATGCGCGCGGGCGGCGACTACCTGAACATGGTGGAGCTCAGTAACCCTCTCTACGACTGAACCGATAATTGGCTGAGTGAATCAACCGCCGGTGCCGTAGTGGCCGACGAGGCGACCGGCAGCCCGATCAATCCCGAGCAGTCGATCGGCACGCGCGCCGTCGGCAACGCGGCGATGCTCCTGGT
>DATCOZ010000296.1:0-6401 GCA_036564345.1 Candidatus Dormiibacterota bacterium | reverse complement strand
CCTCGCCGGCGAGACGTTCATCGGAGCCATCCATCTCGAAGCCCTCGATCTCTGGTTGGAGACCAGCTACAACCCGATCCGCAACGACGCCGGGGAGGTGACCGGGATGGTCGCCCTGGCGACCGACATCAGCGACCGGGTACGGGGCGAAGCTGCCCGGCAGGAGAGCGACGCCAAGTCCCGGCTGGTGGCGATCGTCAACCACGAGCTGCGGACGCCTCTGACCTCGATCCTCGGCTTCACGGAGCTCCTCAAGCTGGAGCGGGTCGGTCCCTTGAACCCGAAGCAGGCGCGGTACGTCGACAACGTCGAATCGGCCGGCCGGCACCTGCTGGCCCTCATCAACGACTCACTCGACCTCTCCAAGCTGGCGGCCGGGAAGATGGACCTCGAGATCTCCGGGCTCGCAGTCGCGCCGATCGTCCAGGAGGCGGCGAGCCAGGTCCAGCCCCTGCTCGATGAGAAGGGCCTCGAAATCGAGCTCGACGTCGGTTGTGACCTCTGGGTCGAGGCCGACCGGCGCCGGCTGCTCCAGATCATCTGGAACCTGCTCTCCAACGCCATCCGGCATACCGCTGCGGGCGGCAAGCTCGCGATCCGGTGCCTCGAGGCCGCCGGAGCGGTCGAGATCATAGTCAGCGACAGTGGGATCGGGATGGCCGCCGACCAGCTCGAGCGGATCTTCGAGGACTACACCCAGGTCGGCGTCAAGGCCGACGGCACGGGCCTCGGCCTACCGGTGAGCAAGCGCCTCGCCCAGCTGATGGGCGGCGACATCGGCGTCCGCAGCGAGTTGGGGGCCGGGAGCAGCTTCACGATCACCCTTCCTGCCGCATCCCCATCAAAGGAGGACAAGACATGAGAGAGAGGACCCTGTCGGTCGTGATGCTGATGATGGGCGTTCTGCTCGTCATCGGGAGCACCGCCAGCACCTTCGCCACCAGCATCTTTCCGTTCGACAAGTACCTCGGGATCAATGCGTCGGTGGCCGGCGTGGTCTTTGGCATCGGGCTGGCGGCCGCCTCGTTCGATCCCGAGGCGAACGTCAGCTGGATCCGGATGGGGATCATGTACGCGGTGCTGCTGGTCGTCTACCAGGTCGTCTTCGGGTACTTCGTCGGCGTGGCCTTTCACTGGGGCCCGATCCTGCTCGGCGTCGCCTTCGCCGTGGTCCTCGTCGTCCTCCACCCTCGGGGAGTCGAGCTGATGCCGACCAGCCGGGTGATGGCCGCCGGCGAAACCCCCTGGCGGAACTAGGCAGCTGACGCGCTAGGCGGGCGCCTTCCTCGCCAGCCCGCCTGCCGGGTTGCGCCCGGTCGCTCGCAGGAGGCGATCCTCGAGGCCGGCGGCGAGCTCGGCGATGGTCGCCAGCGAATCAGCCGCCGGGTCGGACTGGGCGAGCGGGACGCCGCTCTCCGCGGCCGCCATGATGTCGTCCGAGAACGGGATCGTCAGGTCGGGCCGCCGGCCGAGGATGGCGGCCGGTTCGTCGACCGGGATGTCGGGGCGGTTCTGGTCGAGGATCAGGAGGCTGCGGTCGGGCGGCACGTTGAGGCGGCCAAGCAGCCTCAATAGCTCGGCTGTGGCGGTGAGCTCGGAGCGCGACGGCCCGGTTACGACCCAGACCAGGTCGGCCGCGTCGACGGCGGCGAGGATGTGCTCGCTGAGGCTCGGGGGCGAGTCAACCAGGATGTACTGGAAGCGGTTCCGAAGGTTTTCCATGGCGAGCTGGATCGAGGGCACGCTGACAAGCTGGCCGTGCTCGGGCCGGTCGGCGGCACGGACCAGGCTGGGGCCTCCGGAAACGGTCGTTATGAACTTGGCGAACATCGCCTCGTCCATCTGCTCAACGGGCTGCAGGGCAAGGTCGGCGAGCGACAGCCGCGGTTTGAGGCCCATCTGGTAGGCGGCGTTGCCGAAGCCGAGGCTCAGGTCGAGCACGCAGGCTCCGGTGGCGGAGAGCCGCTGCAGCAGGCAGGCCAGGTTCACCGCAAGCGTCGTGCTGCCGCAGCCGCCCTTGGCGTGCATGAAGAGGATGACACCCGCCTTGGGATCGTTCGCGTCGACGTCGCGGCTCCGCAGCAGGAGCGCTTCGATCTTGGCGCCGAGGACGGCGAAGTCGATCGGCTTGCCGACGTAGTCGTCGGCGCCCTCGGCATAGCCGGCAAGGATCTCGGGCGGTTCGGTCAGCCCCGAAAGCATGATGATCGGGATCCGCGCCAGCTTGTGGTGCGAGCGGAGGCGGCGGCACAGCTCGAGCCCGTTCATCTCGGGCATGTTCACGTCCGTTATGACGAGGTCCGGCATGCCCTCCCTGATCAGCTTCAGCGCCTGCATCCCGTTGGCAGCCACGCCGACCCGGTAGCCGGCCTCTTCGAGAAAGGTCGCCAGCAGGACGCGGTTGAGCGGGTCGTCCTCCGCGATCAGGATCTCGCGCTTGCCCGGCTTGGGGAGGGCGGTCGCGGCCGACGTCATCGCCTGGGATCCACTGGGAGCATGGTTTGCGACCGCACACTAACAAAGGCGCTCCGGCAACGTGAGAACGATCCGATGAAGGTCACTCGACGAGGGCAGTTGCGTCGGTGTTGATCGTCATGCTGCCGAAGGTCGACTTCAGGAACGGCGTGATGAAGTTGTAGACGTACTCTGCCTGGACCCGAACCAGGCTGCCGGAGACGACACAGGTGGCCTGGGTGTAGGCACCCGCCGGCTGGAAGACGCCCGCCGTCGCGCTCCACTGCCCACAGGTCACGGCCGCGCCGGCCCCCGGCACGAGGTAGCTGATGGTCAGGTGCACGTCGTCGTTGGGCACCCGTGCGGGGACCGATGTGAGCAGCAGGTTGCCCTCGATGGTGTTCCCGCCGGGAGCCGCCGCCGAGCTCCAGGCGGTGGGGTGGACGGCCGCGTAGCGCGCCGCCACCCGCGTCGCCTCATAGGCGCTGACGCGGCCAGCGAACAGATATCCGAAGTCGATCACGCCGAGGACGAAGACCAGCATCAGCATCGAGACGAGGGCGAACTCGACCATCGCCTGGGCTTTTTCGGAGGGGGGGCGTCCCCCGTGGGAGGCGGTCACAGCGTCAGCCCGAGGCTCGCGGAGCCGGTGCCGTATGACGTCGTCGCCGAGCGGCTCGCCGCGAAGATGGAGGCGTTGGGCAGTGAGAGGCTCGCGATGACGAGCTGGCCGAAGGCGATCGAATCGGAGTTGGTCGTGTCGGCCAACGGTTGGAGAACCGAGTACCAGGTGCCCGTGACGTTGACCGTCGAGGTGGAGAAGGTGTTGGTTGCCACGTTGTTGCGGTCGGCGAATACGGTGAGCCCCGCATACGTTCCGGCGGCCGGTGGCGAGAGGGTCAGGCTGCCCCCCAACCCGCTGATGAAGCCGCCGCTGGCTCCGACGGCGCAGGCGGTGGGATAGGCGGCGCAGCCCAGGTAGATGGTCACGCCGGCGCCGCTGACGGCGCCGCCGTTGACATTCAGCTGGGTCCGGATGACGAAGGTACCGGCGCTCAGGGTCAGCGTCGAGCCGGCGTTCACGGTCACCGTGTTGTAGACACCGGGAGCGAGGGCCGAGGCGCCGGCAGGGGCCGTGAAGTTGGCGGCCACGCCCGCCACCAGGGGAACCGGGATCGCGGACAGCGGGTCGGGAATGACGGCGCTGCCTGTCACCGGCGCGGGCGTGATCGTCCCGGTGCCTTTCACGACACCGCCAACCACGGTGATCGAGGGCGCCGTCAGGGATGCTCCGTTGCTCTGGTTGATGGCGGAGGCGCCGTTCGAGTTCACTTGCAGCGGTCCGCCGGTGATCGTCATTGCGGCCGAGTTGCGTTCGGCCAGCGTCGTCCCCGCCGGCCCCATGAGGCAGACCGAGCAGGCGGCCGGTGTGCCACTGGAGCCGATCTTCGCTTCCGCGGTCGCGGTCAGGAGCAGGGTCGGCACTCCCAACGCGCGGAGGAAGTAGGTCGGGTGGCTGTCAGCCACCACCGCCCGGATGGTCACCACCGACGCCGCGATGGCGGTCGCGCTGCCGGCCGCGTCGAGGTAGCTCATGGTCAGGTCGCCGGTCGGCAGCGGAACCGCCACCAGCACCTGCTGGGCGAGCGTGGTCGCAGCGGCCGTGGTGTAGCCCTTGACGATCGCGTAGTTGCCGGCAAGCGCGGCGCCGTCCGCCGCGCTGCGCACGATCTGCTGCTCGTTCGCCGCCTCGCCGCCGTCGACCACGAGGCCGACGAAGCCGGTCAGCACCGTGACCAGGAGTGCCGCGAGGACGAGCGACTGGCCGCGCTGGCCGCGGCGCCGTTCCATCACGCCGTCACCGGCATCACGGCGACGGTCTTGAGGGTTACCGCGCCGCCGACCGCGCCACCCAGCAGGCCGGTCACCAGTGAATAGGAGTTGGTCAGGGTCACCCGCACCAGGTTGCCGGGGATGACGCAGGTCGCCTGGCTGTAGCCGCCCGCGGCGACAAAGGCAGCGGTCGCGGCGCTGTAGTGGCCGCAGAGGGCCTGGCTCGCGCCGCTCACGTTGATGTACTCGATCGCCAGGTGGGAGTCGTCGTTGGGCAGCAGGGAGGTGCCACCCGCGGCCCGCACCTGGCCCTCGATCGTGTTCGAGGCGGGGCTCGCGTTGGCACTCCACGAGGTTGAGTGGAGAGCGCCCCAGCGAGCTCCCGAGCGCGCCGCGTTGGTCAGCTCCAGCTTGTGGGAGAAGAGGAAGCCGAACTCGACAACGGCTCCGAGGAGCAGTGCAAGGACAACCGAGACCAGTGCAAACTCGACGAGGGCCTGGGCACGCTCCGAACCGGAGCGGTTCGCAAAAACTAACGCAACACGGCTGATTCTAGGCGCGATGTGTTGCCATTGCCCCGAAGTTCTCCGATACTGGCTGCCGAACTCGGCTATTACGTCCCCAAACCTTCCTCATGAGCTCCCGCAAACTCCGCTCCACCGCCCTGGCCGTCACCGCCGGACTGCTGCTCGCCTTACTGCCGGCCGGCGCGCGCGCTGACGCGCTGAGCGACCTGGAGGCGCAGATTCAGCGCTATCAGAACCAGCTGGCGCAGATCAACTCGCAGACGATCAGCGTCAAGAACCAGATCGCCGACACCCAGGGCAGGATCGACCGCCTCCAGGTGATCCTCGGCGCGCTCAACGCCCAGCTGCTCGAGAACAACGCCCGGCTCAGCGACAACCAGGCCCGCCTCGACGCGCTGGTCGTCCGGGAGGACGCGCTTACCGACCAGCTCGACAAGACCCAGGCTCGCCTGGACGAGAGGCAGGCCGCCTTCGCCTCCCAGATCAGGGTGCTCGACAAGGTCGAGGCCCGCACGGCCTTCGGACTGCTCCTCACGAGCCACAGCTTCGGGCAGTTCGTGCAACGCCTCACCGACATCAAGCAGGCGGCCGACGGCACCCACCAGACGGCGGTCTCCCTGCAGTCGGATCGCGACCTGCTGGCAGCGCAGCGCACCGAGCTCGACCGCGAGCGCACCGAGCAGGCCGGGATCGTCGCGAAGATCGAGGAGCAGCGGCAGGCCCTGGAGCAGGAGTACTCGATCCAGAACACGATCACGCTCCAGCTCCACGGCCTGCAGGCCGCGCTCGGGCGGCAGCAGTCAGACCTCGTCAACCAGGCTGGAGCCGTCACCGCCGACATTTCGTCCGCGGAGGCGCAGCTCCAGTCGCTGCTCGCCTTCTCCCACGGCCAGGGGGGCAACATCGTCGCGCCCGAGTTCCTCGCCAACTCGTGGGGCAACTACTACAACCAGCGGGATGCCCGCTGGGGCAACGTCTACCTAGGCCGAACCCAATACGAGGTCTGGGAGATCGGCTGCCTGCTGACAAGCGTGGCGATGGTCAACTCCCACTTCGGCTACCCGAGCGTGACGCCGGGCGTGATCGCCGCCAATCCGGCCAACTTCACCTCCGGCGGGCTGCTCTACAACTTCGCCCTGAACGTGCCCGGGCACCCGGCGATGATCAACAACAACCCCAGCCGGGTCTGGATCAACCAGGTGCTGGCAGGCGGCGGGACCGTCATCGTCGGCATGTACATCAGGACCGGCGGGACGCACTTCGTCGTCCTCGTCGCCCAGAACGGTCCCTACGACTACTGGATCAACGACCCCTGGGTCGAGGACGCGATGCACGTGTCGTACCTGGGCTCACCCGTCACAGGCCCGATCTACGACGCGATCGGCTACAACCCATAGCCGACGGGCGAAGCTGGAACGACGGCTACTTGCCTCCCCACAGGCAAGTCTTGCCTCCCCTGTGAGACTGGAAAGCGCCAGTGACCCGAGTGCGTGGCTCTTGCCTCCCCGGGCGTCTTTCGGGACTGCCTTCTGAATGACATGCCCGCACGAGGGTCAGTGGTGCCGGCCGGACACCCCGTTGGCCTGA
>DATCOZ010000221.1:0-8135 GCA_036564345.1 Candidatus Dormiibacterota bacterium | reverse complement strand
GTGGGAGTCGTGCCCGGACAGGTTGGCCCGGACGAGGTGGCCGGCGAGGGCGCCGCCGAGGGGCAGCATCGCGCCGCCCGCGTAGTAGTCGGCCGGGTCGACCGATGGCTTGCCGGCGCTGTCGATGATCGCCCCCGCCGGCACCTGGGCCCCCTTCGAGCGGGCGACGCGGAGCTTGCCCTCGGCAACCGCCGAGGTGGCGGCGTCGTAGATCATCGGCTCCTCGCCGGCTGCCGGGACCCCAATCGCCCAGGGGTTGGTTCCCAGGTAGCGGCCCCGGCCGCCGAAGGGCGTCACGCCGCCCGAACCGATGACGCCGACGGTGGCGATGCCGATCACGCCGCGGGCTGCCGCCAGCTCGGCGTACTCACCCAGGCGACCGATGTGATTGGCGCGGCGGACGGCCGCGGCCGCGATGCCGAACTGGGTGGCTCGCTCGGCGGCCCATTCCATCGCCAGCGCCGTGGCGCTGTGGCCGAAGCCGCGGCCGGCGTCGACGATGCCGACGGCGCCTGACTCACTTACCAGGGCAGCCCTCGCCGAGGGGACCAGGGCACCCCGGTCGGCGTCCTCGACGTACTGCGGGATGCGGAGCACACCGTGGGAGTCGTGCCCGGACAGGTTGGCCCGGACGAGGTGGCCGGCGACGGTTGCGGCGACCGGTTCGGAAGCTCCCATCGCCAGGAAGATCCGCCGTGCCAAGCCCTCCAGAGCGGGAGCCGGGTGAAGCGTTTCAGCCACCCGGACACAATATGGCGGATGCAGCCGGCCCCGCAGGTCCACGTCGTTCCCCACACCCACTGGGACCGGGAGTGGTACCTGCCCTTCGCGGTCTACCGGCGACGGCTCGTGGCGCTCCTCGACACGCTCCTCCTGGCGCTTCCCCGGGAGCCCGGCCTCCGCTTCCATCTCGACGGCCAGATGGCGGTCGTCGACGACTACCTGGAGGCCCGGCCCGACCGCCTCGCGGCCATCCGCGAGGCCGCCGCTCGAGGGCGGCTGAGCCTCGGACCCTGGTACACGCTGCCCGATGAGCACCTGGTCAGCGGCGAGTCGCTCCTCCGCAACCTCGAGCTGGGCCTCGAGAGGGCGCGGGAGATCGGCGAGCCGATGACGGTCGGCTACCTGCCCGACCAGTTCGGCCACACCGCCCAGATGCCGCAGCTCCTGCGGCTCCGTGGGATCGAGACGGCGGTCGTCTGGCGCGGCGTCCCGGCCGCGGCGGTCGGTGGCGTCTTCGACTGGGAGGCGCTCGACGGGTCGAGCGTCCGGACCATCCACCTGCAGCGCGGCTACGGCCACGGCAGGGCCCTGCCGCTTGCCTCCGGCGAGCTCCGCGACCGGCTGGCGGAGGAGACCTGGGCCCCTGCCGGGCCATGGCTGGTGATGGCGGGCGACGACCACCAGCCGGTGCCCTTGGGCCTCGACGCGGCGCTCGGGTCGGGCCAGTCCGAACGACCGGCGGCAATCTCCTCCCTGGCGGACTTCATCGCTGCCGCTCCGGCCGCCGAAGGGATACTGAGGGGCGAGCTGCACTCGGCGGCAACCTCTTTCGTCCTGAAGGGGACGCTGAGCGCCCGCTTCCCGCTCAAGCTGGAGCACGCCGCTCTCGAGCGGCTCGTCGAGCGCCACCTGGAGCCGATCTGGACGCTGACCGGCCGTCCCTGGCCCGAGCGTGAGCTGCGCTACATCTGGCGGCAGCTCATCCTCAACTCCGCCCACGACTCGATCTGCGGTTGCTCGATCGACAGCGTCCATCGCCAGGCGAGCGAGAGGATCGACCGGGCGGTACGGACCGCCGGTACCCTTCTCCGCAGGCTGGGCGTGGAAGAGACGGGCGAGACCTTCTTCAATCCGAGCGGCTACGAGCGGCTGGGGATCCCACCGCTGGCGACCGGCACCCCCGAGCGGGTGGAGGTGGTCGAGGTCGCGGTCCCGGAGGGTTTGCTGTTCGAGGACCAGCCCGACCGGGGCGACCTCTACACGTTCGATCCGGCCGGCCCGGCGGCGCGGCGGCCGGTGGTGGGCATCAGCGCGGAAAAGCTCAGCGGCGAGCCGCTGACCAGGCTCCAGGTCGACCTCGTCAACGAGGCCCCTGACCACCGGCTCCGGCTGCTGATCCCCGCCGACACCCGTGCTGGAACCTGGGCGGGAGTGGCCTTCGGAGCGGTTGAGCGGCCCTTCCGCGCCCCGGGCAGCGAGCCCGGCTGGGAGTACGACCTGCGCACGGATCCGGCCCGCCAGTGGCTGCTGGCGGGCGGAGTCGGGGTGATCGTGCCGGGCCCATTCGAGTACGAGCTGATCGAGGGATACATCGCGCTCACCCTCCTCCGCTGCGCCGGCTGGCTCTCCCGCAGCGACCTGGGCAACCGGCCCGGCAACGCCGGCCCCGAGGTGGCGACCCCGGACGGCCAGCTGCTCGGGCGGCATCATTTCGAGCTGGCGCTGCTCCCCGGCGCGGCCGACCACCTCGAGGTCGCCCGCTGGGCGGACGCCTTCTGCCACCCGCTGGCCCTCGCACCAGCTGGGCTCGCGGCTCCTCCACGCCTCCGCGGCAGGCGGTCGGAGTTCGTCAGCTCGCTCCGCCGGGTGGGTGGAAGGGCCCAGCTCCGCACCTATGACCTGGCCGACTTTCGGATCGAGGAGCGCTGGCTAGACTGAGCCTGCTTGGCTGACGGGTACGTGGGCGCGCTCGACATCGGCACCTCCTCAGTCCGCGCCCTCCTCTTCGACAGCGAGGCGGTGCAGGTTCCCGGCGTCGAGGTCCACCTGCCCTACCAGCCGAAGGTTGCCCGGGACGGCACCTACGAAACCGACGCGGGGCGGCTCCTCGGGCTGGTCAGCAGCGCGGTCGACGCCCTGCTCCAGGAAGCCGGCACGCGGCGGCGAAAGCGGATCCGGGCGATGGGAGTCTCGACCTTCTGGCACGGCCTCCTCGCCGCCGACCCATCGGGTCGCCCGCTCACCCCGCTTTACCTCTGGGCGGACACCCGGTCCTGGCGGCAGTCGGACGAGCTCCGCGGCAGCCTCGACCCGGAAGCTGTCCACCAGCGGACCGGGTGCCTTGTCCACCCGACCTACTGGCCGGCGAAGCTCCTCTGGCTGAAAGCCACTCAGCCCGAGCTGTGGCGCCGCCGGCCGCGCTGGCTGAGCTTCTGGGACGTCGTGCACGAGCGGCTCTTCGGCAGTGCGCTCACGGGCGTCTCGATGGCCAGTGGGACCGGCCTCCTCGAGCTTGCCGGCTGCCGCTGGGATGCGCCGCTGCTCTCGCTGCTGGAGGTCGGTGAGGAGCAGCTGGCGCCGCTCGGCGAGGCGGGGGAAGGGCTGCAGAACCTTTACGCCGTTCGCTGGCCGGACCTCAAGGGCGTCCCCTGGGTCTGCGCGGCCGGCGACGGCGCGCTCGCCAACCTGGGCAGCAACTGCGTCGACCCGTCCCAGCGCGCGCTGACGGTCGGAACGTCGGGCGCGCTGAGGGTGCTCTACCGGGGATTGCCGGAGCGCGTGCCCGACGGCCTCTGGTGCTACCGGCTCGACCGCGAGCGGGCGGTTGTCGGCGGCGCGCTGAGCAACGGCGGCAACCTCTACGCCTGGTTGACGCGGACGCTGGCGGTAGAGCGGGCAACGCTCGAGAAGCGGCTCCGGCGGATGAAGCCGGCAGCGACGGGGCTGACCTTCGTGCCCCTCCTCGCGGGCGAGCGCAGCCCCGGCTTCGCCTCCCACGCGACGGGGTCGCTGGCGGGGCTCACCCAGGCGACGACCGCGACCGACATCCTTCGCGCCGGCCTCGAGGCGACGGCGATCGAGTTCCGGCGCGTCGACCAGGCGCTGGACACGGTCCTGCCCGGCGCCCGCCGGCTGGTGGGCAACGGGGCCGGCCTGCTGGCGTCGCCGGCCTGGATGCAGATCATGGCCGATGCGATCGGCAAGCCTCTCGCCGAGTCGAGGGCCCGGGAGGCGTCGGCCCGGGGCGCCGCAATCCTGGCGGCGGAGTTCATCGGGGCCCTGGAGAGCGACCGGCTCAAGACCGAGGTGGGGAGGACCTACCGCACCAACCCGGTCGCCCACGCCGCTTACACGGTCCAGATGGCGCGCCAGGAGGAGCTTTACCGGCTCCTCGTACGCGAGCGGGCCCTAGATGCGATCCTGAAAGACCGAACGGAAACTGGAGGAAAGGCATGAGCAAAGCCGCGAACCCGCTCAAGGAGCTGCACGAGCAGGGGCAGAGCCTCTGGTACGACAACATCCGCCGTCAGCTGATCACCTCCGGCGAGCTCGCCCGGCTGCGCGACGAGGGCGTCTACGGGGTGACCTCCAACCCGACCATCTTCGAAAAGGCGGTCAGCGGCTCGACCGATTACGACGAGGCGCTGGTGCGGCTGGTCAAGGCGAAGCGAAAGCCGGCCGACATTCTCTGGGACCTGATGGTGGAGGACATCCAGGCGGCTGCCGATGTCTTCCGCCCCGTCTACGACAGCACAAAGGGGCACGACGGCTTCGTCAGCATCGAGGTCTCGCCCGCCGTGGCGCTGTCGACCAAGCGCACGGTCGACATGGCCCGCGACCTCTGGCGGCGCTGCAAGCGGCCGAACGTGATGGTCAAGATCCCCGCCACCCGGCAGGGGCTGCCGGCCATCCGCCAGATGATCGGCGAGGGCGTGAACATCAACGTCACGCTGATCTTCTCCGTCGACCGCTATGCGGAGGTCGCCGAGGCGTTCATGGCAGGGTTGGAGGACCTCGGCAAGAAGGGCGGGGATCTCGGCAAGGTGAACAGCGTGGCCAGCTTCTTCGTCAGCCGGGTCGACACCAAGATCGACAAGCTGCTGACCGAGAAGATCGCCGCGACCAGGGATCCCAAGGACGCCAAACGGCTTGAGCGCCTTTACGGCAAGGCCGGTATCGCCAACTCGAAGATGGCCTACCAGAAGTTCAAGGAGCTCCACAGCGGTCCGCGCTGGGACGTCCTCAAGAAGGCCGGAGCGACGCCCCAGCGCTGCCTGTGGGCGAGCACCTCGGTCAAGGACCCGCGCTACCCGGACACGATGTACGTCGAGGAGCTGATCGGCCCGGACACGGTCGACACCGTCCCGCCCAACACCCTGGCGGCATTCCGCGAGCACGGCGAGGTGCGCCGCTCGCTCGACGAGCACGTCGACTCGGCGAGGCGACAGCTGAAGGAGCTGGCCGAAGTTGGCATCGACATCGACCAGGTCACGAGCGAGCTGGAGGTGGAGGGCGTCGACTCCTTCTTCAAGTCCTACGAGGACCTCAACGGCGCGCTGACCAAGGCCGCGCGGGAGATCCGTGCCGGCAAGGGGCCCACCCAGTGGCATTCGCTCGGCACGCTCCAGCCGGTCGTCGACAAGGCGATCGCGGACCTCCAGAAGGCCGATGCGCCACGCCGTCTGTGGGCCAAGGACGGGTCGCTCTGGAAGGGCGACGCGGCCGAGTGGCTGGGCTGGCTGAACGTCGTCGAGAAGATGGAGTCGAAGGAGTCCGAGCTGCGCGGCCTTGCCCGGGCCGCCCGGGTCTACACCGACGCCGTCCTGCTCGGCATGGGCGGTTCCAGCCTCGGTCCCGACGTCCTCCTCAACACCTTCGGCAGGGTCGCCGGGCATCCCCGGCTGCACGTGCTCGACACGACCGATCCCGCCACCATCGCGGAGCTGAGCAAGGCGATCGACCTGCCGGCGACGCTCTTCATCGTCGCCAGCAAGTCGGGCGGCACCACCGAGACGCTCTCCCAGTTCGCGCACTTCTGGGAGCTGGTCTCGAAGCAGTCGAAGAAGCCGGGCGAGCAGTTCGCCGCCATCACCGACCCGGGCACCTCGCTCGAGAAGCTGGCGCGCGAGCACAAGTTCCGCTGGGTGTTCCGGGGGCAGCCCGACATCGGGGGCCGCTATTCGGTTCTCAGCCATTTCGGGCTGGTTCCCGCCGCTGTCGCCGGGTACGACTTCGGCGCCATCCTCGACAGCGCCTCGGGGATGGCCCATGCCTGCGCGGCCGACGTGCCGGCGGAGAAGAATCCGGGCGTCTGGCTGGGCGCCGTGATCGGCAGCCTCGCGAACGAGCGCAAGCGCGACAAGCTCACCCTCATCCTCTCGCCCAAGATCGGTACCTTCGGCTACTGGGTCGAGCAGCTGATCGCGGAGTCGACGGGGAAGGAGGGGCGTGGCATCGTCCCGGTCGAAGGGGAGCCGCTCGGCCGCCCCGCCGACTACGGGGACGACCGTCTCTTCGTCCACGTGCGGATGGCGAGCGATCCCGAGCACGAGGGCGTCCGCGCGCTCGAGGCGGCCGGCCAGCCGGTGATCACCCTGACCGTGCGGGACAAGGCCGATCTCGGCGGCGAGTTCCTCCGCTGGGAGATCGCAACCGCGGTCGCCGGGTCGCTGCTCAAGATCAACGCCTTCGATCAGCCCAACGTGCAGGAGTCGAAGGACAACACCAAGAAGGTGCTCGGTGAGTTCCTCGCCAGGAAGCGGCTTCCCGCGGCGGAGACCGTCGCCGCAGAGGCCTCGGGCTCCGAGCTGAAAGCTCTGCTCGGCAGGCTGAAGGCGGGCCGGAGCTACTTCGCGATCATGTCCTACACGGCGCGAACACCAACCTCGGAGCGCTCCCTGGCCAGGATCCGGACGGCAGTCCGCGATTCCCACCAGGTGGCGACGACAGCCGGCTACGGGCCGCGCTTCCTGCACTCGACGGGGCAGCTCCACAAGGGCGGCCCGCCGGTCGGCGTCTTCCTCCAGGTCGTCCAGGAGGACGCCGCCGACGTGCCGATCCCCGGCCAGCCGTACGGGTTCAGCACCTTGAAACGGGCGCAGGCGATCGGCGACCAGCAGACGCTCAAGTCACGCCGGCTGCCGGTCCTGCGCGTGACGCTCGGCCGCAACCACGCCAAGGGCTGGGCGGCGCTCGTCGCCGCGGTCGAAAGCGCCACCGGCAAGCATTAACAAACGTTCAAGGGGAGAAACCTGGCATGGAGATGGGAATGGTCGGCCTCGGCCGGATGGGCGGGAACATGGTCTCCCGGCTGCTCAAAGCGGGCCACCGGATGATCGCCTACGACCAGTCGCCGGACGCGGTGCACGCCAAGGTCAGGGAGGGCGCCGTCGGTGCGTCCAGCCTCGAGGAACTGCCGGGCAAGTTCACCACCATGCCCCGGATCGTCTGGGTCATGGTTCCCGCCGGCGACCCGACGTCGCAGACGATCGCCGCGCTCTCGCACGTTCTCGCGCCGGGAGACATCGTCATCGACGGCGGCAACACCAACTGGCAGCTGGCGATGAGGGACGCCGAGGGGCTCAAGGCGAAGGGGATGCACTACCTCGACGCCGGCACCAGCGGCGGCATCTGGGGCCTGGAGAACGGTTACGGGCTGATGGTCGGCGGCGAGGACGCCATCTTCGAGCACTGCCAGCCGCTCCTCACCGACCTGGCCCCACCCGAAGGCGGGCTCGTCCACACCGGCCCCGAAGGGTCCGGCCACTTCGTCAAGATGGTCCACAACGGCATCGAGTACGGATTGATGCAGGCCTACGGCGAAGGCTTCGAGATCATGAGGAAGTCGAAGTCCTTCCCCGGGATGAACCTACAGGCGATCGCCGAGGCCTGGCGCCACGGCACCGTCGTCCGCTCCTGGCTGCTCGACCTCATCGCCCTGGGCCTGAAGGAGGACCCCGACTTGTCCTCGCTCACGGCCTACGTTGAGGACACCGGCGAGGGTCGCTGGACGGTGCAGGCGGCGATCGATGAGGACGTGCCGGCATTCACCATCACCCATTCGCTGTTCGAGCGCTTCCGCAGCCGCGATCCGAACTCTTTCTCGGACCGGCTTGTGGCGATGATGCGCAAGCAGTTCGGCGGCCACGCGGTGCGACCCGCGGGCCATGGCTGAAGTCGCGGAGGCCCCCGCCTCGAATCCCTTGAGCGAGGGCCTCCAGGAGTACCGGGTCATCGACCCGGCGCTGATGGTCATCTTCGGTGCGACGGGGGACCTCGCCAACCGCAAGCTGCTGCCGGCGATCTACAACCTCGCCGTCCAGCGGATCCTGCCGGCGGGCTTCGCGGTCATCGGGGTGGCCCGGGACGATCGCTCCGACTCCGCCTTCCGCAAGCTGGTGGGTGAATCGATC
>DATCOZ010000233.1:0-1801 GCA_036564345.1 Candidatus Dormiibacterota bacterium | reverse complement strand
ACGCCGCCCTGGCCTCGCTCAGCCGGATCCCGGTGACCGCCGGCGCGCCGGGCAGCGAGGTCACCCGGCAGGTCGACGCGACGCTCCGCAACCTCGGCTTCAGCGCCTCCGAGGCGCGCTCCGCGATCGACTCGATCGACTGGGCCGGCGAGCCCACCCCCCAGGAGGCGCTCACGACGGCGCTCAAGGCTTTGGGCCGGTGACCGAGGAATCCCGGCCGGGGGGTGGGCCGCGCGGAGGCTCCGCTGAGCACGGCCAAGAGGGAGGCCTTCCCCCCTCCAGATTGGTCGGCAGCGAGGCTTTGGTTGAGGACGACCAGCTCGACAACAACCTGCGGCCCCGCAACCTGGACGAGTACGTCGGCCAGGAGCAGGTCCGCGAGCAGCTGGGGATCCAGATCGAGGCGGCCAAGCGCCGGGGCGAGCCCGTCGAGCACGTCCTCCTGGCGGGTCCTCCGGGGCTCGGCAAGACGACGCTCGCCTACATCATCGCCAACGAGCTGGGGGTGGCCGCCAGGACGACCTCTGGCCCTGCCATCGACCACGCCGGCGCGCTCGGCTCGATCCTCATGCAGATGGCGGATCGGGACGTCTTCTTCATCGACGAGATCCACCGCCTGAACCGGATCGTGGAGGAGTCGCTCTATCCGGCGCTGGAGGACTTCACCTTCGACACGGTGCTCGGCAAGGGGGTGGGGGCGAGCGCCGTCCGGCTGCCCCTGCAGCGCTTCACGTGCGTCGGCGCGACGACGCGCCAAGGACTCCTCAGCGCGCCTCTCCGCGACCGCTTCGGCGCCATCTACCGGCTCGACTTCTACACCCGCGCCGAGCTGGAGCGGATCGTCCGCCGCTCGGCCCGGATCCTCAACCTGGAGATCGAGGAGGAGGCAGTATCCGAGATCGCCCGCCGCTCGCGGGGCACGCCCCGGGTCGCCAACCGGCTGCTCCGGCGGGTTCGCGACTATGCCGACGTCCGCGCCGACGGCCGGGCCAGCGCCGATGTGGCGGCGCGCGCCCTCTCGATGCTGAGCGTCGACGCCGAGGGCCTCGACCCGCTCGACCGGCGGATCCTCGAGACGATCATCCACAAGTTCGGCGGCGGCCCCGTCGGCCTCGACACGATCGCCACCTCGCTGAGCGAGGAGCCGGAGACGATCGAGGACGTCTACGAGCCATTCCTCATGCAGCAGGGCTACATCCAGCGCACCTCGCGGGGCCGCATGGCGACGGCCCTCGCCTACCGACACCTGGGTCTTCAGCCGCCGGCGGCCGGCCCTGAGCAGCAGCGCCTGATCTGACAGTAGGCAACGGCCGCAGGAGGAACCGCCCCGCATAGCCGTTACGTCGCGCGTAGGCCGGGTTTATCCCGGCCGATTGAGTTGTCTTGAAACGAAGCCCAGCGTCGCGCTGCGCGGGGGGTTCCGGAAGGGGGGGCCTGACCCCCCTTGCCCCTTTCCCGCCCGCCGGGGTTGGTCCCCGGTGGTATGTGGGTAGACTTTTCCGCCGTGCAACTCGTCCTCGGTTGGCCCATCCGCATCCTGCTGCTAGCGCTCGTCATCTTCTCCGTCTTCGTCGACTCGGCCGGTTACATCTACCGCGATGTCAACCACCTCCCGCTGACCGGCCAGGTCGACCCGGCGACGATGCCGCCCAGCTTCAGCTGGTGGCCGTTCAACAACGGCAGCATCTACATCCACAAGGGCCTCGACATCCAGGGCGGCAGCCACCTCGAGCTCCAGCTCACCGACATCCCGCCCGGCCGGACCAAGGCCGACGTCCAGGCGACCGCGGTCCAGGTCTTC
>DATCOZ010000231.1:0-2999 GCA_036564345.1 Candidatus Dormiibacterota bacterium | reverse complement strand
GCCCTTCAGGTCGGCGATCGAGTTGATGCCCGAATTGACATTGACGATGATGAACGCCTTGTAGCTCGGAAGGCCCTGGCGAACCGACTTGGTGACGGCCTCCGCCCCGTTCTTCTGGTGGGCGATCACGTAGTCGAGCGGACCGACCCAGCCGATGTCGACCTGGTTCGAGGTCATGCCCTCGGTGACCGCCGCGTAGCTGCTCAGCACCGTGCCGGTGACGTGGTATCCGGTCTTGGTGGAGAGGTAGTCGGCGATCAGCGCCGCGTTCGTCTGCACGATGCTGGTCGTCTGGGAGGGCACGAAGCCCATCACGACGTCCTGCTTAATAGGGGTCGCGGCGGGAGCGGGCGTCCCTCCGCAGGAAATTGTCAGCAGCGCGGTGACGGCTGCGAATACGACAAATCGAAGCTTCATGGCTCTCCCCTTGAACTGGCCGTCCGAATTGGCGCGGCTACTATAGCAACGACGATGGGGATCAGCAGCGAGGGCCTTGCGGCCGAGTACCAGGAGCCCCTCGGGCCGGCCGGCGTGAGACTTCGGGAGAGGCCGCGCCTCCCCCTCCAGGAAGGTCACGTGGCGATCGCGATCAAAGCCGCCGGGCTGAATCACCTCGACCTCTGGATGGCGCACGGCCAGCAGCGGATCGATCCGCCGCGGGTGATCTGCGCCGATGGCGCGGGCGTCGTCGAGGAGTCGGCCGATCCGCGCTGGGTGGCCGGCGATGAGGTCGTCCTCCTCCCGACCGTCTCGGACGGCACCTGCGAGTACTGCAAGGCGGGCGAGGAGGTCTTTTGCCCCCACTTCGGGATAATCGGCGAGCACACCGACGGCGCCGCCTGCGAGCGCCTCCAGGTCCCCTCTCGGATGGTCTACCGGAAGCCGGCCGGCCTGAGCTGGGAAGAGGCCGCGGCCTTCCCGCTGACCTTCCTGACCGCCTACCGGATGCTGACCACCCGGGCGCGGCTGCAGCCTGGCGAGACCCTCCTCGTGGTCGGGGCAGGCGCCGGTGTCGGCGTCGCGGCGATCCGGATCGGCAAGTACCTCGGAGCCAAGGTCTACGCCACCAGCCGTTCGGAGGCGAAGCTGGAGCAGGCGCGTAGGATCGGCGCCGACGAGGCCTTCCTGACCGAGGGCTTCGCCAACCCGGTCCGCGAGTTGACCGGCAAGCGCGGGGTCGACGTGATCTTCGACTCGGTCGGCGCGGCGACCGTCGACGAGGACCTGAAGGCCGTCCGGCTGGGCGGCCGGATCGTCAGCTGCGGCTCGACCAGCGGCCCCAAGGTGACCCTGCTCTGGCCGCGGCTGTTCTTCAAGCACGCCGACATCCTCGGCTCGACGATGGGAAACGCGAGCGAGTTCGAGAGCGTGCTGGAGATGATCGGGCAGGGCGTGAAGCCGGTCGTCGACAGCACCTATCCGCTGGCCGAGGTCGAGAAGGCCCTCGCCCACCTCGACGCCGGCGAGCAGTTCGGCAAGGTGATCTTGAAGGTCTAGGCGCGACGAATGAAAAGGGCCAACGGAGCTTCAACGCTCTGGCACCCGAGACAGGCGTCAGCTTCTGCGATGCTCGCTCAGGCACCTACGGGTGCCGTCGGTGCGCTTCTCGGCGTTTCCTTTGTCTCGGGCGCCGGAGCGCCGAATGGCTGGTTCGCTACGGCGAACGGCCGACCCCCGGTCTCTCGTCGGCCCTTTTCACCGTCCCGCTGAACTGACCCGGATCCTCGTCACCAACGACGACGGGATCACCTCGCCCGGCCTGCACGCGCTCTGTCGAGCGATGGCGACGCTCGGGGAGGTCAGCGTCGTCGCACCCGACGCCGAGCGCTCGGCGGCCGGCCACGCCATCACAACGACGACCCCGCTGCGCGTGAAGGAGGTCGCGCTCGAGGACGGCCTGGTCGGCTACGCGGTCAGCGGCACGCCCGCCGACTCGGTGAAGCTGGCGGTGGGAGCGATCCTCAAGGAGCGCCCGGACCTGATCGTCTCCGGCATCAACCTGGGCCCCAACACGGCGACCAACATCATCTACTCGGGGACCGTCTCGGCCGCCACCGAGGGGCGGATCCTGGGCATCCCCTCGATCGCCATCTCGCTCGGCACCTTCAAGGACCCGATCTGGGAGACCGCCGCCGGCTACGCGATCCGAGTGGCCGAGCAGGTGCTGGCGCGCGGGCTGCCGCCGAAGATCCTGCTCAACGTCAACGTCCCCAACCTGCCGGCGGCCGAGGTCAAAGGGGTCCAGGTCACCCGGCAGGGCGACTCCGCCTACGAGGAGCTCTTCGACAGCCGCACCGACCCACGGGGCGCGCCCTACTACTGGGCGGCGGGGACCTACCGGATGAGCGACGTCGAGGAGGGCACCGACGCGCTCGCCCTCGACCGCGGCTTCGTCAGCATCACCGCGGTCTCGTTCGACCTGACGGCCTATGGCTGGCTCGACGAGCTGCGCTCGTGGGAGCTGGGCTGGTAAGAATGTCCGCCACGGCGTAGACGGGGCCGGCGACCGGGAGGAAGCTCCGCACAGCGGGGACGGCGAGGGCCTCGGGGGCTCGGCTGTGGACCGGCAGGACGCGCCGGGGCTTGACGGTGGTGACCATCCGGACGATGTCGGCCCAGCGCGAGTGGCCCGAGATGGTGACGACGCGATACTCGAGGCCGAAGCGCTGGATCCATGCCTCCAGCACAGCCTGGGCGGGGTCGAAGGCCCCCATCGGGGCACCGCCCGAGTGGAGGTAGAGCGAGCCCGTCGGAGGCTGCAGGTCGATCAGCAGCGGCAGCGACTCGAAGCCGAGCTGGAGGCAGAAATCGCGGGGCCTCTCGCGGATCGGGTCGAGCGAGCCGATGAGCCCCGGCCAGCCGGCCATCGCGGCCATCTGCGGTTCCATCAGGAGCGTCCGGCCGGCCGCGGCGCACCCGGCGGCGAGACCTGCCACGCGTTCTCGGTTCATGCCGTAGCAGTTGACGATCAGCAGGCCCGTGGTCTCCGCCGCAGCAAG
>DATCOZ010000222.1:0-13669 GCA_036564345.1 Candidatus Dormiibacterota bacterium | reverse complement strand
AGGCGCACTTCCTGGGCGCGGATCTGATCGTTGATGCGAAGTTCCTTGAAGGCTATCGGTCGCTACCTCGGTCGTCAGTCAGCTTCGTGAGAATTTTCTCCAGATACAAAAAACGCGGACGGCAAAGCCCGTCCGCCTTGGCAACGAACCTCTTCGGCGCGAGGCGCCTGGAGGTGAGGGACGGGCCCTGCTTCAACGTCCGGAATGGTACCAGACGCCGGAGCGGGTCAAGCCCAATCTCGATGCCGGCTGACGTGCGACCGGCCGGATCACGCCTGGAGTCAGATTGGAAGTCTTCCGAGGCGACTATGAAAGGGAGGACCAGCGACGCCTTGGTGTCGAAAGCGATGTGGAGTGAAAAGTCGGCGTTGCTATAGCGCGGCGCGGAACTGAGATGCGCTACGAGCCGCCCGCCTTCCGGACCCGCCAGACCTCCTCCGCGGGCCAGCGGCTGGCCCATTCGGCCGGGACGTAGCCGTAGTAGGCGTGGTCGCCGGCGCCGGCCGGGGCGAAGAGCTCGACCAGGTCCACGATCTCAAAACCGGCTCGGCGCAGGAGCCGGACGAGGTCGCCGTGGCCGAGGTGGAACTCGACGCCGGGATCATCGTCGGTCCACTCGTAGCGCTTCATCCCGAGCTGCGGCCGCAGCAGCCGATCGCCGACCTGGCCCGTGTCCGGCATGCAGAGCATCGATAGAGGAGTGTTCTGAAGGAACACCAGCTCACCCCCGGGCCGGAGGAGTCGAGCCGCCTCGGGGATCCAGAGGTTGGGGTCGCACCAGATCGAGGCGCCGTACTCTGACACCGCGAGGTCGAAGGAGCCGTCGGGCAGCGGCACCGACTCGGCGTTCGCCTCGATGAATTCGAGGCCGAGCCCGCTCTCCTCGTTGACGCGGCGCGCCGTCGCCAGCTGGGCGGGCGTGATGTCCACCCCCAGCACCCGTCGTGCGCCCCGGCGCTTGAGCCAGGCACCGAAGTAGGCGGTCCCGCAGCCGAGCTCGATCACATCGAGGCCGACGACGGCGGGAAGGGCGCCGATCGTAGATTCAGGGACAGCCCAGACGCCCCAGGTGATCTCGGGCTGCTTCCAGGCCCGGCTGGCTCTGGCATCGGTGTACTCGGCGTTCTTCCGGGTCCAGGTCCCCCGGTTGATGGCCAGGTACTCGGGCGCGTCGCCGGGGTTCATCGGTCCGGGCGGCGCTTCTCCGCGATCTCCAGGGCGAGGCGGGCGGTGAAGTCCTCGAGCGCCTCCGGGGTCTCCTCCTCGGCGCGGTTGCGGATGTTGACCTGGCCCGATTCGACTTCCTTGGGGCCCACGATGGCCAGGTAGGGAACCTTCATCTTCTTCGCCTCGCGGACCTTCTTCTGCATCCGCTCCGACTCGTCGCTCACGACGACCCGGACGTTGTCGCGGCGGAGCCGCTCGGCAACCTTGGCTGCGTACTCGTTCTGCTCGTGGGTGATCGGGATGACGACCACCTGGACCGGCGCCATCCAGGTCGGGAAGGCGCCCGCCCAGCGCTCGATGAGGTAGGCGAAGAGGCGCTCCATCGAACCCGCCGCGCCGCGGTGGACCATCACCGGCCGCTTCCGCATGCCGTCCTCGGCGACGTACTCGAGGTCGAACTTCTGGGGCAGCTGGAAGTCGACCTGGACTGTCGAGTTGGTGAACTCGCGGCGGAGCGCGTCGCGGACCTGGAAGTCGATCTTCGGGCCGTAGAAGGCGGCCTCGCCGGGGCCCAGGCGGTATTCCTGGCCGAGGGACTCGAGCGCGGACGCGAGGGCCTTCTGGGCCGTCTCCCATTCCTCCGGCGTGCCGACCCACTTGTCCTTCACGTCATCGCGGGTGGAGAGGCGGTACCAGAAGTCGTCGATCCCCAGCACCTCGGAGAAGTAGAGGGCCAGCTCGATCGACGCTTTGACCTCGCTCTCCACCTGCTCGGGCGTGCAGAAGATGTGGGCGTCGTTGAGCGCGAAGGCGCGGACCCGGTTCATCCCCTGCAGGGTGCCGGAGCGCTCGTAGCGGTAGTTCATGCCGACCTCCGCGACACGCAGCGGCAGGTCGCGATAGGACCGCATCTCGGATTGGTAGACAAGGATGTGGTGCGGGCAGTTCATCGCCCGCAGCTCGAGCATCTCGCCGTCCTCGAACGTCATCGGCGGGTACATCGACTCCTTGTAGAGGTCCCAGTGACCGCTCTTGACGTAGAGCTCGAGCCGCGCCAGGTTGGGCGTGATCACGTGCTGGTAGCCGCGCTTCAGCTCCTCGTCCACGATCCAGCGCTCGATCTCCCGCCGCACCGTCGCCCCGTTCGGCAGCCAGAGCGGCAGGCCCGCTCCGCTCAGGTCGTTGATCGCGAACAGCTTCAGCTCCCGACCGAGCTTCTTGTGATCGCGGCGCTCGGCCTCGGCGAGCATCTCGAGGTACTCGTCCTGCTCTTTCTGAGAGGGCCAGGCAGTGCCGTAGATCCGCTGCAGCTGGCGGTTGTGCTCGTCGCCCTTCCAGTAGGCGCCCGCCACGCGGAGCAGCTTGAACGCCTTGATCGACCCCGCCCCCGGGACGTGTGGGCCTCGGCAGAGGTCGAGGAACTGCTCGCCGGTGCGGTAGAGCGACACCTGCTCGCCGTCCGCCACCCGGTCTTCGATCAGCTCGACCTTGTAGTCCTGGCCGAGCTTGCGGAAGGTGTCGAGCGCCTCAGGCTTGGGCTTGAGCTCCTGCCTGAAGGGCAGGTCGCGGCCGACGATGGACCGCATCTTCTTCTCGATCTCCTTGAAGTCGTCGGGCGTGAAGACGTGCTCGGAATCGAAGTCGTAGTAGAAGCCGTTCTCGATCGGCGGCCCGATCGCGTACTTGGTTCCCGGCCAGAGCTCGGTGACGGCGGCCGCGAGGACGTGGGCGGTGGAATGCCGGAGCAGGTCCAGCCCGTCCTTCGCCTCGTGCTCGTCGAGGTGCCGGTCGTCGTCGTGGCTCATGGAACGCTCAGGATATCGAAGGCATGCGCGGCACCAAGGGGGGTCACACTGAGCTTTGGCGCTCAGACGCCCGATTCGCGCGTCAGCTTCTGCGATGCTCGCTTACGCAGCAATGGCTGCGCGCGCTGTGCTTCTCGGCGCTTCCTTCGTCTCGGCCGTCGGAACGCCAAACTGCTGCGGCGCTTTGCGCCGGTCTGGCCATCGAGGTCTCTAGCGGACCCCCCTCAGCGCCGCGCTGATGGATATTCGGAGCATCGCCGAGACGATCGGCTACCCCGCCGCCGCGCTCGGCATCATGATCGAGAGCACCGGCATCCCCTTTCCCGGCGAGCTGACCCTGGTCGCGGTCGCAGCCTATGCCGGAGCCGGGCACCTCAATATCGTGATCGTGATCGTTCTGGCCGCAGCCGGCGCCGTCGCCGGCGGCGACCTCGGCTACTGGATCGGGCGCAAGGGGGGCCGGCCTTTCATCGAGAAGCTGCTCTCGATCTTCCGCCTCGAGGTGGCCCACCTCGCCCAGGCGGAGATGTTCTTCGCACACCACGGCGACAAGACGATCCTCGTCGGGCGGTTCATCCTCGGCCTCCGCAGCTGGGCCAGCGTCTTCGCCGGCGTCGCCCACATGCCCTTCGGCCGTTTTCAGCTCTACAGCATCCTGGGAGCCGTTCCCTGGGCGATCACCTGGGGCGTGGTGGGCTACCTGCTGGGCAACAACTGGCCCCTCCTGACGACGGTCATGAAGACGGTTGGCTACGGGGGGCTGGCGGTGTTCGCGCTGGTGGCCATCACGTTTCTAGTGCTCCGTAGACGCGTGACCCGGCTCTAGCCGTGCCGGCGGCAGCCAGGCAGAGGATGACGCCCAGCCCCCCGATGACGCTGGCCGTCCCGAAGGCGTCGGCGAGGGCGGCGGCGGCCAGGATGGGCAGCGCGGTCGCCCCGTTGTAGGCGAGGAAGAAGAGGGAGAAGATGCGGCCCCGCACCTCGTCGGTGGTCTGCTCCTGGAGCACCGTCAGCGAGGGGATCAGCAGCGCGCCGAACTCGAGCCCGAGGAGCAGCCCGAACACCGCCGCGAAATAGCGGGTGAGGCCGGCCAGGAAGGAGAAGTGGCGGAGGCCGAAGGGCACGCTGGCGAGCAGCAGGAGGGTGAGGCCGGTCGCCAGCAGGCTGATGACGAGGAGGCGGGAGCGCGACATCGAGCGGCCGAACTGGCCGACGATGAAGGCGCTGGTCACGGCGCCCAGGGTCGCCGGTACGAGGACGACGTAGCTGTCCTGGGGCTGGATCCCGATGACCGTCTTCACGTAGGCGGGCGCCAGGGTGAACATCATGAAGAGCACCAGCACGGTCAGGGTCAGCTGGGCGAAGGCGATCAGCAGCATGCTCGAGCCGCGCAGGAAGTCGATCGCCTCCCGCATCTCCAGGATCAGCTGCTGCGCGTTGCCGCGGGTGCTGTGGTCGAGACGCGGCTTGTTGGTCGGGATCGTGGCAAGGGCGATCAGGCCGCCGGCGACGGCAAAGCCGCCGGCCGCGATCCAGTAGGGCAGATACACGTCAACCCGCGAGAAGACGGGTGCCAGTGCGCCGCCCACCAGGAGGCTCAACACCATCGACAGCAGCACCATCGAGTTGGCGGTCAGGAGCGCCTTGCGTGGCAGCAGGGTCGGGATCGCGGCTGCCTCGGCGGGGCTGAAGAACTGGCCCAGGGCGCTGAAGGCGAAGGTGATCACGAGCAGGTGGTAGAGGTCGCCGCGGAGAAAGGGAACCAGCTGCGAGAGCGGGATCAGCATCACGATGCAGGCCCGGCCGAGGTTGGTCCAGACCATCGTCCGCTGGCGGTTGTGGCGATCGGCGAAGACGCCCGCGAAGGGCGGCAGGAAAAGGGCCGGCAGCGTGTAGGAGAGGAGGGTCACCGCGACCAGCGTGTTGGCGCCGCCGAGGTTGTAGGCGAGGATGATCAGCGAGAACATCACGAACTTGTCGGCTGCCTGGGAGGCGATCTGGGCGAACCAGACGAGGCGGAAGTCGGTCCGCGCGAGGACGTATCGGAACCCTTCTCCGCCTTCGAGGTCGAGGCCGAGGGACTCCATACCCGGTTGCAAGCTTACCCGCGGCCCTCGAACGCTCGGTAGAGGGCCTCCCACTCCGCCAGGGTGAGCGTCTGGGGCCGGCGCTGGGGATCGATCCCCGCCGCGCGCAGCCTTTCACCCGCCTCGGCGCCGGCGAGCCGGGCGAGCGTCCCGCCCAGTTGCTTGCGGCGGAACTGGAAGATCCGCTCGGCAAATCCGAAGAAGGCGCCCATGTCGGGCACCTCGACCGCCGGCCGTTCGCGAACCGCCAGGGTGACCAGCGCCGAGTCGACCCCGGGAACCGGCCAGAAGGCCTCCCGCGGCAGCGTGAAGCGCAGCTCGGGGACGGCGAAGACCTGGACCGCCAGGGTGGCAAGGCTCCAGTCGCCCGCCTGGACCCAGCGCTCGGCCACCTCCTTCTGGACAACCAGCGAGACCGCCCGCGGCGGGTCGGGCCGCTCCAGCAGGCGCGGCAGCAGGGCACCGGTCAGGTAGTAGGGGATGTTGCCGGCGACCAGCGGGACGGTGGGCAGCGGAAGCTTCAGCATGTCGCCCTCCAGCACCTCCACCCGGGGATCGCCTGCGGTCACCTCGCGGAGCACGCCGATGAGCCGGCGGTCGATCTCGAGCGCGATCACCTTCTCCGCCCGCTTGGCCAGGGCGACCGTCAGGGTCCCGGGACCCGCGCCCACCTCGAGCACGCTTTCGCCGGGTCTGGCGGCGGCCTCCTCGGCCACCCGGTCGCGGAGCTGGGGGTCGACCAGGAAGTTCTGGCCGAGCCGGTGCGAGGGCCGGAAGCGGTGGCGGGCGAAGAGCTTCTCAAGCGTCCCGAGGTCGGCGGGGTCGAGCGGGCTAATTAGGCAGCACGTAGATGGTGACCTGGCGCCGGCCCCACTGGACGGCGGCGTCGCAGGTCAGCCAGACGTCGATCAGGGTGCCCTTGATGGCGCCGCCGGTGTCCACCGCGTAGCCGTAGCCGTAGCCGGGCACGTAGAGGTGGCTGCCGAGCTTGATCACTGTCGGGTCGACGGCGATCGAGCCGGGGCCCGCCTGGGTGCCGGTCGCGGTGCGGCCGGTCAGGCAGTAGGAGGTCGCGCTGCCCGCGATCGCCTGCTGGTAGTTCACCGTCGGATCGAACGGCAGGGGCTCGATGACCGCCTTGCTCCCGATCCGCAGCACCCGATCGGCAGGCTGGACGGTGCTGTCGCCGAGGAGTGTGCTGTCGACGATCGCGCCGTCCACCAGCTGGTCCTCGAAGACCAGGGTGTGCACACCTGCCGCGCCGGGCGCCTCGACGGTGACGGTGCCGGCGGCAAGCCCGGCGTCGGTCACCTTGCGGGTAGCGAAGGGAAGCGCGCCGGTTTCGGTGCGAAGCCGCTCCGAGAAGGTGACGAGGCGGCCTTCGAACACCCTGGCGTCGTCGGCGTAGCCGAGCCGGCGGAGAGATCCGGCCGGCCCGGGGGCGTCAACCGACGCCGTCAGGGTCGCGACCTCTGGGACCCCGGGCCCCGCCGCGACGCCGACCGTTGGAACGACATAGCCGAGTGCCAGCGCGATCGACCCCAGGGCAAACAGGCCCTTGAGGCGAAGACGCCCCTGTGCTACCCCCAAAACCCGGACGCGAGGCTATCACCGAATCCGGTGGAAAAGGGAGATGGCGTTGTTAAGTTCGATCTCGGCAAGCTCCTCGAGCGAGATCCCCCGGAGCTCGGCGACCACCCTTGCCGTGTCGATGAGGTAGGCGGGCCGGTTCTGCGGCTCCCTCTTGCGGGCCGCCGGCTGGCCGAAGGGCGAGTCCGTCTCGAGCAGCAGCCGGTCGGCGGGGCAGGCGCGGGCGACCTCGCGCAGGCCGGCCCTCATGGCGCGGGTTACGAGGCCCGCGAAGGAGAGGTGGAAGCCGAGGTCGAGGAAGCGCTCGGCCCACTCCTGGTCGAGCGAGAAGTAGTGCATCACGCCCGTCAACCCGGGTCTTGCCCGGAGCACCCGGTAGGCGAGATCGGCGGCGTCGCGGACGTGGACCGAGACGGGCAGGCCGAACTCGAGGGCGAGGTCGCACATCGACCCGAACCAGCCGAGCTGGCGCTCCATCTGCGCGTACTCCTCGTCGGCGCTCCCGTCCAGCCCGATCTCGCCGACGGCCACGACCCGATCCAGCGCGAGCAGCCCCCGGAATGCCTTCAGGTCGGGATCCGCCGTGTTGGCGGGATGGTGGCCGGCGGCCGCGAAGACGGCCTCCAACCGGGTCGCGCGCTCGACCGCGCCGCGGCTCGTGGCAAGGTCGGTGCCGACCGTGATCAGGCGGGTGACCCCGGCCTCGGCCGCCTCCGCCACGGCGCCGTCGGGATCGTCGACCTCCTCCAGGTGGAGGTGAGTGTCCACAAGGGAGAAGGCCCGGGAGGCTGCGGACGCTTCGGGACTCAAACGAATCGCGACGCACCCCCTCGGGCCTCCTCCCGGCATCCGTCGATAACCAGGGTGAACTCCCCCTTGGCCTTGGCGGCCAGCGCCTCGAGCGCCTCGGACGCGGTCCCTCGGATGACCTGCTCGTGGAGCTTGGTCAGCTCCCGGCCGACCATCAGCCGCCGTTCGGGCAGGACCTCGGCCAGCGCGGCCAGCGACTTCAGCACGCGGTAGGGCGAATCGAAGGCGACCGCCGGGCGGGCCTCGGTCGCCAGCGCCTGGAAGAGGCGACGCAGCTCGCCCGGCTTGCGCGGCAGGTAGCCGAGGAAGACGAAGCCTTCGCCGCCGAAGCCGCTGATCGAGAGGGCCGTGGCGACCGCGCTCGGGCCCGGTACCGGCACCACGCCGTGGCCGGCCTCGATCGCGGCGGCCACCAGCCGCTGGCCAGGGTCGTTGACGCCGGGCGTCCCCGCATCGGTCACCAGCGCGACGTCGCCCTCCTCGAGCGCTCGCAGGATGGCCGGCAGGCCTCGCCGTTCAACCGGCGCCCGGTAGCTCAGCATCGGCTTGCGGACCCCGATCCGTGCCAGCAGGCGGGCGGTCACGCGGGTGTCCTCGGCCGCGATCGCCGACACCTCGCCAAGGACGCGGGCGGCCCGCGCCGTGAGGTCCTCCAGGTTGCCGATCGGCGTGCCGACGACGTAAAGCGTGCTCAACGAGGCGCGGGAGCAAGCCAGGCCGCGATCCTCTCCCCCACTCCCAGCACCGATCCCGTATACATCGCCGCTCGCGGCAGCACCTCGATGAAGGCGCGGCCGTAGTCGCGGCTGGAGATCCGGTTGTCGAGGATGACGACCGCGCCGCGGTCGCTGTTGCGGCGGATCAGCCGCCCGAAGCCCTGCTTCAGCTTGAGCGCCGCCATCGGCAGCGCGTAGAGGGCGAAGGAGTCCGCCACCTGCTCGGCCCGGGCGGCGAAGACGGGCTCGGTGGGCACCGGGAAGGGGAGCCGGACCATGACCACGCAGGAGAGCCGGTCGCCCGGGATGTCGATCCCCTCCCAGAAGCTCGCGGTTCCCAGGAGGAGGGCCCGGTCGCTCTCCTGGAACGACTTGAGGACCTGCCGGCGCTGCCCGTCGAGCCCCTGGCCGAGGATCAGGATGTCGTCGAGGTCGTGGCGCTGCTTGAGCGCGAAGTAGGTGTCGCGCAGCTGCCGGTGGGAGGTGAACAGCGCCAGCGTGCGGCCGCCGATCTGCCCCGCGATGTCGGCGATGACCCGGACCACGGCGTCGTCGAAGTCCGACGACTGCGGGTCGGGCAGCCCGGTCGGGAGGCAGACGAGGGCCTGGTTCAGGTAGTCGAAGGGCGAGGCCAGGATCAGCATCTCCGGTTCCCGCTCCAGGCCGACCCGCTGCCGGAAGTAGTCGAAGGTGCCGCCGACGGCCAGCGAGGCGGAGGTGAAGATGACGGTCTCGCGGGGGTCGAAGACGTGCTCGCGGAGGAGCCCCCCGACGTTGAGCGGCGCCGCGCGGAGGACGGCTTCGGCCGAGCGCGAGATCTGGCTGAACCAGTAGACCTGGTTGGCGTCGGGTTCGAGGATCGCCTCCCGGAGAAGCTCCCGCGCCTCGGCCACCCGGCTCCGGATTATCTCCAGCTCGCGGAGGTCCGCGTCCGGCTCGTCTCCGCCGATCCACTCCCGGGCGCCGGAGACCGCCCTGCGCAGGGTCGCGTCGAGGCCGACGAGCGCCGTCGCCGCGTCGGCTGCCAGGTCGGCCAGCCGCTGCCAGCCGGGGGCGTGGCGGACGACCGCCGCGAGGCGGATGGCCTCGTCCCGCCTCCCGGCGTCGGGAAGGAGGGCCCGCACGAAGCCGGCGGCGTGCTCGAACAGGAGGGCGACCCTCCGGCGGGCGTCCTCCGACGTGGCCACAGCGCCCGCCAGCTCGGTCCCCACTCCGAGGCGGGGCTGCGCCGCCACGGCGCCGATGAGAACGCCCAGCCGTTCGAGGAGCGCCACCAGGGCGGGGCCGTCCGCCTCCCGCCTCAGGCCCTGCGTCGCGGCGTCCTCGAGGTGATGCGCCTCGTCCACGATCAGGTGCTGGAAGTCGGGCAGCACTCCGCCGCCCTGGGCGGCGTCGGCGAGCAGGAGGGCGTGGTTGACGATCACCAGGTCGGCGCGCTCTGCCTCGGCGCGGGCGCGGTGGACGTAGCAGTCCTCGGCCGTGCAGAAGACGCCGACGCAGTCCATCGGGTCCGAGGCGACGCGCGCCCAGAAGACCTCCTCCCGGCCCTGCAGGCGCAGCTCGGATCGGTCGCCGCTGTCGGTCTCGTTCAGCCAGTTGAGCACCTTGAGCTTGAAGCGGAGCTCCTCCGAGTCGTGGCAGGGCTCGGCCAGGTAGCGGCGCCAGCGGCGCAGCGAGAGGTAGTTCGAGCGGCCCTTGAGGAGCACCGCCTCGAACTCCCAGGGCAGCCATTCCTTGAGGAAGGGAAGGTCCTTGGTGAGGAGCTGCTCCTGGAGGGTGTGGGTCGCCGTGGAGACGATCACCTTCTCGCCCTGGGCGAGCGCCCGGCCGAGGGCCGGGATCAGGTAGGCGATGCTCTTGCCGGTCCCGGTGCCCGCCTCGACCACCAAGCGGCCTCCCCGCTCCAGGATCTGGGCGACGGCGAGCAGCATCTGGAGCTGGGACTCGCGGCGCTCGTACTCCGGGAAGGCGGCTGCCAGCGGTCCCTCGGGCAGAAGAAGGCCGGCCATCTGCACGGGGTCCCATTCGATCGGATCCCGAGGGGCGGAGAGGCGCTGCCGGCGGCCGTCGCGGAGGCGCGGCTCGGCGGCCCGAGCGGCAGTGAGCGCCTCGGCGAAGAAGCGCGCGATCGGCCAGCCATAGGGGGCGACAAGGGCCAGCATCGACTCCTTGAGGGATTCGTCGAGGTTGCCGGCGACCTCGCGGAGGCGGAGGAAGAGCTGCCGGGTGGCGTCGGCGTCGTCGAACGCGCGGTGCGGCCGTGGCTGCTCGAGGCCGAGCTCGAGGGCGAGCGCGGGCAGGCTGTGGCTGGGCGAGGCGGGGAGCAGGATGCGGGCCAACTCGAGGGTGTCGAGGATCTCGGTCCCCGGCGGCCAGATCCCCGCCGCGGCCAGGAAGTCGATGTCGAGGGAGGCGCCGTGGCCCACCGGCTCGCGGCCGCGGAGAAGACCGGCGAGCTCGGCGAAGGCGGGGCCCTGGGCACCCGCCTGGCGGAGCTCGGCGAGCCGGATGCCGGTCAGCCGGAGGACCGCCTCCGGCACGGAGCGGCCGGGGTCGACAAGGTGTTCCAGCCGGTCGAGGACGCGGTCGGGCGTGAAGGCGACCGCCCCGACCTCGATGACGCGGTCATGGTGAGGGTCGAGGCCGGTGGTTTCGAGATCGAGGGCGACGTACTCGGGCACAGGCTGAAAATTCGGTCCGGGCGGATTCTAGGCGCTTGCCGCCGGCACCCCGAAACTTGAATCAGTAGGCCCAGCTTGGGCGTTATAGTTCCGATGCCATGCAGGCCGGAACACTAAACAAGCCCAAGACCCTCGAAGACCTCAACCTGAAGCGCGACCTGGTGGCGAGCCTCGTGCTGCGGACCCTCGCCTTCTCGGACCGGATGAGCGGCGCCGCCCTCGAGAAGCGGCTCGGCCTCCCCTTCGAGACCTTCAAGCCGCTGATCCAGGAATACGACAAGGCGCAGATGACCACCTCTCCCGGCTTCTCGCAGGAGCCCGGCCTGGAGGGTCTCTCGATCGACCAGCGGACCGCCTACGAGTGCAGCTCGGCCGGCCGTGCCAGGGCGGCGGAGATGTCCTCCGTGCAGACCCGCTACCTCGGTCCCTGCCCGGTGAACTACGAGGACTACATCGAGCTGGTCAAGTCCCAGGTCTCGACCAAGGCGAAGATCACCGACGCCATGCTCAAGGTGGCGCTCGGCCAGCTCGAGCTCGAGCAGCACGTCATCGACTGCATCGGCGGCGCCATGGTCTCCCGCTCCTCGCTCTTCATCTTCGGAGCGCCCGGCAACGGCAAGTCGACGATCACCGAGCGGATGGCCCTCCTGATGGGTGCTCCGATCGAGATCCCCTACGCCATCGCGGTGGGCGACGAGATCATCCGGCTGGTCGACCCCGTGTACCACAAGGCAGCCGACGGCGAGCAGCCCGACGACAAGCGCTTCCTGCGCTGCGAGCGCCCCGTCGTCACCGCCGGTGGCGAGCTCCAGCTGGCCCAGCTCGACCTCTCCTACGACGCGCAGAACCGGTACTACGAAGCACCGCTGCAGTGGAAGGCGAACGCGGGTGTCTTCGTCATCGACGACTTCGGCCGCCAGGAGGTGCCTCCGATGCGCCTTCTGAACCGCTTCATCGTCCCGATGGAGAAGAAATACGACTACCAGGACCTGTCCGCCTCGGGCCGCAAGATCGAGGTGCCCTTCCTTGCCCAGGTCGTCTTCTCGACCAACCTCTCGCCCGCCTCCTTGGTCGACGAGGCCTTCCTTCGCCGGATGGCCTACAAGATCGGCGTCGGCAACCCGACACCAGAGGCCTACGCGCGGATCCTCAAGTACGAATGTGAGAAGAACGGGGTCGTCTTCGACGAGAGGGCCGTTGCCTACCTGCTCCAGCTCTACGGCAAGAAGCCGCTCCGCGGCTCCCACCCGCGATCCCTGGTCGCCCGCCTGGTCGACCTCGCCGCTTACCGCGAGGAGCAGCCGCGCCTGACCCCCCAGTCCCTCAAGGAGGCCTACGACGCCTGCTTCAACCCGGCCCTCGGTGGGCTGGTGGAGGACGACTGGGCGCAGCCGCCCGCGTCGTAGAAGTAGCTGACCCCGGCCCAGCATTACGCCCTCGAATCGAACGTTCGGGCGTGGCCGGGCGAGATCCTTGATGCCAACGCCGACCGGGTCATCATCTGGCGGCCGGATTGGCCCATCCCCGGTCCGAACGGCGTCCGCCGGTTGTCCTGCACCGCCGAGCGCCTACCGGCCGTGATCGAAGAGGTCCGCCGGCAGGCGCGCGAGCGTGGGGTCCGGCTTTCCTGGCAGCTCGACATCTGGAACCGCGCCGAGCTGGAGCCGGTGGTCCTGGCCAACGGTCTGCGACTGGACGACGAGGTCACCGTCCTCGAGTTCGAGGGCGACGTCGAAGAGCCGCCGGTCCCGGGGTTGGAGCTCGCCGACGGGATGGCCGACCTTGACGCCTACCGGCGCCACCACGCGACGGTGGCGGCCGGCTTCGCGGGCTCCGACCGTCCGGTGCCGGAGGAGAGCGACCTACGCAAGCGCTACGCCGCCTCGGAGGCGGCGGGAGTCCGGCTGGTGACCGCGCTCATCTTCGGCGAGCCCGCGGCCGGCGGTTCGCTGGCGGTTGACGTCGACGGCGCCACGCTCGGCGGCGCCAGCGTCCTTCCCCGCTTCCGGCATCGCGGCATCTACCGGGCGCTGGTCGCCGAGCGGACCCGGCTCGCGTCGGAGCAGGGCGCGCCGCTCGTCATCACCCATGCCCGGCCGACCTCCCGGCCGATCCTGGAATGGCTCGGCTTCGCCCCCATCGGCCACTGGTGGGCCTACCTGGACGAAAGCGCCTGACGCAGGCCGCCCACCTTCGAGCGCCAGGCGTCGAGGTCGGCATACTCGCCCCGAAGCTCGGCGGGCAGCATCTCGGCGATCGCCAGCATGATCGCGTCGGAAGCGTCCTGGTACTCCACCCGGCGTCCGTCGGGCAGCCTTGAGGCGATCTTGAACGGCTCTCCCCATTGGAGCCGGAGAGGAGCTCGCCGGGGCAGCTTGAAGCCCTTGCCGAACACCTCCCGGCTGCCCGTGATCGCGACCGGCAGGACCGGCGCGCCGGTCAGCATGGCGATGAAGCCCGCGCCCGGCTCGGGGCGGTGGAGGCCGCCGCTGGTGATCCGGGTGCCCTCCGGATAGAGCACCAGGACGTGGCCGTCACGAAGGATCGCCGTCGCCTTCCGGATCGCGCCTCGGTCGGCGCTGTGGCGGACCACGGGGAAGGCCTGGAAGGCGGTGAAGATCCAGGTCTGGAGCCGGCTCCGCTCGAAGTACTCGGCCTTGGCCATGCTCCAGCTGTCGTTGCGGGGCAGGAAGGCCGGGACCAGTGGTGGGTCGAGGGTCGAGATGTGGTTCCCGCAGACGAGGAGCGGTCCCTCCCGCGGCACCCCCTCCCGGCCGACCTGGGTGAAGAGCCCGGCAAGCACGGTGTGGACG
>DATCOZ010000192.1:0-8098 GCA_036564345.1 Candidatus Dormiibacterota bacterium | reverse complement strand
CTTCGCCGGAGGCTTCAGGGTCCCCGCCTTCTCGAGGACCGGCCGGAGGTACTGGCCGGTGTACGAAGCCGGGTTCCGCGCCAGCTGCTCGGGAGTGCCGGTGGCGACCAGGTAGCCGCCCTTGTCGCCGCCTTCGGGACCGAGGTCGATCATCCAGTCGGCGGTCTTGAGGACCTCCAGGTTGTGCTCGATCACGACCACCGTGTTGCCCTGGTCGACCAGCCGGTGGAGCACCTGGAGGAGGCGCTCGACGTCCGCGTAGTGGAGGCCGGTGGTGGGCTCGTCGAGGATGTAAAAGGTTTTACCCGTGTCGCGCCGCGACAGCTCGGTCGAGAGCTTGACGCGCTGCGCCTCGCCCCCGGAGAGCTGGGTCGACGGCTGGCCGAGCTTGATGTAGCCGAGGCCGACGTCCTGCAAGGTCCGCAGCTTGACGCGAATCCGGGGCACGTTCTCGAACGTCTCCACCGCCTCGTCGACGGTCTGGTCGAGGACGTCGGAGATGGAGTGGCCGCGGAACTTGATCTCCTGAACCTCGCGGTTGTAGCGGGTGCCGTGGCAGACCTCGCAGGGCACGAACACGTCGGGCAGGAAGTGCATCTCGATCTGGATGATGCCGTCCCCCTTGCAGGCTTCGCAGCGACCCTGGTTGGGCACGTTGAAGGAGAAGCGGCCGGCCTTGTAGCCGCGCATCTTCGCCTCCGGAAGGCTCGCGAAGAGCTCCCGCAGGGGCGTCCAGAGGCCGGTGTAGGTCGCCGGGTTGGAGCGGGGCGTCCGTCCGATCGGGGACTGGTCGATGTCGATCACCTTGTCGATGTGCTGCAGGCCCTCGATCGAGCGGTGGGCGCCCGGCTTCTCCTTCGCTCGGAAGAAGAACTGGCCGAGGCGCCGGGAGAGGATGTCGGTGATCAGCGACGACTTGCCTGAGCCGGAGACGCCGGTCACCGCCACGAACTGGCCGAGCGGGATCTCGACGTCGACGTCCTTCAGGTTGTTCTCGCGGGCGCCGCGGATCACCAGCTGCTTGCCCGAGCCCCGCCGCCGCTGCTGCGGAACGGGAACGGCGAGGTCGCCCCGCAGGTAGCGGGCGGTCAGCGAGGTGGGATGGGCGAGGACCTCCTCGACCGTCCCGGCCGCGATGATCTCGCCCCCGTGCTCGCCGGCTCCCGGCCCGATGTCGACCATGTAGTCGGCGGTCCGGATGGTGTCCTCGTCGTGCTCGACCACGATCAGGGTGTTGCCCAGGTCGCGGAGCTTGATCAGGGTCGAGATCAGCTTGCGGTTGTCCCGCTGGTGGAGGCCGATCGAAGGCTCGTCGAGGATGTAGAGGACGCCCATCAGCTTGGAGCCGATCTGGGTCGCCAGCCGGATCCGCTGCGACTCCCCGCCCGAGAGCGAGTTCGCGGCGCGGTTGACGGTGAGGTACTCGAGGCCGACGTCGATCAGGAACTGCAGCCGCTCCTTGATCTCCTTCAGGATGCCGCGGGCGATCAGCTGCTCGCGCTCGTTCAGCTCGAGCTGCTCGAAGAACTCGATCGCCGCGACCACCGAGAGCTCGCAGAGGTCGGCGATGTCGCGGCCGGCGACGGTCACCGCGAGCGACTCGGGCTTGAGCCGCTTGCCCTGGCAGGTGGGACAGGGCTTGTCGCTCATGTACTTCTCGAGCTCCTCCCTGACGAACTCGCTCTCCGTCTCGCTGTGGCGGCGCGACAGGTTGGCGAGGATGCCCTCGAAGCTGGCCTCGTACCAGCGCTTATGGCGGTACTGGTTGGTGTAGGTGAAGCGGATCTTCTTGCTGCCGGTGCCCTCCAGCAGCACCCGTCGATGCTCCTCCGAGAGCTTGCCCCAGGGCCTGTCCATGTCGATCTTGAAGTGGTTGGCGACCGCCTCCAAAAGCTCCGGGTAGAAGAAGTTCGACTTGCTCCAGGGCGCGATCGCCCCCTTCGCCAGCGAGAGCGACGGGTCGGGCGCGACCAGGTCGCCGTCGGCCACCAGCCGGGTGCCCAGGCCGGTGCAGGTGGGACAGGCGCCGTGCGGGGTGTTGAAGGAGAAGTTGCGCGGCTCCGGCTCGGGCACGCTGGTGCCGTCGTAGGCGCAGGAGAAGTCCTGGCTCATCAACTTTTCCTCACCGCCGTCGACGGGGACGAGGAGCACCGAGCCGTGCCCGAGTCGCAGCGCGGTCTCCAGCGAGTCGACCAGGCGCGTCCGCTGGTCGGATCCCAGCACGAGACGGTCGACGACGACCTCGATGTCGTGCTTCTTGTTCTTCTCGAGCGGGATGGTCTCGTCGAGGGTGTAGATCTGGCCGTCGACCCGGACCCGCACGAAGCCGCCCTTGCGGAAATCCTCGAGCAGCGAGAGGTACTCGCCCTTGCGCCCGCGGACCACCGGCCCGAGCAGCATCAGGCGGGTGCCGGCGGGCATCTTCTCCACCTGGTCGGCCATCTGGTCGACCGTCTGCTTGGCGATCGGCCGGCCGCAGACCGGGCAGTGCGGCTGGCCGACCCGGGCGAAGAGGAGGCGCAGGTAGTCGTAGACCTCGGTCACCGTCCCGACCGTCGAGCGGGGGTTCTTAGAGGTCCCCTTCTGGTCGATCGAGATCGCGGGCGAGAGCCCCTCGATGACGTCGACGTCCGGCTTCTCCATCTGGCCCAGGAACTGGCGGGCGTAGGAGGAGAGCGACTCGACGTAGCGGCGCTGGCCCTCGGCGTAGATGGTGTCGAAGGCGAGCGACGACTTCCCCGAGCCGGAGAGGCCGGTGAAGACCACCAGCCGGTCGCGGGGTATGACGAGGTCGACGCCCTTGAGGTTGTGCTCGCGGGCGCCGCGGATGGTTATCCGGTCGATCGGCACCTAGGAATCCTTCTCCGGGAGATAGACGATGAAACTAGCGGAGGCGGTCGCGACCAGGTCGCCGCCGACCTCGAGCCGGCACGCGCCGACCGCCGTCCGCCTGCCGTGGTGGATGACGGTTCCGGTCGCCCGGACGACCTGGCCGATCTTCACCGGGCGCATGAAGCTGAGCTTGAGGTCGAAGCTCATGTGCTTCTCGCCCTCGGGCAGGATGGTGGCCAGGGCCGAGCCCATGGCCGAGTCGGCGAGCAGCGCGATGAAGCCGCCGTGGCAGATGCCCTGGAAGTTCGTCATCGCCTCGCCGGCCGGCATCTCGACCAGGGTGCGGCCGGGCTCGGCCTCGACGAGCCGCAGCCCGGTCGTACGCCAGGCGGTGGAGGAGGACAGCTCGTCGCCATCGAGCAGGCGCTGGATCCGGCTCTGCATCGTCATTCGGCGCGCGTGTGCTCCCGCGGCGGCAGCTCGAAGGCGAGCACCGAGGAGGTGGCGACCGCGGCCACCTTGCCCTCGGCGTTGAGGACCGTCGACTCGAGGAAGATGAGGGTTCGGCCCGCCTTCACGACCCGGCCTTCGGCCTTGACGTTCCCCCTGATGACCGGGCGGATGAAGTTGATCTTGAGCTCGATCGTGGTGTTGGCCCAGCCGACCTCCTGGACGGTCATCCCGGCCATCCCCATCGCCGCGTCCGCGATCGCCGTGAGGACGCCGCCCTGGACCACCCCGTTGGGCTGGTGGTGCTTCTCGGAGGCCTCGAACTCGAGCACGACGTGGCCCTCCTCGACGGTGGTCACCCTGATCCCGTAGGGCTCCGCCCAGCCACCCCGGGCGGGGTGGCCCTCGCCGCGCTTGAAAAGCTCCAGCCAGGTGCCCAAGCGTTACCGCCGGGACCGGCCGCGGTAGCGCGAAGGGCCGGCCGCGCGGCGCTTGGGTGCTGCCGCGATGGCCAGGGCGACATCGGCGTCGTCCTCGCCGATGTCCTCGCCCGCGATACGTTTGCGGAGCGCCATGATCCGGTCGCGCACCTTGGCTGCGTCTTCGTAGGCGAGCTCGCGGGAGAGCCGCTTCATCTCCTTCTCGAGGTCGCGCACGATGGCGAGCAGGTCCTCGCGGGGCAACCCGGCCACAGCGGTGAGGTCGGCCGCGTCGGCGGCGATCTCCGCCTTCTCGAGGTGAAGGTTGTAGATCGCCTTGATCACCGTCGCCGGGGTGATGCCGTGCTCCTCGTTGTAGGCGACCTGGATCCGGCGCCGCCGATCGGTCTCCTCGATCGCCTCCCGCATCGAATCGGTGACCTTGTCGGCGTACATGACGACGTGGCCGTCGACGTTCCGGGCGGCCCGGCCGATGATCTGGACGAAGGAGCGGAAGGAGCGCAGGTAGCCCTCCTTGTCGGCGTCGAGGATGGCGATGAAGGAGACCTCCGGGAGGTCCAGCCCCTCGCGCAGCAGGTTGATCCCGACCAGCACGTCGAAGGTGCCGAGCCGGAGGTCGCGGAGGATCTCGATCCGCTCCATGGTGTCGATGTCGGAGTGGATGTAGTTGACCCGGACGCCCATCTCCTTCAGGTAGTCGGTGAGGTCCTCGGCGAAGCGCTTGGTCAAGGTCGTCACGAGCGATCGCTGGCCCGCCTCGGCGCGCTTGCGGACCTCGGCGATCAGGTCGTCGACCTGGCCGTCGCTCTTGCGGACCTCGATCACCGGGTCGACCAGGCCGGTCGGCCGGACGATCATCTCGACCGAGCGCTCGGAGCGGCGGATCTCGTACGGCCCCGGCGTCGCCGACACGTAGACCACCTGCTTCACGCGCTGCTCCCACTCGTCGAAGGAGAGCGGCCGGTTGTCGAAGGCGGAGGGGAGGCGGAAGCCGTACTCGATCAGGGGGCCCTTCCGAGAGCGGTCGCCGCCCAGCATCGCCCCGACCTGGGGCACCGCCACGTGGGACTCGTCGACGAAGATCAGGGCGTCCTCGGGCAGGAAGTCGAGCAGGGTGTAGGGCGCCTCGCCCGGCTGCCGGCGGGTGAGGTGGCGGGAGTAGTTCTCGACGCCCGCGCAGGTACCCGTCTCCCGGAGCATCTCGAGGTCGAAGTTGGTCCGCTGCCGGAGCCGCTGCGCCTCGAGCAGGCGGTCGTGCTCCTCGAACCACTTGACCCGCTCCTCGAGCTCGACCTCGATGTCGGCCAGGGCGAGCTCGAGCTTCGCGGCCGGCGTCACGTAGTGGGTGGCCGGGAACACCTTGAGGTCGTCGCGGGTGCCGAGGATCTCCCCCGTCGTGCCGTCCAGCTCGAGGATCCGCTCGATCTCGTCGCCGAAGAACTCGACCCGGAAGACCCGCTCCTCGTAGGCGGGCACCAGGTCGACGACATCGCCCCGGACGCGGAAGCGGAGCCGGGCCAGGTCGTAGTCGTTGCGCTCGTACTGGAGCTCGGTGAGCTTGCGGAGGAACATCTCCCGCCGCAGCGTCGCGCCGCGCTTGACCTCCAGCGACTCGCCCATGTAGTCCTCCGGCGAGCCGATGCCGTAGATGCAGCTGACGCTGGCCACGACGATCACGTCGCGGCGGGTCAGCAGGGCCTGGGTGGTCGCGTGGCGGAGGCGGTCGATCTCCTCGTTCCGGGAGGAGTCCTTCTCGATGTAGGTGTCGGAGCGGGCGATGTAAGCCTCCGGCTGGTAGTAGTCGTAGTAGCTGACGAAGTACTCCACCGCGTTCTCGGGGAAGAGCCGGCGGAACTCGGCCCAGAGCTGGGCGGCGAGGGTCTTGTTGGGGCTCAGCACCAGGGCGGGCCGGCCGAGCCGCTCGATCGCCCAGGCCATGACGTTCGTCTTGCCGCTCCCGGTGACGCCCATCAACACCTGCTCGTTGAGCCCCGTCGCCACGCCGTCGACGATCTGCTCGATCGCCTTCGGCTGGTCCCCGGTGGGCTCGAACGGTGCGCGCAGAAGGAAGGGCTTAGGCATTCGGGTAGGCCCGAATTGTACCCCTCCAGGCCTCCTTACGAACGAATGTTTGCGGTTGCTGTCACCCTCCCCGCTCAGCGGGGAGGGCAGGGTGGGGCCAGCCACAGGCGTCCGGACAACCGTTGAAGAGGGACGGAGTCAAGGCAGATTCAGGATGATCGCCTCGACGATGGTGCCCGCCGCGATCCCCGTCCCCCCGGGGGGGATGCGGACCAGCGCGTCGGCTCCCACCAGCGACAGCAGGCGGGACGAGGATTGGGAGCCGGTCGAGGTCGCGACCAGCTCGGCTCCCTCGCGGACCAGCGTGACGCGCTGGTACTCGGTGCGGTCGAAGGAGGCCGTGGCGTCATGGCCGAGGCGGACCGGCAGGCGCGGCCGCTCGAGATCGGTGTAACCCTGCAGGCGGCGCAGCGACGGGCGGACGAAGACCTCGAAGGTCACCAGCGAGGAGACCGGGAAGCCGGGCAGGCCGAAGGCGAGCCGCGGGCCCGGCATGGTCGCGAAGGTGAAGGGCTTGCCGGGCCGCAGCTTGACGCGGCCGATGTGAACCTCGCCGAGCCTCTCCAGCAGGGGCTTGACCAGGTCGTGGGTCCCGACCGAGACGCCGCCCGAGGTGACCAGCACGTCGGCGTCCGCGAGCGCCTCCTCGACCAGCGCCCGCAGCCGTTCCGGGTCGTCGGGCGCGATCCCCAGCAGGCGAACCTCGGCGCCGGCCTCGGAGAGCGCCCCGAGCAGCGCGAAGCGGTTGGAGTCGACGATCTGGCCGGGGCCCGGCTCGTCCCCCACCTCGACCAGCTCGTCCCCGGTCGACATCAGGGCCACCCGCGGAAAGCGCCGGACGGGCAGCGCTGCGAAGCCCATCGCGGCGGCGAGACCGAGCTCGGCGGGCCCCAGCGCGCGGCCGGCTCGGAGAGCCACCTCGCCCCGCTTCAGGTCGGCGCCCGGCTGGTGGAAGTTGGCGCCCGGGGCAACCCGGCTCCGGATGCTGACGAGGTCTCCGTAGAGGTCGGTGTCCTCCACCATGACCACCGCGTCAGCACCCTCCGGGAGGACGCCGCCAGTCAGGATCCGGGCCGCCGTGCCCGGCACCAGGGCGGCCGTGAAGGGGTGCCCGGCGGCCGACTCCCCGACGACGCGGAGCCGGGAACCCGCATCCGCGGCCCGGATCGCGTAGCCGTCGACGGCGCTGGCCGGCCAGGCGGGCAGGTCGCGGGGCGCGACCAGGTCCTCGGCGAGCACCCTTCCGTAGCAGTCGAGGATCGCGGCGCCCTCCACCGGCAGCACCGGGGTCAGCCGGAGCACCCGGGCGTGCGCCTCGGCGACGTCGATCAGCGGATAGGTCGATGCCCTCACCTGGCACCGACTTTAACGCTCCGGCTCAAGCGGTTGCGAGAACGGTACGACCTCCAGCGTCAGCCGCGCCCGGAGCCGCCGCAGCGCCGTGAGGACCGCCGGCCCGAGTAGAAGGACCAGCGCTGCGTTGCCGGCGGCTCGGAAGGCGTCCCAGGCGAGCGAGGTGACCAGGTAGAAGTGAGCGAAGCCGGACAGCGCGGCTCCGAACGGCATGCCGGGGACCCAGCCGAAGCCGCCGGCGCCCCGGAAGTAGGTCCAGTCGTAGGCGTCGAGGAGCGCGCCGTAGCCGAAACCGGCGGCCACCCCGACCAGCGCCAGGACCAGGGTGCGCCGGGAGGTCAGGCCCGCCCAGCCGGCGGCGGCCCCCACCCAGCCGACGCCGAACATCTCGTAGGGCAGCCAGGGGCCGACCCCGCCGGTGGCGAGAGCCGAGACGAGCAGCGCCGTGGCCCCTGTCAGGAAGCCGTAGGACGGCCCGAAGACGTAGCCGGCGCAGAGGACGAGGAAGAAGATCGGGGTGAACCCCCCGATCCCGTTGACGAGCAGCATCCGGAGGGCGGCGTCAACGGCTGCGAGGGCCGCCAGCAGCGCCAGCAGCCGGGCGTCGAGGCGGCGGGTCCCGACCTCGACCAGGGCCAGCGCCAGCAGGGTGGCGATGGCGACGGCGACGGCCGGCGCGGCGGCCGGCAGCCCGAGGCCGGTGAAGGGCCAGAGGAACAGCCCGAGCCCGGCCAGGGAGGCGAGGGTGAGCCTCATCCGAGGTTCACCACGCGGTCGGCGGCGGTCGCCGCCAGCTCCCTGTCGTGGGTGGCGAGGACAACCGAGGCGCCGGTCGCCGCCAGCCGGTCGATCGCGGCGACCAGGCTGCGCCGGGCGGCGCCGTCCATGCCGCGGGTCGGCTCGTCGAGCAGCGCCAGCTCGGGCGGCCCGGCGATCACGGC
>DATCOZ010000191.1:0-7912 GCA_036564345.1 Candidatus Dormiibacterota bacterium | reverse complement strand
GCGCCTCCCCGACGTGGGCGAGGGTCTCCTCGGTCGCCGGGCTGATGGTCGGGAACCACTTGCCCGACTTCGGCTCGACGAACTTGCCGCCGATGAAGAGCCCGTAGCGGTCGGCGATCCGGACGTGGTCGGTCGCCTCGGGCGCCGGCTGGTACTCGAAGGCGCGGGTGGCGAGCGCCGTGTCTTGCCTCTTTGTGAGAGCCATCAGTCGAGGGTGAAGTAGTCGCCCGACTGGTAGGCGCCCGACTTCTCCTTGGCCAGCTGCATCAGGCAGTCGTTGAGGAGGCTGGAGGCGCCGATCCGGAACCGCTCCGGCGTCATCCAGTCGGGGCCGAGGGTCTCGTGGAGCAGGACCAGGTAGTGGATGGCCTGCTTCGCCGTCCGGATGCCGCCGGCGGGCTTGAGGCCGACCGCACGGCCGGTCTCCCGGTGGAAGTCGCGGATCGCCTCCATCATCACCAGCGTCACCGGCGGGGTCGCGGCCGGGTTGATCTTGCCGGTCGAGGTCTTGATGAAGTCGGCGCCGGCCGCCATCGCCAGCACCGAGGCGCGCCGCACGTTGTCGTAGGTGCCCAGCTCGCCAGTTTCCAGGATCACCTTGAGGTGCGCCGCGCCGGCCGCCTCCTTGATCGCGACGATCTCGTCGAAGACCTTCTGGTAGTCGCCGCTCAGGAAGGCGCCGCGGTCGATGACCATGTCGATCTCATCCGCTCCCGCGGCAACCGCTTCCCGCGTCTCGGCGATTTTGACGTCGAGAAAGGTCTGGCCGGAGGGAAACGCGGTCGCGACACTCGCCACCCGCACGTCGCTGCCCCGCAGGTGCTCGACGGCGGGCCGGACCATCGACGGGTAGACGCAGATCGCGGCCACGCTGGGGATTGACGGGTCGGCCGGGTCGGGCCGGATGCCCTTGGCGCAGAGCGCGGCCACCTTTCCCGGCGTGTCGGCCCCTTCGAGGGTCGTCAGGTCCATCATCCGGATCGCCAGCTCGAGCGCCCACACCTTGGACGCCTTCTTGATCGAGCGCTTGCCGAGCGAGGCCGCCCGCTCCTCGACCCCGACCTGGTCGACCGTGCGGACACCTCCCATCAGGGACCCCAGGTGTACGAGCGAGGTGACAGCCGCCATCGTCAGCCGAGATTACTCTCCGGCTGCTTGTGGAGGCCTATCTACGGACGGTCTGGAAGCAGTCCGCGCAGTAGACGGGTCGGCTCCCGGTGGGGAGGAAGGGCACCTGCGCCGACTTGCCGCAGTTGGAGCAGATCACGTCGTGCAGCTCCCGCAGGCCCCGCTCTCGGCCGCCGTCGCCGGTGCGTCGCGCCTGCCGGCAGTCGTAGCAGCGGCGGGGTTCGTTCATCAGGCCGCGCTGGGAGTAGAACTCCTGCTCCCCGGCCGTGAAAGTGAATTCCTTGCTGCAGTCGCGACAGGTCAGCGTCTTGTCCGTAAAGCTCACGTCCGAGCCCTCCTAGATAGGTTCCTTGTCGCTTGCGGGAAGGCTGGGACGGGTCCGGGAAATGATTCCGCTTGCGGCGCCGCGGCAAATATAAGCGCAAGTTCCGCAAAAAAAGACACTCGATTCGCGGATATCCCCAATACGCGCGTCACCTCTATCCTCAATTGGTGCGTCAGGATTTCGCTCCCGGTGCCCGCAATGCGGTCCGGGTCTGCCTCAACATCTCCGGCGCCGACCGCGTCGCGATCGTCAAGGACAGGGTCTGCTGGGAGATCGCCGAGGCGATCGAGGAGGAGGCACGCGGCACCGGCGCCGAGGTCCGCAGCTGGACGATGGAGGACCACGTCCGCCGTCCAGCGACGGAATTCCCGCGCTCGGTCGCCGACGACATCCTCAAGTTCCGGCCAACCGCCTCCTACTTCATCGGCACGGGTTTGAAGGGCGAGCTCGCGTTTCGGAAGCCGATGCTGCGGTTGCTCGCCGACCAGCTCGGCTGCCGTCACGGCCACATGATCGGGATCGACGAGAACCTGATGACGGACGGCATGGCCGGCGACTACGAGGAGATCTACCGCGTCACCCAGAAGGTCTGGAACGTTGCCAAGACGGCCTCCCGGATCGAGGTCGCGACGCGCAATGGCACCGATCTCGTCGCAACCTTCAGCAAGGACCTCAAGTGGATCCCCTGCGATGGGCGCTACTGGGAGCAGAACCGTTGGGGCAACCTGCCCGAGGGGGAGACCTTCACGGCGCCGCTCTCGGTTGACGGGGTCATCGCCGCCGAGGAGGTGGGGGACTGGTTCACGACCAAGTACGGACTGCTTGCCAAGCCCGTCGTGATGCGCGTCAAGGGCAACCGTCTGATCTCCTTCGAGACCGAGGACCCCGAGCTCCGCGCGGACATCGAGGGCTACATGAGCCAGCACCCGGACTCGAACCGCGTCGGCGAGTTCGCGATCGGCACCAATGTCGGCCTGACCCGGATCGTCGGCAACTTCCTCCAGGACGAGAAGTTCCCCGGCGTCCACATCGCCTTCGGCGACCCCTACGCCTTCGAGACGGGCGCCGATTGGGAGTGCCCCACCCACGTCGACGTCCTCGCCTCGCACGCGACGGTGACGGTCGACGGCCGGAAGATCATGGAGGACGGCCGCTTCATCATCTGACCGCCGCCGGGAAAGCCGGCCAGCGCATGCCTCCCCACGCCGTGGGGAGGTGGCCCGAAGGGCCGGAGGGGCGCTTGCCGTCAGCCCTCGTGCACCGGCTCCGGCGCGGTGTTCATCGAGAAGAAGAGGGGGCCAAGGAAGAAGGCCGCCGACACCGTGCAGATGACTCCCCCGATGGCCGTGGTCGCGACCAGGCCGAGCCAGGAGGCGACCACCCCGCCGAGGAGGAAGCCGAGAGGGCGGGGCCCCCAGAACAGGGTTCGCATCGTCGCGTTCATCCGGGCCTGGAGCCGATCCGGGGTAATCAGCTGGCGGAGGGTGAGCTGGGCGACGTCGAACATGCTCCCGGCGAGACCCATGACGACGGCCGCGGCGTACATGGCCGGGAGGCCGAGCCCCAGGCCTGCGAGCGTGATCAGGAAAACAGGCAGGGCGGTGAGGAGCTGGGAGAAGAAGAGCAGGCGGCCGAATCCCACCAGTCGCGTGACGCGCTCGCGAAGCAGCGCGCCGATCACCAGGAACACGCTGGTCGTCGCCAGCAGGAGGCCGACCTGGGCCGGCGTCAGGTGGAGGATGCGGTAGCAGTAGAGGACGTACATCCCCTCCACCATCCGCCAGCCGATGGTGAACGTCGCGTTGCCCGCTGCCAGGCGCCGCAGGATCGGGTGGCCAAGCACGAAGCGGAGCCCCTCTGCCAGCTCCACCCTGAAGCCTGCCGACCCACCTGCCGACGGCCTCTCCTCGGGTCGGGGGATGAAGATGATGGCGAGCGCCGAGAGGAGGTAGGAGACCGCGTCAACGGCGATCGTCAGCGCCGCGCCGATCAATTGGATCAAGAGCCCGCTGAGCGCCGAACCGGCGGTCCCGGAAACCGTCTGCGTCACGTAGAGCCGGGAGTTGGCGCCCATGATCTGGCGGCGCGTGACGAGCGCCGGCAGGTAGGCCTGGTAGCCGACCTGGAAGGCGACGTTGAAGAGTCCGGTCAGGAAGGCGACCAGGTAGAGCTGGTTGAGGGTGAGGAGGCCGAGGGCCGCGGCGAGCGGGATCGATCCCAGGGACGCGAAGCGCCCGATGTCGCAGGCGATCAGGATCGGCCGGCGACGAACCCGGTCGGCGAGCGGGCCCAGGAGCAGCCCGATCCCGATGAAGGGAACCGTCTCCAGCGCGCCCAGGATGGAGACCTGGAGCGGACCGGCATGGAAAGCGAAGATCGCCACCGTCGGCACCGCCAGGTCGCTGACCGCGGTGCCGAGCGTGCTGATCGTCTGCCCGATCCAGAGCAGGACGAAGGAAAGATCCCGTTCGAGGCGTCGCACCGGCGGAGAGGGTAAGCACTACGATCACCGTCCGTGGTCGGCTCAATCGGTTCGCTCGTCCTCGACGTGACCATCGCTCCGGAGGGGCAGCTGCGGCTCGACGACGACCGCGACGCCTCGATCAAGATTGGCGGCGGCGGCCAGGCGGCCAATTTCTGCGCCTGGTCGGCGGCGTTGGGGGAGGGCGCCCGGCTGGTCACCCGGGTCGGCGAGGATGACCTGGGCCGGCGGCTCATCGCCGAGATCGAAGCCGGCGGCGTCGAGGTCAAGGCGGTTCGCAGCCAGGATCCGACCGGCGCCATCGCGGTGCTCCTCAGCCCGACCGGTGAGAGGACCTTCGCCCGCCAGGAACGGGCGGTCTTCGGCCTTCGCCCGGAGGACATCGAGGAGGACTGGTTCAAGGGGCTGAACCTGCTCCACGTGCCGGCCTACTCGCTCTTCGCGGAGCCGATCGCCTCGACCACCCGGCGGGCGGTCGAGATCGCCCGCGCCGACGGGGCCATCGTCTCGGTGGACCTCTCCTCGGCGGCCGGGATCCGCGAGTACGGGGGAGCCCGGCTGGCCCTCGACCTGGCCATGCTCCACCCCGAGCTGGTGTTCGCCAACGAGGCGGAGGCCGCCGAGCTGGGAGCGCCGCTGGAGGGGATGGCCAAGGTGCCGGTCGTCAAGCTCGGCACCCGCGGCGCCCGGGTCTTCGGCCGCCGGGTGCCGGCGTCGAAGGTCGAGGCGGTCGACGCGACCGGCGCCGGCGACGCCTTCGCGGCCGCCTTCTGCAGTGCCTACCTCGACGGTGCGACGCCGCTCGAGGCGGCCGGTCGCGCGGTCCTCGTCGGCGCCTTCGCGGTCACCCGGATGGGCGCCCGCCCCTAGTGTCCTGAAGCATTCCGATGGCTCATTGGCCGGTCAAGGTCGTCCCCGAGGTCGCTGCCGCGCTCATCGACGGGGGCCCCGTGGTGGTCCTGGAGACGTCGATCGTCGCCCAGGGCCTGCCCGCTCCCCACAACCTGGAGGCCGCCTTCGGCTGCGAGGCGGCGATCCGGGCCGAGGGTGCGATCCCGGCGACCGTCGCCGTGCTCGAGGGAGCCCTCCGGGTGGGCCTGAGCGAAGCCGAGCTGCGCTCGCTCGCCGTGGCCGGCGACGTGTTCAAGGTCAGCACCCGCGACCTCGGCGCGGCAATCGCCCTGGGGCGGACCGGGGCGACGACGGTCGCCGCCACCGTCCGCGCCGCCGGGCTGGCCGGGATCCGCTTCATGGCGACCGGTGGCATCGGGGGCGTTCACCTCGGCCATCCCGACGACATCTCGGCCGACCTCTACGAGCTGGCCCAATCGCCGGTCGCCGTATTCTGCGCCGGGGCCAAGACGGTCCTCGACCTCGCCCTGACGATGGAGCGGTTGGAGTCCTACGAGGTTCCCGTGCTCGGCTGGCAGACCGATGACCTGCCCGGTTTCTACCGGATGCGCACCGGGCACCCGGTGAGCGCCTCGGTCAGCGGGCCGGAGGAGGCCGCCCGGGTGCTCCAGGCCGGCTGGGGCACGGGGCTGCATGGCGTGGTGGTCGCCGTGCCACCGCCGGGGGAGCTGGAGGACACCGCCGAGCTGGTCGCCCGCGCGATCGACGAGGTGGGCGAGGTGACCGGTCAGGAGGTCACGCCGCGGCTGCTGGCGAAGATCGCCGAGCTGTCGGGCGGGCGCTCGGTGAAGCTGAACGTCGACCTGGTCATCAACAACGCGCGGGCGGCCGCCCGGACCGCGGCAGCCTTTTCGCGCCTCTGACTCCCCGACGGGCCAAGCCGCTCGCGGCAAGTGTTTAGGATTAGGAACGCCTTGGACTTTCCGCTCTACGACGTGCTGATTGTCGGAGGCGGCGGAGCCGGTCTCCGGGCGGCGATCGCCGCGGCTGAGAGCGATCCCAGCCTTCGGATCCTGATCGTCTCCAAGGTTTACCCGATGCGCAGCCACACGGTCTCCGCCGAAGGCGGCGCGGCCGCGGTCCTGAGGCCGGAGGACAGCTGGGAGACCCACGCTTTCGACACCATCAAGGGCGGCGACTATCTCTCCGACCAGTTCGTGGTCGAGACCTTCGTCCGCGAGGCGCCGATCGAGGTTATCCAGCTCGAGCACTGGGGCTGCCCCTGGAGCCGCGACCCGGACGGCAAGATCAGCGCCCGCCCCTTCGGCGGGATGACCACCTGGCGAACCTGTTTCGCCGCGGACAAGACCGGCTTCCACATGCTCCACACCCTGTTCCAGACCTCGCTCAAGTTCGACAGGATCGAGCGCCTCGACGAGAGCTTCGTCACCTCGCTGCTGGTCGAGGACGGCCGCTGCGTCGGCGTCGTCGCGCTGAACCAGCGCAGCGGCTCGATGAGCGCGGTGCGGGCCAAGACGGTGATCCTCACCACCGGCGGCAACGGCCGCCTCTACGCCTTCAGCACCAACGGCCAGATCTGCACCGGCGACGGCATGGCGCTCGCCTACCGGGCCGGCGTCCCGCTGAAGGACATGGAGATGGTCCAGTTCCATCCCACCGGGCTTCCCTCGACCGGGATCCTGATCACCGAGGCCGTGCGCGGTGAGGGCGGCTACCTGACCAACAACAAGGGTGAGCGGTTCCTCAAGGACTACGTCCCGACCAAGATGGAGCTCGGCCCGCGCGACATCATCAGCCGGGCCGAGGTCTCCGAGTTCGAGAAGGGCAACGGCTTCGAGGGGGAGTACGGCAACTACATGCACCTCGATGTCCGCCACCTCGGTGAGAAGCACATCGACGAAAAGCTGCCCTTCATGCGCGAGTTGGGCCTCGACTACATGGGCATCGACATCGTCCACGAGCCGATCCCGGTCCGTCCGGTCGAGCACTACATGATGGGCGGCGTTGACGTCGACATCACCGGCGCCACCGTCATCCCCGGCCTCTACGCGGCGGGTGAGGTCGCCAACGTCGGGCTGAACGGCGGCAATCGCCTCGGCTCCAACTCACTAAGCGAATGCCTCGTCTTCGGCGCGGCCGCCGGTCGCGCCGCCGGCCGCGCCGCGCAGGAGACCAAGGCGCCGACCTCGAACCCGGTCGACGCGCTCCTCCGCGATGAGACGCGCCGCGTCGAGAAGCGCTACCTGGAGGCGATGGAGGGCACCGAAAGGCTGTCCGAGATCAGGGCTGAGCTGGGCCGGTCGATGGACGAGAACGTGGGCGTCTTCCGGACCGAGGACGGCCTCAAGGCCCAGGTCCAGAAGGTCGAGGGGCTGCGCGATCGCTTTTCCCGGCTGAAGATCGAAGACCGCAGTCGGGTCTTCAACACGGAGCTGACGGCGGCTCTCGAGCTCGAATACATGCTCGAACTGGCCGAGGTGATGACGCTCTCGGCCCTCAACCGGAAGGAGTCGCGTGGCGCGCACGCTCGGCGGGACTTCCCCGAGCGCGACGACCAGCACTACCTGGCCAACACGATGGCCGCCTACGTGCCGGGAGGCAAGCCCAAGCTCACCTTCCGCGATGTCCGGATCACGCATTTCGAGCCCAAGGCGCGGACCTACTGAAAGAAGAGAGAAGAAAAGGACTTGCCTGAATTCGTCGACGTAACCGTCCAGCGCTTCAACCCGGAGACCGACGACAAGCCGCGCTACGAGACCTACCAGGTCCCCTACCGGGCGGACTGGGTGGTGCTCGACGCGATCCTTTACATCAAGGACCAACTCGATGCCACGCTGAGCTACCGCTGGTCGTGCCGGATGGGGATCTGTGGCTCCTGCGGCATGAACGTCGACGGCTATCCCAAGCTCACCTGTTCCACCCACTTGCGCGAATATCGTCAGGGCCTGACGATCGAGCCGCTCTCCAACTTCCCGGTGATCCGCGACCTGGTCGTCGACATCGACGACTTCATGGCCAAGCTGAAGTCGGTCAAGCCCTGGATCGTGCGTGAGCTGGAGCAGCCGCTGGGCGCCGGCGAGTACCTCCAGTCGAACAACCAGATC
>DATCOZ010000184.1:0-2455 GCA_036564345.1 Candidatus Dormiibacterota bacterium | reverse complement strand
CTGGTCGTCGTCGAGGCGGCCGCGCACTATGCCGTCGGCGAGGTGGTCGCCTATCGAGTCCCGCAGGGTCAGGTCGGCGCCGGCAAGGTCGTCATCCACCGCATCGTGGGTGGCACGGCGGAGAACGGATTCGTGATGCAGGGCGACCACAACACGGCCCCCGACCCCTGGTCGCCAAGGCAGAGAGACATGGTCGGCCTGGCAACGTTGCGACTGCCGAACGCCGGCGGCCTGATCTCGCTGGTCCGGCAGCCGGTCATCCTCGCCGGGCTGGCCGCCGCCCTGATGGTCACCTTCGTCCTTGCGCGCTCGACGCCGCCCAGGCCCCAGGGCAACGGCCGGCCCTCGCAACATGGCAAGCTGGAGCCCCGCGAGGTCAACCCTTAGGGCGAGTCCCGTGTTGACCGTCCGAGCGCGATCGGTCATCATCGGTCTAACACCGACTGCCTGAGTCGGGATTCAGATCAGGAGACAGATGGCCCTTCCCAACCCTGCCGCCGACAAGGTTCCAGGCGGCTACAAGTACGGCTGGAACGACCCCGAGATGAAGCCTCTTCACGTGATGAAGAAGGGGCTCAGTCGCGAGGTGGTCGAGGAGATCAGCCGCATCAAGGGCGAGCCGCAGTGGATGACGGATCTGCGCCTGAAGGCGTACCGCCACTTCGAGGCGCGACCGATGCCGACCTGGGGCGGAGACATGAGCCAGATCGACTTCCAGGACATCTACTACTACGTCACCGCCACCGACAAGGCGGTCCAGTCCTGGGACGACGTGCCGGACTACATCCGGCGCACCTACGATCGGCTGGGGATCCCCGAGGCCGAGAAGAAGTACCTCGCCGGGGTCGGCGGGCAGTACGACTCCGAGGTCGTCTACCACAACATCCGCGCCGACCTCGAGAAGCTCGGAGTGATCTTCCTGGGGACCGATGAGGCCCTCGTCAAGTATCCCGAGATGTTCAAGGAGTACTTCGGCACCGTCATCCCGCCGAACGACAACAAGCTCGCCGCCCTGAACACCGCTGTCTGGTCCGGCGGCTCGTTCATCTACGTCCCCAAGGGCGTGCACGTGGAGCTGCCGCTGCAGGCCTACTTCCGGATCAACACCGAGAACATGGGCCAGTTCGAGCGGACCCTGATCATCGCCGACGAGGGGAGCAGCGTTCACTACGTCGAGGGCTGCACGGCGCCGGCCTACACCACCGCCAGCCTGCACTCGGCCGTGGTCGAGATCATCGTCAAGAAGGGCGCCCGCGTCCGCTACACGACGATCCAGAACTGGAGCCACAACGTCTACAACCTCGTCACCAAGCGCGCCGTCGCGTACGAGGACGCGGTGATGGAGTGGGTCGACGGCAACCTCGGCTCGCACCTGACGATGAAGTACCCCTCCATCTACCTGCTTGGCGAGCGGGCGCACGGCGAGGTGCTGAGCATCGCTTTCGCCGGCAGCGACCAGCACCAGGACGCCGGCGGCAAGGTGATCCACGCCGCGCCGAACACGACCAGCCTGATCACCTCCAAGTCGATCTCGCAGGGAACCGGCAGGACCTCCTACCGCGGCCTGATCAAGGTCTACCCCGGCTGCCACGGCTCGAAGTCGACGGTCCGCTGCGACGCGCTGATCCTCTCCGACGAGGCTCGATCCGACACCTACCCCTACATGGAGATCGACGAGGAGGACGTCACCATCGGCCACGAGGCAACGGTCTCCAAGGTCGGCTCCGAGCAGCTCTTCTACCTGATGAGCCGCGGCATGAACGAGGCCGAGGCGAGCGCCATGATCGTCAACGGCTTCATCGAGCCGATCGTCAAGGAGCTGCCGATGGAGTACGCGGTCGAGATGAACCGCCTCATCCAGCTCCAGATGGAAGGCGCGGTCGGCTAGCCAGGTGGCGATCCAGACGGCACCGGCGCTGGGCGTACCCTCGATCGACGGCGAGCCCGGCTGGCTGGGGACGCTGCGAGCCGACTGGTGGCGCCGCGTCGAGGCGCACCCCTGGCCCGATCCCGCCGAGGAGGAGTGGCGCCGAACCTCACTTGATGCGCTACCTCGCGACGGTGAGCTCCTGCTCGAGCCGCCGATCGCGACCTACGAGCTCGACCCGGCCCTCGCCGCTCGCGGCGTGATCTTCAGCGACCTGGCGACCGCGGTTCGTGAGCACGGCGACCTCGTGCGGGCCCACCTGGGCCGCAACGACACGCTCGTGGCGCAGATGCCCTTCTGGGGCCGCTCCATGGCGGCGTGGACCGGCGGCACCTTCCTCTACGTACCGGCCCGCGTGGCAATCGACGACGTGCTGACGGCCCGCACGACCCTCCCCGACGGCGCCTACACCTACCTGCCCCACACGCTCGTCGTGCTCGAGGAGGATGCCTCCGCCACGCTGCTCGAGGAGATCTCCTCGCCCGACGGCGAGACCGTCTGGTTCGGCGGAACCGCCGACCTGCAGCT
>DATCOZ010000171.1:0-4418 GCA_036564345.1 Candidatus Dormiibacterota bacterium | reverse complement strand
GCAGGGCCGGCCGCTCCTGATCGTCGCCGAAGACGTCGAGGGCGAGGCGCAGGCCACCCTGATCGTCAACAAGCTGCGCGGCACCTTCACCGCCGTCGCCGTCAAGGCGCCGGGCTTCGGTGACCGCCGCAAGGCGATGCTCGAGGACATGGCCATCCTGACGGGCGGCCAGGTCATCAGCGAGGACCTCGGCCTCAAGCTCGACCAGACCAAGATCGAGCAGCTCGGCCGCGCGCGCCGGGTCACCGTCAACAAGGACGACACCACCATCGTCGAGGGTGCCGGCAAGGCGGCCGACATCCAGGGCCGGATCAAGGCGATCAAGGCCCAGGTCGAGGAGACCACCTCCGACTTCGACCGCGAAAAGCTCCAGGAGCGCCTCGCCAAGCTCTCCGGCGGCGTGGCCGTCATCAAGGTCGGCGCCGCGACCGAGGTCGAGCAGAAGGAGAAGAAGCACCGCATCGAGGACGCGCTGAGCGCGACCAAGGCCGCGGTGGAAGAGGGCATCGTCGCCGGCGGCGGCACCGTGCTGCTGAACGCGCAGAAGGTCCTCGCCACCTCGCTCGGCCTGACCGGCGACCAGGCGACCGGTGTCGCCATCGTCCGCAAGGCGCTCGAGGAGCCCCTCCGTCAGATCGCACACAACGCGGGCAAGGAAGGGTCGGTCGTCATCGAAGAGGTACGCAACGCGAAGGGCAAGGGCTACGACGCGCTGAACGATGTCTTCGTGGACATGTTCAAGAGCGGCATCGTCGACCCCGCCAAGGTCACCCGGTCGGCGCTCCAGAACGCTGCGTCGATCGCTGCGATGGTGTTGACGACGGAGGCCGTGATCACCGAGATCCCCGAGCAGAAGGGGAACGGCGGCGGCATGGGCGGCATGTCCCCGGACATGATGTAAGGACCAGCTGGTCCGGAAAGAGCCCCTCGCTGACGCGGGGGGCTTTTTCTTTGCCGCGCGGTTCTAGGGAGTCCGCTCCCGGACGGGCCGGCGCGCCGGCTGCTTGTGGGTCGCCGTCCGGCCTTCCTCGAAGCGGCGCGCGACGAGCGTGATCGCGAAGGGGAAGAGGAGGAGGAAGGCGGAAGCGATCACTGCATAGCGGTTGGGGAGCTGGTTCGCGTCCACCAGGCCCAGCCAGGTGAGGTAGGCGCCGACCACCGCGGAGCCGGCCACGACCACCGCGATCAGGCCCCAGATCCACCAGCGGTACTCGTTGAGGAGGTCGGGGACGTGGCGCCGGGCCCTTCGATGGCCGGCGTAGGCGGCTAGGGAGTTGAGGAGGAGCCCGCTGAGGAGGGCGCCGAAAGCCAGTATCAGTCGCGTTTCGGGAAGGTGCCGCATCAGGAAGGCGGATCCGTTCACGGCCAGGACGCCGAGCGGCGTGAAGACGCCGATGACCAGGATGATCGCCTCCTGGGCGCGGCGCGGGATCATCCGCGGGACTCCCGGACGAGCTGGACGACCGCCGCCATCGAGTCGGCGTGCTCGTGGTCGGTGAGCGCGCAGAACCCGAACGGGTCGAAGTGAATCGGCCGGATCCGCGCCGCGCGCGCTCCCCCCACGTCCGTCAGCAGGGAATCGCCGACATGAATCGCTTCCTCCGGCCGAACGCCGGTCGCCGCCAGCGCAGCTTCCCAGATCCGGGGGTCGGGCTTGCGGACGCCGACCGCGCCGGAGTCGATGACGGCATCGACGGGGACACCGCCGCCCGGTCCGACCTGGCAGACGCCCTCCTCCCGAAGCCGCGCCTCGACGGTGCCGTCGGCGTTGGAGACGATCGCGACCCGGGCGCCGGTGGCGACCAGGGCGGGCAGCTGCTCGATCGACTCCCGCAGGAGGCCGGCCCAGGCGCCGGGGGTCGTCAGGGCCTCGAGGAGCGCCGCCTCGGCTGCCGCGACCTGCTCGGCAGGCACCGCGAGGTCCCGGACCATCTCCTCCACGTAGGGCCCCATGATCTCAACGTACTCACCGTCGAGACGGTCATGCCCGGCCATCCCCGCATAGTGCGCCCGTGCGAGGATATTGGGAGGGAGCTCGAAGCCGGCGCCCTGCAGCGCCTCCCGCATCCGCTCCTCGGTCGGGAGGTGGAAGACGCCGCCGACGTCCAGGAAGACGGCCTTGATCATCTTCCTCAGAAATGAGGAAGGCCCCGCCGAGGCGGGGCCTTCACCGTGATCTTCCTGTCAGTGGCCGCAGCCGCAGGCCTTCGCCTCGCCGGCATCCTCGCCGGTGTCGAAGGAGGTCCCGCAGGAGCAGCTGTGAACCGCGTTCGGGTTGTGGACGGTGAAGCCGGCGCCCATCAGGCTGTCAACGTAGTCGATCTCCGAGCCGCGGATGTGCTGGACGCTGTACTCGTCCACGATGACCTTGACGCCCTCGGTCTCGATGACCTCGTCCTCGGGCCGCACGTTGTCGTCGAACGCCATCCCGTACTGGAGGCCGGAGCAGCCGCCGCCGGACACGAAGACACGCAGTCCGAGTTGCGGGTTGTTCTCCTGGGAGAGCAGGCTGCGAAGCTGCGACATCGCCTGGGGGGTGAGTGAAACGGTGGCCTGTTCGATCATGACTTGCTTATTACAACTCCTATCGGGGGGTCTGTATTGCCAAGCTTACCTAACCGACCGGCCTAGCGGCCGACTTTGAAGCCAAAGGGAAGCTTGCCTTTGGCCTTGTCCTTGTCGCCCCGGACCCCGATCAGGATGTCGGCTATCTCATGGGAGGCTCGCGCGATCGTGCTTTTAGGGTCGGTCAGGGTCAGGATCTCGCCTCGCACTCCCGCCTCGTCGGGCTTGGAGCCGTCGAAACCGATCTCCGCCGCGATCGCCTGTTTCAGAGTCCGCTCGATGTCCTCCCGGCCGACGACCGGCTTGGCCGTCTTGTTGTTGAGGACGATCACGATCCGGCCGGGGACGATGTTGAGAACGTTCTCGAAGATCCGCAGCAGATCGGAGATGTCCTTCAGGCTGGACAGCTCGGGCGTCGCCAGGAGGACGATCCGCTGGGCGTGGTCGAGGATCGACAGCGTGTTCTCGGTGAGAGCCACGCCGAGGTCGAAGATGATGTAGCGGAAGGCCCCCGCCAGGACCCCCATCGCCTTCGCGATGAGGGCGGCGTTGATCAGGTCGGCCTCTTCCGGCTTGAGAACGGCGGGGAGCAGCATCATGCCGCCCGGGTGGTGGAGGATGACGCTCAGCAGCGCCTCCTCGAAGTTGGCATCACCGCCGGCGGCGGCGCTGGCGAGCGAGCCGGTCGGCACCAGGCTGCTGAGCAGCGCCGCGTGGTTGAAGGGCAGCGCCATGTCGACCAGGAGGACTTCGCCGGGGAACTGGTGGGCGAGGCCGGCGGCAAGGTTGATGGCGATCGTCGTCCGGCCCGAGCCGCCCTTCGGCGAGTAGATCGCTACCGTCGTCGCCGCCTGCTCAGGAGCCACCAGGGTGGCCCTCGCGATGATGTTCTCGAGCGACGCCTTGCGCTGCTCGACGAGCTTTTGGAGGTCGATCATCGCGTCCGATTCGGCCGGCACGGTGGCGAACAGGGTCTGCCGGTCGAGCACCAGGAGCTTGCAGTCGGTGAGCGCCCGGACCGAGGCGCTCCTCGGATCCTCCGAGATCAGCGCCATCTCACCGAAGAAGTCGCCGTCACCGAGGTAGGAGATGGTGATCTCGTGGCCCTCGGCCTGCTTCACCAGGACCTCGCAGCGGCCCTCCTCGACGATGAAGAGGGAGTCGCCCTGGTCGCCCTGGTTGATGACCATCGAGCCCTTCGCCGCGAAGCCCGGGTGCAGCTGGCGCGCGAGCGAGCGGAGGAGAGTGTCGGGAAGCGTGAAAAGGACAGCCACACGCTGGAGGACCGCGAAGCGGCGGCGTAGCTCGTCCGGTGTCGGTTCGCTGCCGCTCGGTGACTTGCTGCTCACGGGCTTTGCCATTATAGGTAGGGGTTTTCCGTTCTCCCGGACCGGATTGGGGGCCATTTCGAAGCTGATAAACTTCTGGGCCGACGGTCCCGTGGTGTAGCCTGGCCAAACACGCGGCCCTGTCAAGGCCGAGAACGCCGGTTCGAATCCGGTCGGGACCGCCAGCTTCAGTTTCCCTCGAGCGATTGGACGTGCTCGGGGTTGCGACGCGGAGAGGTGGCCGAGTCCGGTTGATGGCGGCGGTCTCGAAAACCGTTATAGCCGCAAGGCTATCGGGGGTTCGAATCCCTCCCTCTCCGCCACCTCCCTCTCCGCTTTGCGCAGGGACCTCCATTTTTAAGAGGAGGGGCTCACGCCCCGGCAAGGTCGCGTCGCGCGAGCTGGTGTAAATCCGGTCGTGCGGTTGGGTCATTAGGTTAAGCGGACTCGAGCTCTAGCAGAGCCTTCACCACCTCCTCGTTGCTGGGCTGAAACAGCTTGTTCATGGACTCGGTGCTGAAGTAG
>DATCOZ010000159.1:0-22233 GCA_036564345.1 Candidatus Dormiibacterota bacterium | reverse complement strand
CGCCGGCTCATCGATCAGCGAACCGCGCCCCACGTTCACGACCACCGCGTTGGGAGGAAGAAGCGCCAGCCGCCTGCGATCGACGAGGTTTGCCGTCTCCGGGGTCTCGGGCGCCGCGATCACGAGCAGGTCCGTCTCGGGAAGCACACCGTCGAGGCCATCCGCGTCGACGACCCTGCGAACCCCAGGTGAACCAGCTGCGCGGTTTTGTCCGCCTGATGCAGATGAGGGCTCGGCGCGATCCAGGCCACCTCTTCGAGGTCCTCGAAGAGCACGTCCGGCTGATCGATGCGATCGAGGCACGGAACGAGGCCGAGGCGCTGGCGGCCCTCGCCCATCACCTCCACAGGGCCGAGTACATCATCAGCGACTAGTGTCCTCGAACCGAGGTTCATTGCAAAATCGCCGCCAGGGGTGTCGAGATCAAGGAAGCTTCGATAGGGGGCCCCGCCCGCAGGGTGGGGAATGCGGCCGAGCAACGGAGCGCGCGGGCCTTAGGGCCCGTAAGCGACTTGGATAGGGGGCCCCGGCCGCAGGCTGGGGAATTCGTACGGAGAAGCTGACGCCGCTTGGTTAGGGGGCCCCGCCCGGAGGGTGGGGAATGCAGACGGCGTCCCTGGCGGATGAGCCCGAAGGGTCGGCCGGCCGTCGCTTGCGACGGCCCAGACATTTGCAGGGAACTTCGGTTCCAGGACACTTGCTTCAACTGACGAAAAGCGCGCAGCCATCGGTGAACGCCCTCTCCGGCCGCTTCGCGGCCACCTCCCCACCTGCGCCGGGAAGGCAAGACTCGACTAATCGGGGCGGCTACAAAGGGCAGGTCTTGCTCCCCCAGGACCCGCGGCCCGCCGACTGGTCCCGCAAATGGCGGGTCCGACGGCCGATGCTCGGCCAAACCAGCGACTATACGGTTGGAACCAATGGGTCGCACCGAGATGTCGCCCGATCGCCCGGTCGCAGGGGGCGTGTCGCCTGTCCGCACCGACCACGTGCCCATCTTGGGCCGCACGAGATTGGTTGCGGAGACCTTGCGCACAGGGGACGCAGCCGCCAAAGTCCGCCACCGGGGCCAGAGGGCGGGATGGCTCCGAGCCGCTGTGCTCGGGGCCAACGACGGGATCGTTTCGGTCGCCAGCGTCGCGATCGGCGTGATCGCATCCGGAGCCTCGACGAACCTGGTGCTCACGGCCGCCGTGGCGGCGTCTGTCGCCGGAGCCATGGCGATGGCCGCCGGGGAATACGTATCCGTCAGCTCGCAGAGGGACACCGAGCGAGCCGATCTCGACCAGGAGCGGGGAGAGCTCCTGGCGGAGCCAGAGCGAGAGAAGCAGGAATTGGCCGCGATATATGTGAGCCGGGGGCTTTCCGCCGAGCTGGCCGGCAAGGTCGCCGCGGCGCTCACGGCTTCCGATGCGCTTGGCGCCCATGCCCGTGATGAGCTTGGCTTTGCCGTCATCCTGGCTCGTCCCGTCCAAGCGGCGCTCTATTCGGCGGTCAGCTTCACGGCCGGCGCAGCGCTTCCGATTGTCGCCTTGCTGCTCTTCCCCACCTCGGCTCGCACGGCGGCGGTGGTCGTGAGCGCTCTCTTGGCGCTGGTGGGCCTTGGAGTTGCCGGTGCGCGGGCAGGAGGCGCGCCAATGCTGCGTGCAGCGCTCCGGGTTGGCATTGGCGGCGGGCTCGCCATGGCGATCACCGCCGGTGTTGGCCGCCTTGTGGGTGGGGTCGCGGTCTAGGAAGCGCGTGCCGGTCGGCCGACCAAGGTTGGCGCAGGGACTTCATTTCGCCGCGTTTCACTCGTACCCGCCCGAGGCGTTGTGCTTCTCAGCCCCGGCCAGGGCGGGCCAGAACACGCAGACCAGTGTGAGGTCGGTTTTCGCACGGACGAGATGGTGGTCGTTCTTGTCGAGCGCGTACATCACGCCGGGTCGGAGCTGATGCACTGCCTGCGTCGCCAGGTCGACGACCTCGCCCTCGCCGCCCACGCAGAGGTTGCCCTCGAGGTGGGCCTGGTACTGCAGGTCGAGCTCGGTGCCCGCCCTCACTTCGGTCCAGTGGAAAGAGAAGTTCATCCCGTCGTCGCGGCGGAGCAGGCGCCGGCTGCGCCAGCCCTCGCCCGACACATCCCGTTCCGTTCCGACGATCTCCTCGATGGTCCTGATGATCACGGGAGATAACAGTAAGCGGCGCGGGAAGCGCCGCCCGGCCCTGTCAGCCGCGCGGGGAGCCTGGCGCGAGCGAGCGCTCGGCGGCGATCCGCACCGCAAGGCCGAGCGCGAAAAGCACCGGCAGCGTCCAGAACATCCCCGCGTAGCCGACGCTGGCCGCCAGCGGCGCTAGGAGCAGCGCGCCGGCGCCGAAGCCGACGTCGACGGCCATGTTCCAGATGCCGCTGATGTGTTGGCTCCGACCTGGGCCGGCGGATCGGAGCATCCCGAAGAAGGCCGCCGTCTGCACGGCACCGAACGCCCCACCGTAGACCGCGGCCGAGGCGATCGTGAGCGGGGCAGAGTGAGCGGGAAGCAGGGTCAGCGCGAGCGCGCCGACGATCAGTCCGGGCAGCGCCAGGCGGCGATCGCCAAGGCGATCGACCAGGTGCCCGGAGAGCACTCGCGAGGTCGCGCGGGTGATTCCGAAGACGAGCAGGAAGACGGGCGCCGATCCGAGCCCGGACGTGCCCAGCAGGAAGGGGGTGAAGCTCACGGTGGCCCCATAGGTCACCGTGACGCACACGAACGAGAGCCACATGAGCAGGACCGGCCACCGGCCGAGCGTCGCCAGCGTACCGCCCACCGGTGCGGCCGCCGCTGCCGCAGCGGGGGTGAGCCGGGTGGCCAGCAGAACGCCGGCCAGGCAGCAGCCGGCGCCGATCAGAAAGACGGCGGATGGCCCCTGGGCGCTCAGCACGACCAGCGCCACCGGCGGCGCGATTATGGCCGGGGTGGACACGGCGAGGCCGTAGTACCCGATCGCCTCGCCCTGCCGCCCTGGCGGCGCCAGGCCGCTGACCATGTTCACCGTCACCGTGGCAACGGCGCCGAAGCCGGCGCCGGTCAGACCGCCGAGGATCAGCATCGCCGGCAGCGGCGGGTTCAGCGCGAAGCCGGCCATCGCGACCATCTGCAGGGCGATCGCGGCCGGCAGGAAGGTGGTCGGTCGGGCTCGGCGAAGCAGCCGCGAGGTTTGCAGCTCGAGGGCGACCGTGCCGGCTGCCACGACCGCGGTGACGATGCCGGCGATGGACGCCTCGTGGGTGGCGCGCGTAACCACCAGCGGCAGCACCGGCAGCGCCAGGTTGAGCGACGTCAGGCCGAGCCCGGTCGTCACCAGCAGGAGAGCGAGCTGCCAGGATCGCATCCGGGGGGAACCCGCCACCGCGCGCTCGACTAACACTGATTAGGGCCGCCCAGCGGGCGGCCCTAACGCTTCCGGTCGCCGGTGCGACTGGTGGATTCGCCTGTCAGTAAGAGACCCAGTTGCTTCCCGTTTGCTTCCAGGTCGGGGTGAACTTTCCACCGACGATCTTGAACCCGACCATCGCGAACTGCGAGCGATCGCCCTTGGTGTCGAATTTGACGCTGCCGGTGATGCCGCCGTAGGACACCTGGTGCAGGGCCTTGTCGATGTCGGCGGCCTTGTTCGAGTTGGCCTTCTCGATCGCGAGCTTGAGCATCATGATCGCGTCGTGCTCGTAGATGGCGTAGGTCGCCATGTCGGCACCGGTCGCGGCTTTGTAAGCGGCCTTGAAGCTGCTGAACTCCGTGCCGGTCGCCGTGTCGGGGCCGACGGGGAAGGTGACGGTGGTGCCGTCGGCGGCCGGCCCGCCGGCCGTGACATAGGCGGGGTCGTACTCACCGCTGCCGACCATGAACTTGAACTTGGAGTCAAGCCCGAGGTCCTTGTACTCCTTGACCAGGGCGCCGGCCTCCGGGTAGTAGCCGGTGAAATAGAAGGTGTCCGGGTTCGTGCTGGCGACGCGTGTCAGCGCCGAGGTGTAGTCCTTCTGGCCCGGGGTGATGGCGTCGAAGTAGGTGACGGTGGCGCCGTTCTTCATGGCCTCGGTGCGGCCGAATTCGGCGAGGGCCTTCGCGTAGGTCGAGTTGTCGTGCATGATCGCGATCTTCTTGGACTTGAGGACGGCGTTCATGAAGTCCGCGTCGACCGTGCCGGCGAAGTCGTCACGAAGGATTACCCGGAAGACGTTGTTGTAGCCCTGCTCGGTGAACTTCGGGTTGCTGGACGCAACCGTGATGAAGGGGATGTTGCCCTGCTTGCGGAGCACATCGCTCTCGGGGATGGACGCGCCCGAGCAGTACCCGCCAACGAGGGCCACGACCTTTTGTGAGAGCAGGCTTTCGGCAGCCTGCACGCCGACCTGGGCATCGCACTGGTCGTCCCCGGAGACGATCTCGATCTGCTGACCGTTGATGCCGCCCGACTTGTTGAGCGTGGTCGCCATGACTTTGGCGGCATTCAGGATGTCGATGCCGGGCGCGGCATAGTTGCCGGAGAACGGCCCGGTTACGCCGATCTTGATCTTGCCGCCCGCGCCCGTCGAGGAGCTCGCGCCGCAGGCGGTGACCGCGAGGGCGGCTACCAGGGCGGCCACTCCAAACTTACTCAGAACCACTTCGCGTCCCCTCCTATACACCTGAACTCAGTGCGCCAACCCGACGCGAGTTGGAGGCGCTCATCATCGATCCGTTCCAATTCGCCTGTCAACCCGCCCGAGAGGCCGGCGGGATTCAATCGCGCAGGCTGCGGATGACCGGAGCGAACGCCCGTACGCCTTCCCTGCCGCCCATCGTCAGCGCCACCTGGACCTGCGCGATCCCGAGCGCGGCGTGCCCGCGGAGCACCTCAGCCATCTCCTCGGGCGAGCCCGAGAGGGGCCGCTCGTTGGGCGCCGGCCGGTACCCCGAACCGGGGACGTTGACCCGCACCGCCGTCGTTCGGACCAGGCTCCCGACGTCCCGACCGTGCTCGGTGCACGCCTCGAGGACCTGGTCGGATTGGACCTTCGCCGCCTCAGCCGACGCGTCGGTGTAGCCGAGCCAGCCGTTCCACACGTCCGCGTACTGGGCCACGAGGCGTCGCATGCGTGGTCGCGGGTTGAGGGTTCCGATCAGGATCGGCGGCCCTTCCGGCCGGGGCCCGCGGGGTAGAAGCAGGGCATCGCGCAAGGTGTAGAAACGCCCGCTGTGATCGATATGGCCGTCTCGGAGCAGGGTGCGCAGGATCTGGAGCGCCTCCTCGAAACGGCTTACCGGCGAGTCCGTGGGGAGTCCCATCGTCTCGTGCTCACCGACCGAATCGCCCGCACCCAGGCCGAGCACGAGCCTCCCGTCGCTGACGGCGTCGACCGTATCCGCGATCTTGGCCAGCAGGAACGGGTTCCGGTAGCCGGAGCAGGCAACCAGCGTGCCGAGCTGCAGGCGGGGGATCGAGGGCGCAAGGGCAGCGAGAACGCTGAACGCCTCCATGTACCCCTCGGGCTCCGCGACGGCGTCAGGATCCACCGTGGCCCCGGCCCGCTTCTTGAGCTCGGCGTTGGTGCTCGGCAGCAGGACGTGGTCGCTCACCCAGAGGGCGTCAAACCCGGCCGCCTCGGCCTCCTTCGCGATGTCCAGGACCACCTGCCAGCGCATCGGCCCCGTGGTCCAGGTCGGCAGGATGAGGCCGAGCTCCAGCCGCCTCGCGTGGTCGCTCGCCATTCCCCGAAACAATATTCCGGGACGCCGGCGCAGGGCCGCCGCTAATCTGGGCTTCCGATGCGCAAGGAGGCCACGGCGATCATCCCCGCCGAGTTCGAGGACCTGTTCCAGGGCGACGCCCTCGCGCAGATCGCGACGCTGCGAGGCGACGGGACGCCCCACCTGACGCCGATCTGGATCGACCTCGAGGGCGACCGCGTCCTCGTCAACACACGGGCCGACCGGCTGAAGGCTGGGCACATGCAGCGGAACGCCAACGTGGCTGTCTCCATCGTCGACCCCGCCAACCCGTACCGCTACCTATCCGTCACGGGCGTGGTCGAGTCGGTGAAGGAGGCGGGCGCGATGTCGCATATGGACCGCCTGGCGGCGCGCTACCTTCGCGTGGCGACGTACCCGTGGGCTCAACCGGGCGAGCGCCGCCTGCTCTTCCGGATCCGGCCCACGCGGGTGTCGTGGGACCGCGGCGACACCGATGTCCCGGAGCCGGAGACGCTGCCTCCCGGCTAGTGTCCTGGAACCGAGGTTCGTTGCAAAATCGCCGCCCTGGCGGACGAGCCCGAAGGGTCGACCGGCCGTCGCTCGCGACGGCCCAGACATTTGCAGGGAACTTCGGTTCCAGGACACTAGCTCGTCTTCTTGGTGGCGACCATCCATTCCTCCACTGCATGCGGCGCCCGCCGCGGGTCGAGGATCTTAAGGTCGATCGCCGGATCAGGACGGCCCGCCATGAGCCGCGCGAGCAGCTGGCCGACGGCGGGGCCGTGCATCGTACCGTGGCCGCCGAAGCCGGCGGCCATCCAGAGGCCGGGCTCGACCGCGCCGACGTAGGGGTGTCCATCACCACCCAGGTCGACGTTCCCGGTCGTGAAGCGGGCCACCCTGATGTCCGCCAGCACGGGGGCGCGCTGCTGGGCGAGAGCGCCGAATTCGACAAGCATCTGGTCGTGGCTCCAGCCCGGCGGGTTCTCCTCGAGGAGGATGGCAAGGACGAGTGCCTTGCCCTCCGGCTCGACGCAGAGGCCGGTGTCGAGGTCGATCGTCAGCGGCACTCGCTGCCCCTCCAGGGCCGGTTCGGTGATCGCGCCCAGGAGCTGCATCGGCCGGATCGTCAGGTCGAGCCCGAAGGGCCGGAGTAGTTCCGAGCTCCAGAAGCCGGTGCATGCCACGACCCGTTCCGCCTCCACCTCGGAAGGCCCGGAGAGGAGCCAGCCGCCGCCCTGCCGGCGCAGCCCGTGCACCGGCCAGTGCTCGCGGACCTCGGCGCCCCGTGCCCGCGCGGCCCGGAGGAGCGCCGCCACGCCATCGGGCGGCGTCACCCTGCCGTCGCGCGGCGTCCAGCACCCGCCGAGCAGCCCGCTCGGGTTGAGCCACGGCGCCGCCTCGACCAACTGCTCGGCGTCGAGGACGTGGACGTCGGTGAGCCCCATCTCGTCCTGGAGCCGAGCCGCGTCGGCCAGCCGGCTCATGATCTCCGGCTGGCCGCTGACGAAGAGATAGCCGCATTCGGAGAAGGGGACGGGCGATTCGAAGCGGCGCTCGGCGGTGCGCCAGAACTCCAGGCCCCGTCGCGAAAGCTCTATCTCGAGGGGGGTGCTGAACTGCTGGCGGACGCCGCCGAACGAGCCGCCCGTGGATCCGCTTGCTAGCTGGTCCTGCTCGACCAGGAGGATGTCTTGCTCGCCCTCTTCGGTCAGGTAGTAGGCGACCGCCGCGCCGACGATGCCGCCCCCGATGACGACTGTGCCGAACCGCTCCATTCCCTTCGCCCTCCGCAACCGTTGACTCGAGGTAGAGGCTAGCAAAAGGCCTGCCGGTGCTCCCTTAAGATTGGTCGGGCTCAACGCGACCGAGCCGAGCACGAACGAGGAGGATTCGATGTTCTCGTACGACGGGAAGAAGGCTCTGGTGACGGGTGCCGGTCGCGGCATCGGGCGCGCGATCGCTCTCGCGTTCGCGAAGCAGGGCGCGGATGTCGCGCTTGCCGCACGCAGCCGCGACCAGCTCGAGGCGGTCGCCGACGAGGTCCGCGCACTCGGGCGCCAGGCCCACGTCCTGCCCACCGACATGCTCGACGTGGAGGCAGCCCAGGCGATGGTCGCCGGCGCCGCCAGGGCAATGGGCGCCCTCCACGTGCTCGTCAACAACGCGGGCGGGATGGTCGACATGCCCGGAGCGGTCGGGCCGCTGGCGGAGGCGACGCCCGCCGCCTTCGACGGCATGATCTCGCTCAACCTGCGCTCGCCGCTCTTCGCCGCCGTCGCCGCCGCCAAGCAGATGGCGGCGCAGGGTGGCGGCGGCGCCATCCTCAACATCGTCTCGATCGACGCCCTGTTTCCGGCACCGACCGAGGGGCTCTACGGCGCGGCCAAAGCGGCTCTCGTCAACCTCACCAGAGTCCTCGGCTACGAGGTAGGCAAGGATCGCATCCGCGTCAACGCGATCGCACCCGGCGTGGTGGACACCGCGCTCACCGCCCCCTGGCTGGCGACCGAGGAGCAGCGGATGGACCGCGCCTCCTTCTACCCGATCAACCGCGTCGGCGTGCCCGACGACGTCGCCGCGGCGGCCGTCTACCTGTGCTCGGACGAGGCCGAATGGGTGTCAGGCAACGTTCTCTACGTGACCGGCGGGCAGCTGGCCACGAGCGACGTGTTCCGGTGGGTCCGGGCGCACAACGCGGTACCCGACACGTCGAAGATCTGACGCCCGGCCGATCCACCTCGGGCGCTCTCCTCGTCCTGGTGTCGGCGGCCACCTTCGGGACGATGCCCATCCTGGCCAAGTTCGCCTACGCGGCCGGCCTCACCCCGCTGCAGATCCTGGCGTTCCGTTTCGTGATCGCGGCCGTCCTGCTCGGCGCCGTCGCCCTGCTCGCCGGGCACAACCCGCTCCGGGCGGGCCCGCGCATCCTCCCCCTCTTCCTGGTCGGAGCGATCCTCTACGCAGGCATGGCAGGCGCCTTCTTCGCCGCGCTGACCGTGCTCCCGGCGTCGCTCGCGGAGCTGATCGCCTACCTGTACCCGGCGTTGGTTGCGGTCGGTTCCTGGCTCATCTTCGGCGAGCGACTCGGCCGCCGGCTGGTTGTCGCGCTGGTGGTGAGCTTCGCGGGCCTGGCGGTCCTCGTCGGTGGTGCCGCTGTGCGCGGAGGATGGCCGCTGCTCCTCGCCTTCGCGGCGCCCGTGCTCTACGCGGGCTACGTCCTGGCCTCCGAGCGCCTAACGCGAGGGGTGCCGGCCGTCGCCTCCAGCGCTCTCGTCCACGCCGGCGCCGGCCTCACCTTCGCCATCGCGCTGCTGGTGCTCGGCCCGCGGGCGCTGCCCGTCAGCGCCTCGGCCTGGGGCATCATCGCGGTGATCGCGGTCGTGCCGTCGATGGTCGGCATCTCGCTCCTGCTCGCTGGCATCGCGCGCACCGGGGCGACGCGGGCCGCGCTGTTGAGCACGATCGAGCCCGTCGTCACGCTGGTGCTGGCGGCGACGCTTCTCGGCGACCGGCTGAGCGGCCCGCAGCTGGGCGGAGCAGGAATGGTCCTGGCCGCCGTTCTGCTGATGCAGTGGCGGCGCCGGGAACCGATCCCGCTCCTCCAGCCCTGATCTCTTCTGCTAGCCCAGGTGGTCCTCTGGCTTGTGCCAGCGTGAGGCGTCGATCGTGACGCCCTGCGAGGTCGGCCGCGGCTTCTCTTGGAGCAGCTTCGGCAGGACGTCGCTCGCGATCTGCTCCAGAAGTTCGAACTGGTCGTCCCGCGGCTGGTCGAAGATGAACTGGTTGACACCAGCCTCCAGGTACTGACCGATGACGTCGTGGAACGCCTGCTCCGACTTCCACGGGTCGGCATCCGACTTGGGAACCCAGTAGTAGAGCGAGCGGTCCAGCGTCTCCGGGTCGCGGCCGAGCTCGGCGCAGTACTCGTCGAGCAGCTGGTTGCGTTCGCGCATCTCATCCGGTGTTCCGAACGCGTTCCAGGTGTCGGCGTACTTGGCGACGATCTTCAGCATGCGGGGGCCGAACGCGCCGAGCAGAAATGGGGGTCGCGGCCGCTGGATGGGGCCCGGTCGATTGAGCAGCTCCTCGATGCGGTAGTACTTGCCCTCGTACGAGCTCACGTCGTTGCGGAGCATCGTGTCGATCAGCTCGACCGCCTCGCGGAAGCGCCCGACCAGCTCTTTGGTCTCGGGAAACGGGAGGCCGAACATCCGGTGCTCGGGCTCGTACCAGCCGGCCCCGAACCCGAATTCGAGCCGGCCATTGGAGATGTGGTCGACGGTGACCACCTCTTTGGCAAGCACCGACGGGTAGCGAAACGTGTTCGAGGTGACGAGGACTCCGAGGCGGATCTTCTCAGTGCGCGCTGCGAGCCCGGCCAGCAGTGTCCAGGCCTCCATGTAAGGTCCCCCGGGACGGCTGGGCTGGACAAGGTGGTCGCAGAGCCAGGCGCTTTCAAAGCCCATCTGCTCGTACTGCTGCCAGCGCTGCACGGTCTTTTCCCAGGTCATGTTCTGGTCCGTGCAGATGCCGAAATGGAGCGTGCGCGCCATGGCGATTTGAACCTCCCAACCGTGCCCGGCCGTGGCCGGCTTGCTGCCTCGCCAACATGGTAGGGGACCCACCCAGGCCTTCGCCCCTCGGGTTCAGTGGACCATGCTTTCCGGGCCGAGGACCGCGGCCGACTCCGGCGCGATCAGGTAGCCGTCGCTGACTATCGCGTCGTTCTCAGCGAACCGGCTGAGCCGGAATTCGCGGATCGGCACCGTGCGCGACTCGCCGTGGACGACCAGCTCGGCCACCGCCTCACCGATCGCCGGGCCTTTCTTGAAGCCCGAGCCGCTCATTCCGACGGCGAGGTGGAGGCCCTCGGGCTGGACGCTGTCGATGATCGCGCAGAGATCGGGCGTGACGTCGATCGGGCCGGAGTGCCGGCGCACGACCGGAGCGCCGGCGAAGCTTGGAAAGCGTCGCGCCACCTGCGCCCGGGCCAGATCCTCGAAGTCGGCGCTCGGTGGCGCCCCAGTCGTGTAGTCGTCGGCCGTCGGGATCGGCACCCACGAGCTCGCCAGCCCGACCATGCTCAGGTCCTCACCGTCGGGTCGGGTGTACGCGCCATGGGCGCGGTCGAGGACGACCAGGTGCCGTCCCCAGCCCTGCCGCATCCCCGACGGCCGCCTGACGAAGGCCAGTCGAACCGCCACCGTCGCGAGCGGCAGCTCGATCCCCAGTCCCGCGGCGAGCGGCAGCGACCAAGCTCCATTCGCGAGGACCACGATCGGCGCTGCGATGAAGCCCTCCGAGGTCTCGACGCCGCGCACCCTGTCGCCGTCGCCGCGAACCGCGGTCACCGTCACACCCTCGCGGACGTCGACTCCCAGCCGCCGCGCGGCCTCGGCCATGGCGCGCGTGGTGGCCGCGGGGTCGGTGTACCCGCTGCGAGGTTCGTAGGCTGCCAGCTGGTCCTCGTCGACCCTCATGTCCGGCTCGAGCTCGACCAGCTCCTCGGGCCCCACGAGCTGGGTCTCGACGCCGACCTGCTGGAGCATCGCCACGTTACGCCGCAGCTTGTCGTGGTCCTCACGTGCGACCGGGTTGGCGAGTCCAGTCCGGTGGAAGCCGGGCTCGCCGCCCACCATGTCCGCCCACTGCTCGAACCAGTGGAGGCCGCGCAGCGCCAGCCGCGCTTCGGGAGCATTGCTGTAGTGGGTTCGGACGAGGCCCGCCGACAGTCGCGAGGCCTGCGCCGCGACGCCCTCGCGGTCGAGGACGACGACCTCGGTGACCCCGAGCCGCGCCAGGTTGAATGCGGTGCTGGTCCCGATGATGCCGGCGCCGACGACGACCGCGCCGGCGGTCCGTGTCACTGGTGCTCGTCCAGGTAGGCCGCCGTCAGGGACAGGTAGCGTTCGACCACCTCGGGGTCCTTGGCCCGGCCCATGTGGCCGATCCGGAAAACGGTCCCGGCATACTGCCCAAAGCCGCCGCCGATCCGTATGTCGTGCTCCTCGAGCAGCCATCGCATGTAGCCGTCCAGGTCCATTCCAGGGAGTGCGAGCACGGCCGTCGTAACCGGCGACGCCACCGCGTCGGGCACCAGCATCTCGAAACCCATCTCGCGGAGGCCGTCGCGGACGGTGTCACGGGCGGCCCGGTGGCGCCGGATGTGCTCGTCGAGGCCGAGCTCGAGCACCCGCTCGACCGCCCCGTCAAAGGCCCGGATGACGTTGGTCGGCATCGTGGTCGGGTGGGGATGCCAGTTCCGCCACAGGTCGGCGTAGCGCCGCCAGGTGGCGAGGTTGAGGTACCACCCGGCGGCTTTGGGACGCCCGTCGTCGAGCGCCGCCAGCGCTCGCGGACCGGCGGTTATGGGCGCGACGCCGATCGGGCCGCCGAGGGCCTTGTTGGCGACTGTCACGCAGAGGTCGATCCCCCAGCCGTCGACGTCGAGCTCGACACCACCGGCGGAGGAGATGGCGTCCACGATCGAGAGCACGCCTCGCTCCCGCGCCAGGCCGGCGATCTCGCGAACGGGGTTGAGAACGCCGATCGACGTCTCGTGGTGGACGATGCCGACAGCGCGCAGGTCGGGGTGGGCGTCGAACGCCTCGCGCACGGCGTCGAACGACACCGGCTCGCGTGGCGGCGTCTCAATGACCACGACCTGGAGGCCGTTGGTCCTGGCGACGTCGGCCATCCGTTCGCCGAACATGCCGTTGCTCGGGATCAGGATCTTGTCCCCCGGCCCGAGCACGCTGGTGATCGCCATCTCGATCGCCGACATGCCGGGTCCGAAGACAAGATGGACCTCGCTTGCGGTCTTGAAGACCTGGCGCAGGTTGCCGGCGGTCCGCAGGTAGAGCTCCGTCCAGGCGTCGCCGTAGTGCGCCATCACCGGCTGGCCGAGCAGGTCCAGGATCTCGTCGTCGATCGAGACCGGCCCCGGGATCAGGAGAAGCTCGGACCGGGAGGGTTGGCGCTCCCTGGCCATCAGGAGAGCATCTCCCTGCTCACCCGATAGGCGGACTTGATCGCACCCTCCATCCCGCCCGGGCCGACGCGGTCGTCGGTGTACTCACCGGCGAAGAACACCCGTCCGTCGAGCGGTCGCCTGATCTCCGGCAGCACCGTCTCGCGCTGGTCGCCGAGAGGAGCCCGGACGACCGAACGGGTGAGCGGGTCCTTGGTCCAGTTCTTGACGTACCCGAAGGTGCGCTTCAGGGGCTTGCCGACGACGGCGCTGATCGTGCTGTCGAAGGCGTCGAGGGTCTCCTGCTCGTTCATCAGCGCCGGCTCCACGTCACCGGCGGCGAGACCGCTGATGACGATGTGGTCGCCGGGCTGCTGCATGGTCTGCTCCATGATGTAGCCCGGCATCTGGTCCGTGAAGCAGCCCAGGCCGATGGCGCCTCGCACCGCCTCCCTGTCCGCGTACTGCGCGACCAGTCGGGTGCCGTTCCCGTAGCGCAGCTGGAGCAGCGCGCGCACCTTCTCAGCCGGCAACACGGGGTCGAAGCCGAGCTCCGAGACCAGCGGTCCGGGCACGGTGACGAGCACCCGGTCGCCCCGGAACGTGTCGCGCTCCGTCTCTACGGTGACGCCGCCGGCGTACCCGACCAGGCGGACGACCTGGTTGAGCCGCACGTCGACGCCGCCGGCGAGCGCCTGTGGCAGCCTGTCGTTGCCGCCGCGGATCTTTCGGTAGCCCTTGCCCCAGGAGAGATCGACGTTGAGCTCCTGCGAATCGGCCAGGCGCAGGGGCGCGGCCGGGGTGCCCTGCGCAATCGCCTCGAGCAGAAGCTCGGCGCCCTCCGACAGGTGAGCCCGGCGCAGCCACTGCGCGACGGTCTCGTAATGGCCGGGCGGCACGCGACGAACGCCCTCGCGGAGCTCCTGGACCAGCTCGTGGCTCGCTTCGCGGGTGAGCCGCCGGCCGTGGAAGATGATGTCCGGCGTATCGGTGCCGAGGCTGAACTCGGTCGTCAGGTCGAGGCCATGCGCGGCGCAGAGGCCGGCGATGTTGTCCTGGCCCTGATAGATCATCTCCGCGCCCACGTCGGCGTACTGCCCGTCGTTCAGGCCGTCGCGGATTGTGAAGACCCGGCCGCCGACGCGGTCGCGGGCTTCGATGACGACAACCTCGTGGCCGGCCTTCTGCAGCTCGCCGGCGGCGACCAGGCCGGAGAGGCCGGCGCCGATGATGAGGACTTTCATCTCAACACGACGATAGCGGGAGCGGCGGGAAGGGTCCCACCCGGGCGTTCAGATCGCGGCCCACGCCGTCCAGCCGCCGTCGACCATGAGCGTCTCACCGGTGATGTAGCCGGCGCCGTCAGAGGCGAGGAACAGCACAGCCGCGGCAATCTCTTCCGGCCGCGCCATCCGGCGCATCGGGGTGCGCGCGGCGACCGCGTCGGCGTTGACCCGGCCCGCCTGCACCAGCTCCTCGACCATCTGCGTCGCCACATAACCCGGCGCCACTGCGTTGACCCTCACCCTGGGCGCCCATTCCACGGCGAGCGCCTTCGTCACTCCGATGACCCCGGCCTTCGACGCGGCGTAGGCGACGCGGCGCGCGAGCGGCGTGAACGCCTGGACGGAGGAGAGGTTGACGATCGAGCCGGAGCCGCGCACGAGCATGTGGCGGCCGGCCGCCTGCGCGCAGTAGAAGACCGCGCTGAGGTCGACGTCGATCGTCCGCTGCCAGTCGGCAGCGCTGAGCTCGATCGACTCCGCGGGCATCGCCATGCCGGCGTTGTTGACCAGGATGTCGAGGCTGCCGAGAGCGCCCAGCGCCTCGTCAACGAGGCCGGCGGCTCCCTCCGGGCTGCCGAGGTCGGCGGCAATGCCGACGGCTCCGTTGCCGACCTCCTCAGCCGCGGCGCGGACGGCGCGGGCATCGCGCGAGTTGAGGACAACCCTGGCGCCCGCGGCCGCCAGCGCGTGGGCCACCGCGAGGCCGATGCCACGGCTCGAGCCGGTCACGAGCGCGTTGCGGCCGTTCAGCCCGGGCGCTGAAGGCGTGCTCACGGCGCTGCCGTGGCTGGAGTCTTCGCCTCCTCGGTGCCGTACTCGCGGGCAAGACGCTCGGTGTTCTGGGTGGCGATCTCGACCGCCGCCTCGCGCGGGGTTAGGTGGCGCTCGGCGCTGAGGTTCAGCAGCCGTTCGACCGTGTCGTGGAGCGTCCTGGCTGCGTAGTCGTACGCCGCCTGCTCGGTGGGCTCGATCAACCCCAGCATCACCATCCACCACCAGCCGTTGGCGCCGGAATTGGCCACGAAGTCGGGGATCACGATCACGCCCCGGTCGTGCAGCCGCCGGCCGGCCTCATCGGTGGTCGGGATGTTGGCGGCCTCCACCACGACGCGGGCACGGACCCTGCCCGCATTCTCCGCGGTGAGAACGTCGCCCAGCGCCGCCGGCACCAGGACCTCGGCGTCGATCTCGAGCCACTCCTCCCGTGGCCGCTCGGTCGCACCGGCCGGCAACCGCGACCGGTCGACGCCACCGGCGCTCGAACGGGTCGCCAGCAAGCCCTCTACATCGAGTCCGTCGGGGTCGACCACGCAGCCCTTGACGTCGACGATGCCCACCACGCGCACACCCTTGCGGGCGAGGTAGCGAGCGGTGCCACCGCCCATCGACCCGAAGCCCTGTACCACCGCGCGCGAGCCTTCGAGCGGGAGGCCGAGCTTGGCCATCGCGGCAGCCGCGGCCTCCGCCACGCCATAACCGCCGATCAGGTCGGCAAGGCCGATGCCGTGGCTCTTCACCGATAGCCCCTGGAGCACCCGCTGGAGCGCGCCCTCGTAGTCGCCGCTCACCCGGAGGCCGGCGTAGACGGAGAGCGGGAGCCCGATCTCCTTGAAGGCCGCGTCGAGCTCCTCCTGGGTTATTCCGAGGTCTTCGGCTGTCCCCCAGCGCGTCTCCAGGAGCGGCTTCATGGCGCGGAGGAAGCGGACCAGCATCTCGTGGCCACCGGGCTCCTCGATGTCGCAGTCGAGTCCCGCCTTGGCGCCACCGGAAGGCACGTTCAGCGAACCGTTCTTGAGGGTCATCGTGCGCGCCAGGCGCTCGACCTCCTCGATCGTCACACCCCGCCGCACCCGGGTGCCACCGCCGGCGATACCGCGAACCAGGCGGTCGATGACCAAGTAGCCGTGGCGACCTGTCACGGGGTCGGTCCAGACCACTCGAAGGTAGGGCTCAGCGCTCACGGCACCACTCCTCGATCACGAGCCGACGCGAGAGGCGAAGCATAGCTAAGCCCCCGAATCGGTAGGCTTGGACCGGCCGCGCCGGGCGCGAGCACGCGGGAGGAGGAATCCACCATGGCCTCGGAGTTGTCGAAACCCGGTCTCGCGCTCGTCAGGCAGAGCGATGTCCCGTTCACGACGGTCGTGCAAGGCCTTGAAATCTCCCGCGGCTTGACGCAGGCCGGCTTCACCTCGCTGGGTGGCGGCTGGGTCCGGATGGACGGCAGCGGCGAGCTGAAGGATTGGACGCTCAAGTACGACGAGACCTTGTTCGTCGTCCAGGGCGAGGCCGAGGTCGAGGACTCGAGCGGCAAGAGGGTCGCAGCCGGGCCCGGCGAGGCGATCCTGATCGGGGAAGGAACGACCGTCACCTATCGCGGCAAGCCCGGCACGGAGGTGTTCTTCGTGCTGAACCCGCGCAACTGGGACAAGCGCGACTCGCGATAGTGCGCGGGATGGACATCGATCCCGCCGGGCGGCGGCTGCTCTCCGAGCCCAATATCGGCAATCTCGGCTTCCTCGGGCTCGACGGCTATCCGCGGGTCATCCCCGTCTGGTTCAAGTTCACGGGCGACGAGATCCAGGTCGCGAGCCCGCCCGACGCGTACAAGTGCCGCGCCCTCCGCGCCGACTCGCGGGCGGCCTTCACCGTGTCGACCGCGAAGGCGCCCTACCACGTCGTCAGCGCCACGGGCCACGTTGCCGTCGAAGTCATCGGGGAGCCCGACCGGATCATCTTCGTGCGCGAGATCGCCGAGCGCTACCTGGGCCCCGAGGGCGGCGCCAGGTACGTCGACGCCTGGATGGGCGGCGGCAACCCGGGGTCGGGCGACCTGCTCCGCCTCAGGATCGAACGGCTCCACTACACCAACGTAAGCGGCGAATAACTGGGTAGCAGACTCTCGCTGGCCGGACTCCGACCACGCATTCGGGAGAGGCGCTGACGGACTCCGAAACCTGCCTCTCTAGCTGGCGGCCTCCGAGCCCTCTTCCTTGGCGATCGTCTCGAATCCGCCGAGGTAGGCGCGCTGCACGCGCTCGTCGGCGGCTAGGTCCTTGGCCTTGCCCTCGAGGACGATCCTGCCCGTCTCCAGCACGTAAGCGCGGTCGGCCACCCGGAGTGCCTGGCGGGCGTTCTGCTCGACGAGGAGGACCGCCACGCCCTGGTCGGCGAAGCGACGCACGATCTTGAGGATCGTCCTGGCGAGCACCGGCGACAGGCCCAGCGACGGTTCGTCGAGGGTCAGGACCTTGGGATCGTTCATGAGCGCGCGGCCGATCGCGAGCATCTGCTGCTCACCCCCTGAGAGCGTCCCCGCCAGCTGGCCGGTGCGCTCGGCGAGGATGGGGAAGGTCTCGAGCACCCGCTCCCGGCGCGCCTTCACCTCCTGCTGCCGGCGCCGGTACACGTAACCGCCGAGGTTCAGGTTCTCGAGCACGGTGAGGGTCGAGAAGATGCGACGGCCTTCGGGCACCTGGCACAGGCCCCGCTCCACGATCTGGTGGGCGGGGGTGCGTGAGATGTCGTTGCCGTCGAAGACAACCGTCCCGCCGCGCGTGCGTTCCAGTCCTGAGATGGTCCGCAGGGTGGTCGTCTTACCGGCGCCGTTGCTGCCGAGGATCGCGACCATCTCGCCCGGCTCGACCTGGATGGAGACGCCGCGTATCGCCTCGATGTTGCCGTAGAAGACGTGGATGTCGTTGACCTCGAGCAGTGGCACCTTCTTTTCAGCCGCCGGCAGCGACTGTGGCGGGCGACTCCTCGTCTTCGTCCTCGCGACCCAGGTAGGCCTCGATCACTCTCGGATTGGCCTGGACCTTGGCCGGCGAACCCTCGGCGATGACCCGGCCGCGGTCGAGGACGATCACGCGATCGGACACGTTCATGACCAGCGACATGTCGTGGTCGATCAGGACCACCGTGACGCCGCGCTCGCGGATCTCGCGCACCATGCGCATGAGGTCGAACTTCTCGGTCGGGTTCATCCCCGCGGCGGGCTCGTCGAGCAGCACGAGCATCGGCTCCGAGGCCAGGGCGCGAGCGATCTCGACGCGGCGCTGATCGGCGTAGGAGAGCTCGGTGGCCAGCCTGCCCGCCTGCTCCGCCAGGCCGACGAAGCCGAGCCAGTAGCGCGCCTCGTGCATCGCGCGCTTCTCGTCGCGCCGCTCGCCGGCGCTGTGGAGGAGAGCCTGCCATGGCAGGTTGCGCTCGCGGACTGACGCGCCGACCATCACGTTCTCGAAGACGGCCATCTGCCTGAAGAGGCGGATGCCCTGGAAGGTGCGCGCGATGCCGCGATGGACGATCGAGTGCGCCGACAGTCCGGAGATCGACCTGGTGTTGAAGGTGATCCTGCCGCCCTTCGGGCGCTGAACTCCTGTGATGCAGTTGAAGACGGTCGTCTTCCCGGCGCCGTTGGGCCCGATGACGCTCAGGATCTCGCCCCGGTGAACCTCGAGCGAGACCCCGTCGACCGCCTTGACGCCGCCGAACCGCTGGACCAGGTCCTCGACGCGCAGCAGGACCTCGCCTTCGGGGACCGCCGGTTTGAGACGGAAGTCCCTCGCCACCTCCCCCTTCTCCGCCCCCTCCTCGAGCCCCAGGAAAGGGGCGGCTCGGCTGCGGCGCTGCGGCCAGAGCCCCTGCGGGCGGAACAGCATGATCAGGATCAGGCCCGCCGCGAAGAAGAGGAAGCGGGTCTGCTGCATCCCCCGGAGAAGCTCCGGCAGCCCGACCACCACCGTCGCGCCCAGGATCACCCCGCCGAGGCTTCCGAGGCCGCCGATGATGATCAGGATGAGGATCTGCGAGGAGAGGAGGAAGGTGAAGCTGGAGGGGTTGATGGCGGAGACGCGGGAGGCGAAGAAGGCGCCCGCCAGGCCCGCCCACATACCGCCCATCGTGTAGGCCAGCAACTTCAGGTTGAGCGTGGGAACGCCGACCGCTTCGGCGGCGAACTCGTCCTCCCGTACCGCGACCCAGCCTCGCCCGAGCCGTGAGAGGGACAGGTTGCGGGCGAAGATGAGGGCAATCAGGACCAGGACCACCCCGATGCCATAGAAGTAGTCCTGATAGGGGAAGTCGGGCGAGTTCTCGAGCCCGAAGAAGGGCGGGGTCGGGATGTTCCAGATGCCGTTTGGCCCATCCACGTAGTCCCAGTTGGTGAAGAGGATCCGGACGATCTCACCGAAGCCGAGGGTGACGATCGCGAGGTAGTCGCTGCGGAGGCGCAAGGTCGGATAGCCGAGGATCGCGCCCGCGATGCCGGCAAAGGCGATTGCCGGCGGCAGGGTCAGCCAGAAGTTGATGCCCAGCTTCACGGTCATGATCGCCGTGGTGTAGGCGCCGATGGCGAAGAAGGCACAGTAACCGAGGTCGAGGAGACCGGCGTAGCCGACCACGATGTTGAGGCCCATGCCGAGCATCGCGAAGGTCAGGATCGACACACACACGGCGGTGACGTAGTCGTCGCCCCAGAGCGGGATCACCATGGCGGCGACGCCGAGCATGATGACGTGGGTCCAGAACGGCAGCCGCAGGACCCGGACCCGAGCTCGCTCGATGGGGGCGGCGGCGGACTTGAGCCAGGTGGCCGGCGCCGAGGCCAACCGACTACATCCGCTCGGCGACGCGCTCGCCGAAGAGCCCGGTCGGCTTGATGATCAGCACTGTGATAAGCACGCCGAAGACGAAGACGTCCTGCCACCGGCTCGACAGGTAACCGGCGCAGTACGACTCGAGCAGGCCGATCAGCAATCCGCCCGCCATCGCGCCCGGGATGTTCCCGATCCCGCCCAGCACCGCGGCCGTGAACGCCCGCAGGCCGAGGACGAAGCCGAGGAAGAAGTTGATCTGGGTGTAGTAGAGGCCGATCATCACGCCGGCCGCGGCCGCCAGCACCGCACCGAGGATGAACGCGATCGCGATCACCCGGTCGACGTCGATGCCCATCAGGCGGGCGGCGTCGTGGTCGACCGCCAGGGCGCGCATGGCGGTGCCGACGGTCGTGTAGCGGACGAAGAGGTAGAGGAAGGCCATCAGCAGGATGCTGATGCTGAAGAAGACGATCTGGCCGTAAGAGGCGCGGATCACGCCGAACTGGAGGCCGGCCGAGCCGATCAGGGGCGGATAGGCGACGATGTTGGGGCCGTAGATCAGGAGGGCCGCGTTCTGCAGCAGCAGGGACATGCCGAGCGCCGTGATCAGGATCGCGAGGAGCGATTTCTTGAGCAGGGGCCGGTACGCGAACCGCAGGATGCCCACGTTGATGACGCTGGTCACGAGCATCGATAGGCCGGCCGCAAGGCCGATCGCGAGGGCGAGCGGGAGGCGGTGGAGTCCGAACTGCACGAGCGCGGTCCAGCCGACGAAAGCCCCCACCATGGTCAGGTCGCCGTGGGCGAAATTGATCAGCCGGATGATCCCGTAAACGATCGTGTAGCCGAGAGCGACCAGGGCGTAGAAGGCGCCCGCGGTAAGGCCGTTGATCGTGTACTGGACGAAATACGACATCAGGAGCGCTCCCTCCTCCCGGCCCTTCCGGCGCCCACGGGCACGTGAGTCCAGAAAACCATACTCCCGCGTCCAGCCCCGGGCAAATCCGCCGGTGCTCTCTCCGGGACGCTTACCGCTTCACATGATCCGGCCGCCGTCGAGCACGACGACGATGCCGGTGGCGTCCGGCCAGGAGGCGATGTCGAGGCCGGCGCGGGCGATGTCCTCCGGCTGTGCGACTCGCTTCAGGAGCACCTCCCGCTCGGTGACCTGCTTCTGGACCTCGGGGTCGATCGAGAACCACATCTCGGTGGCAACCGGCCCCGGCGCGATCGCGTTGCAGCGCACGTCGGGCGCGAGCTCTCGCGCAATCGTCTTGGTCAGGCCGACGATGCCCGCCTTGGTGGCGCCATAGGGTGCACCGTGGAGCGAGCCCGCGACGCCCCCGTCACTGCTGACGTTGAGGATCGATCCCCGGGTGGCGACCAGGTCGTCCCGAAGCTCCTTGATCAGGAAGGTGGGGGCCGTCAGGTTGACCGCGAGCATCCGCTCCCAGTCCTTCCTGCCCATGGTCTGGAGGGTGTACTCCTCGCCGAGGCCGGCGTTGTTCACGAGCAGCGAGACCCGGCCCTCGGCCCGGGCCGCGGTGGCCAGGCGGCCGATGGCGTCAAACTCCTCGAGGTCGGCCTGGACCGGGATTGCCTCCCCGCCGAGCTGCTTCGCCTCCGCCACCATCCGATCCGCGGCGTCGCGCCGTGACCGGAAGGAGAAGACGACGCGATAGCCGCGGCGAACCGCCTCCAGGACGAAGGCCCCACCAATGCCCCGCGACCCGCCGGTCACCAGGGCGAGAGCACCCTTCTGATTCATTCGCTGGACCTCCTTGGGGATGGCGGCGGTTGGGCGCTGGCGCGCGTGCGAATCAAAATAGCCGGCGGCGCCGTGGTGGAGCCGGTGGTTTGGCGCAGGCGACAGGTCTCTTGGCGGCGACCGACCGGTCGGCTAGAGTCCGGCCGTGAGACTCTACCGAGACCCCGAACAGCCCGGTCGCCTGGCATTCGACACCGAGCTGTACCTCCGCATCGGGCGCGAAACCGAGCGCAGGACGAGGGTGCACCAGCACGTCGTCCCCATTCGGAGCGGTTATGCGTGGCCGGTCCTGGCCGGCCAGGTCGTTCGCATCGTGGCGGTGGAGGGCCCGCAGGTATGCGACCTCAACCTCTGGAACCTCGCCAACCCACGCGAGCGGTTCTGGGCCTCGCGCACGCGTCAGCTGCAGGGCGCCCACGTCACCACGCTCGACCGCCTCTGGTCGTGTCTGCCCTATCTGCGGCCGATGCTGACGATCACCCATGACAGCCTCCCGACCGAGCCGACAGCGAACGGCGGGCGCTGCCACGACCTACTCGGCACGCGGTGCGATCCGTACCTCTACAAGCTCCTCGACGGGCGCGACTTCGACGTCACCTGCCACGCCAACCTGACCCGGGCGATCGCCCCTTTCCACCTGACCGAACTGGACGTCCACGACGTGCTCAACGTCTTCCAGGTGACAGGCCTCGACCCGGTCCACGAGATGTATTTCATGGAGCCGAGCCCGGCCCGCAAAGGTGACTACTTCGAGTTCCTCGCGGAGCAGGACCTCCTCTGTGCGATCTCGGTCTGCCCCAGCGGCGACCTCTCCGAATGGGGCTGGGGCGACGAGGGGAGCGACCCGCTGGCAACCTGCCGGCCGCTGGGCGTCGAGGTGTTCGACCTCGATCCGGGCCTGCTCGAGGGCTGGACG
>DATCOZ010000209.1:0-4052 GCA_036564345.1 Candidatus Dormiibacterota bacterium | reverse complement strand
GCCCTTCAGGACGCCGGCCTGGATGGCGGCGCCGACGGCGACCACCTCGTCCGGGTTGACGCCCTTGTGCGGCTCCTTGCCGCCGCAGAGGTCCTTGACCAGCTGCTGGATGACCGGCATCCGGGTCGAGCCACCGACCAGAACCACCTCGTTGATCTGCTGGGGCGACAGCCCGGCGTCCTTGAGCGCTTCCAGGAACGGTCCCCGGCAGCGCTCGGTCAGGTCCGTTGTCAGCTGCTCGAACTTGGCACGGGTGAGGGTGACCTCGAGGTGCTTCGGCCCGGTCTGGTCGGCGGTGATGAAGGGCAGGTTGATCGTGGTCTCGAGGCGGGAGCTGAGCTCGATCTTGGCGCGCTCGGCAGCCTCGGTGAGCCGCTGGAGTGCCTGGCGATCGGCCTTGAGGTCGATGCCGTTGGCCTTCTTGAACTCGTCCGCCAACCAGTCGACGACCCGGCGGTCGTAGTCGTCGCCGCCGAGGTGGGTGTCGCCATTGGTCGCCTTGACCTCGAAGACGCCGTCGCCGACGTCGAGGATGGAGACGTCGAAGGTGCCGCCGCCGAGGTCGAAGACGAGGATCGTCTCGTTCGTCTTCTTGTCGAGCCCATAGGCCAGCGAAGCAGCGGTCGGCTCGTTGATGATGCGGAGCACGTTGAGGCCGGCGATCTGGCCGGCGTTCTTGGTCGCCTGTCGCTGGGCGTCGTTGAAGTAGGCGGGGACGGTGATGACCGCGTCGGTCACCTTCTCGCCCAGGTACGCCTCGGCGTCGGCCTTGAGCTTCTGGAGGATCATCGCCGAGATCTCCTCGGGTGTGAACTCCTTCTGCGCGTTGGGGACGTAGACGACGACGCGGTCGTCCTTCCCCGCCTTCACCTCGTAGGGGACGATCTTGCGCTCGCTCTCGACCTCGCTGGACTTGCGTCCCATGAAGCGCTTGATCGAAGCGATCGTGTTCTCAGGGTTGACGGCGGCCTGGCGGCGCGCCAGGTTGCCGACGAGTCGCTCGCCGGTCTTTGTGAAGGCGACGACGGACGGTGTCGTCCGTGCGCCCTCGGCGTTCGGGATGACGACCGGCTCTCCGCCCTCCATGACGGCGATGACCGAGTTGGTCGTCCCGAGGTCGATGCCTACGGTCTTAGCCATGGCTTTCCTCCCGGGTTTTTTGATTTGTCGTTGAAAGTTTCCTCACGCATTGTTTCAGCCCGGAGCGGTGCGCCGGCAGTCGGCCGCGTCCGCTTCGGAACGCTTCACCTTCATTCCCCGGCGGGTGGACGGCAAAACCCGGCCGACCTATGCTGGCGGGGCCTTGGACGATCTTCACGTTACCGAGATCGGAGCCCTTGCCGAGCTGGGCGCGACCTACCTCGAGGTGCACGGCAAGGTCGTGATGCACCAGGCCCGCCGGATGAGCGACCTCGCCAACGACGAGGACGAGCTGCTCGACCTCGAGGATGCCAAGATCCGGGTCCATTCCTCGGGCGACGGCCTCTGGGACACCGTGCCCGGCCTGACCCTCAACCGCGACGAGATCCTCCTCCTCATCCCGACCTCGGAGACGCGTACCAGCCAGAGCGACCTCAAGGCGCCCGGCCGGAAGGTCCGGGTCAAGCTCTACTGCGGTCCGCTCGTGGTCACCGGGTTCGTCAACGTGCCCCTCGACCAGACGGTGGCCGGCTGGCACCGGACCACCCGCACCCGCTTCCTCTCGGTGACCGAGGCGCGCGTCCAGCCGATCCAGGAAGGGCTCGAGTTCGACGACCACGGCGGCGTCTACCGCTTCGTCCTGATCAACCGCCGCCGGCTCACGGCGCTGATCGAGAAGCGGGTCCCCAGGGATGCCGACAGCGTCGCCGCCGAGCCTCTCGTCGAGGCTGCTCCGGATGGCGACGAAACCGAGCCGGCAGCGGTCGGCGGCGACCCCGAGACGATCGAGACCGATCCCGAAGGCTGAGTCGCCGCCGTGCGCCGGTGCGGCTCCTCGGAGGGGTGGGCCGCGCGCAAGTGGAAGAATGAGCTCGGGAATGGCCTCGCAGAGCTTCGAGCTGGAGTCGGTCGACCTCATCGCCGCCGCCGCCGTCGGCGAACCGGGCAGCCGTCGGTTCTTCCTCCTCGCCCGCGACGGCGCCAAGGAGATGACGCTCGCCTGCGAGAAGTTCCACATCCAGGGGCTGCTCACCCGCGCCCGCCAGCTGCTGGAGGCGCAGGAGCTGCCCGACGCCGAGCTGAAGCCGGGCGCCGGCAAGGCGGTGCCCGCGGTTGGCGAGCCCCACTGGTCGATCGGCGAGCTCGGGCTCGGCTACCACGAGAGCAAGCGGAAGTTCGTCATCGTCGCGCGCGAGGTGGAGGCTGAGGGCGAAGATCCCGCCACCGCCCGGCTCTGGGTGACGCCGGAACAGGTGCGGAGCTTCGCCGAGCAGGCCGAGGAGGTGCTCGCCGGAGGCCGGCCGACCTGCAACTACTGCGGCCTGCCGATCGACCCCAGCGGCCACCCGTGTCCCGCCGCGAATGGATCCAGGCCCATCTTCTGAGCGCCCCCAGCTGAGCTTCGAGGAGGCCGAGGAGGTCCTCCTCGACGCTCCCGGGGTCGAGCTGCTGGGCCTTCTGCCCAACTCGAGCAACTACACCTACCTCGCCCGGCTCGAGACGCCCGGCGTTGCCGGCGGTGAAGCGCTCGCGGTCTACAAGCCGGCCCAGGGCGAGTCGCCCCTCTGGGACTTCCCGACCGGCTCCCTCCATCGCCGGGAGGTCGCGTCCTACCGGCTTGCGCGCTTCCTCGGCTGGCCGCTCATCCCTCCGACGGTCACGCGGCGGGAGGCGCCGCTGGGCGTCGGCTCGCTCCAGCTCTTCATCCACGCCGAGTCCCGCCGCGCCTTCTTCCAGGTGCGCGAGCAGAGCCCGGAAGAGCTGCTGCCGGTGGCGATCTTCGACGTGCTCACCAACAACGCTGACCGCAAGGCGGGCCACCACCTTCGGGACGGCGCAGGCCGGCTCTGGGTGATCGACCACGGCCTCACGTTCCACGTCGACCCCAAGCTGCGGACGATCCTCTGGGACTTCGCCGGCGAGCCGCTGCCGGCGCCCTACCGGGCCGACCTCGAGCGGGCCGCCGGGGCCCTCGAGTCGGGCGACCTGCCCCGGACGCTGAAAGGCCTGATAACGGCGCGCGAGCTGCAGCTGCTGCGCCGCCGGGTGGACGGCGTGCTGGACCGGTCCTGGCGCTTTCCGGCGCCGAGCTCGGGCTGGTCCGTACCCTGGCCGCCGATCTGAGCGTTGTCTGAACCTGTGGCCACTCTGTCGTCACCCGCCTGCTAGCGTCCGTGACGCTGTGAGGGGGGCCCGTTTTCTCGTCCTCGGCGCGTTCGCCGCGACCTTCGCTTTGCTGCCTGTGGCCACGCAGGTAGCCGCCAGCACTTATTCGGATGTCATCGTTTCTTCGAGCCCGGATGCCAAACAGAGCCCAAGCCCCAAACTCAGCCCCATTCCAAGCCACAGTGCCACCCCCAGTCCCAGCGCGAGCCCAACCCTTGCTCCAACGCCGGTGTCGACGCCGATCCCCACGCCACGGGGGTCGATCTTCCTCAACCCCGGCTCGGCGCCACCGGCTACCCGGGTGACCTTCAGCGGCAGCGGGCTCGACGCCAACCAGATCCTGGCGGTGCTCTTCGACGGCGCTCACGTCTCCGACATCAACACCGACGGCGGCGGCAACTTCACCATCCAGCTCGTGATCCCCGACAACGCGCCCGCCGGGAATCATCAGATCTGCATCGGCGAGTCGAACGGCAACGTGTGCTCCGGCTTCACGGTGGAGGCCGCGCCCGCAGCCACGCCGACCCCGACTGACACGGCCAGCCCTTCGCCCAGCCCCAGCCCCTCCCCCAGCCCGGTCCCGGGAGCCGCGCCGGCGGGCGGTGGGTCGTCGCCGCTGGCGCTGCTGCTCAAGCCGCCCTTCGTCTTCCTGCCGATCATCGCGGCCGTCGCCCTGCTCGCCTTCCTCGGGCTCTATCTGTGGCGCGTGCGGCCCACGCCGCCGATCGGCGAGGTCACGATCCTCC